>JAGXBE010000001.1 GCA_018971265.1 Patescibacteria group bacterium
ACGGCGCTTCTTTTCGCACTCGTGCTCTCGATAGTGAACTGGGTCTTCCATCTCTGGAGTAGAACAGTTTGAAAAATCCGCATGATTGACCCCGAACTTGCTGCGAAGCTCGACGAGATAGGCGCAAAGGCCGATAAGGCGTATCGCGCTGCCGAAACAGTGCGCAAGTATCTTTTTTGGACGGGCGTCGTCTCGATTGCTCTTATCGTGCTTCCTCTTCTCGGACTAGCGTTCGCCATCCCGCAATTTATCGGTTCCTACACGACGACGCTGCAAGGAGCCGGTCTTTAGGTCACGGTACTTCCTGAAGTCGGTGCGTATCCGATAAGGCACTTAAAATAAAAAGCCCGTTTGCGCAAGCGTTTGTCGCAAACGGGCTTAGAAGCCCTACTGTCTTACAGGTACACGTCGGACAGGTCGCGAGCGTGAAGCGCGCTGTCGAGGGGTGCACAGATGCTGTTCACGAACCCCGTCAAAAGAACATCCGCATTCTCCTGGGTCAGAAAACCCATGTCTTCCGCATGGCGCGGGTGCGTACTGCTGCGTATCCGCGCCAATGTTTTGCACGCGTACTCCTCGGACTTCCTTCTCACTTCCCGTCGCGTTTCGTCGGAGAGGTACGGTCCGATTAACGTCACGAAAGGTTCGATTACCTGACGAACCACCTGTTCCGTAATCGGCAACCCCCTCAGCCGAGGGACGATTCCCGGGGCAAGTCGCCTATTCCGGTATGAATATGCCCTGTCCTTAAGGACACGGGCAAGTTGGTCACCATGCATGCCGCTTCTCCTCGTGTGAGATGTAATGTGAAAGGAAGCACTCGTCCTCGCACTAAATCTAGTATAGCACACAAAACTGTATATTGTCAAACTCCAGACGAGGGCCGGCCCCGCGTCTTCTACGGTGCACGTTTTGCGCGAACAAGGTTTGCGAATATGGGAAGGAAAGAAATGACGATAATAACAAAAGAGAGTGGCAAGACATACGCATCGCTATTCGGGATTACCGAGCCGAGAAAGTATCCGAGCGAGAGCACCCCTGCACCCCAAAGAAATCCACCAAGAGCATTGTAGGAGAAGAAATGGGCGTAGCGCATGGAGCCGACGCCGGCGAGAATGGGCGCGACAGTGCGCACGATAGGCACAAAGCGCGCGAGAATGACCGCGCGGCCACCGTAGGTTTTGAAGAAATCCTGCGTGCGCGCGACGTATGCCTGTTTAAAAAACCGCGAGTCTTTGCGATGAAAAAGACTCTCGCCGATATTCGCGCCAAACCAGTACCCTACCGAGTCACCGAGTATTGCCATGGCGACGACGACGAAGACTAGGGGTCCGAACGCGAGAAAGCCGCCGGCGGAAAGAAGCCCCGCGACAAAAAGAAGCGAATCGCCCGGAAAAAAGACGCCGAAAAGGAGTCCGCTTTCGGCAAAGATGAGTATTGCTATTCCCAGGTAACCGCCCGTCTTTACGATGGCCATCGGGTCGAGATGTATACACGCGGTCAAAAAATCAAGCATTCTCGTACAGTATACTAGAAAATATGGAATCCGCGCCAAAGCTGTCAACGCCCGAGGAAGAACTTGCCTATTTGCGCGAGCAGGTCGCGCGCAAGGAACAAGAACTTCGGAAACGCGGAACATCGGACATTCATGCGGAACGTCCGCGCATTATTTCCGAGGAAGTTCGCGCGTATCACGCCGCCGCCCCGGAAATGCTCGCGAACGAATATCGTCTCAGTGATACGGCGGCGCATGATGCCGCCTCGAAGATATTCGCCGAGCTCAACTTTGGCGGCGATGAGGCCGCAATCGCTTCTCTGCAAGCCACGATGGAAGAAAGGGGAATTAAAAACGCGCTCATGGTGCTTGAGAAACTCCATAATCCGCATATCACGGACGACTTTCACCGGTATCTCGTGCGCTACGTTGCGGCCGGGCTGCCGCTTACCGGCGCTAATGAGAACGGTCCGCGTTTTCAAGCTCTCCATATGACGCTCTATGAAATCGCACTTCCGGGACCAAAGAACGAAGAATCGAACGCACGCACGAAGACGCTTAAAGAGCTCGTCTCCGCCATGGAGCAATTTTACGCGGGACTCCTTTCGGTCGAGGATGCTGCGCCCGGTGAGCCGCACTATTATGCGCTCGAGCTTGCGGTACCCGCGGACAGTCCCGAACTCCAGTTTTATGCAGCAGTGCCGAGCGGTAAGCGTTCACTTTTTGAAAAACAGCTCCTTGCGATTTTTCCGGATGCGCACATCGTGCCGCAGCCGAACGACTACAACATATTCGTGCCGGGCGGCGTCGCGCTCGTTTCGACCGCGCGGCTTGCAGAGAATCCCGCGCTGCCCTTGAAGGACTATACCGATTTCGACTACGACCCCTTGAACGCCATCACGAACGCCTTTGCCAAAATAGAACACGTCGGCGAGGGCGCTGCGCTCCAGATAGTCATCGAGCCGCGTGCCGAGCGGCACGTGAAGCATTATCAGAAGATTCTCCGCGCCCTCCGGAAGGGCGAGAAACATACCGCGGCGTTTTCCATCCCGGAAACGGCTCTGGGCGAATTCGCACGCGATATCGGCAAAGCGCTGTTTTCGAGCAAACCCAAAGATGAGGAAAGGGCAAAGGAAGTCGAGATTCGCCAGATAGAGACGAACAAGGCGCACGTCGAGCAGGTGGAAAAAAAGATCGCCACGCCCATCGTCGGCGCAACGATACGCCTCTCCGCTTCTTCAAAGGACGAAAGCAAGGCGCAGCAGGTGCTCGGCGAACTTGAGGCGGCGTTCAATCAGTTCGCGAATACGCAGGGAAACAGGTTGGAATTCACGCGCGCCGCGAAGCGGCGCGCGCAAAGCATTTTCGATGATTTTTCTTTCCGTCTGCCAGACTCATCGGCGCTTCCGCTCTCGCTCCGCGAGCTTACGACCATCTATCACTTCCCGCCGTCGGGCATCGAGAGTTCGCCGCACCTGAAGCAGGCGCGCTTCACGCACGCACCAGCGCCGCTTACACTTACGCAAACGGGCGCGCTCCTCGGCGCGAACAGTTATCGGGGACAGGAGACGCGCATCTACCTCGACCCCGAAGATCGCCTGCGCCACCTCTATATCATCGGCCAGACGGGCACCGGCAAGACCGGTCTCATGAAAAGCATGATCATCCAGGATATTAAAAATGGCGAAGGATGTTGCTTCATCGACCCGCACGGCTCCGACATTCTCGACATCCTCGCTGCCGTGCCGCCCGAGCGGTACAAAGATGTCATTTATTTCGACCCCGCCGACCTCTCGCGCCCGTTCGGGCTCAACTTCCTCGAGTACGACTTTTCGCGCCCCGAGCAGAAAACATTCATCGTGAACGAGCTTCTCATGATCTTCCGCCGGCTCTATGGCGACGTTCCCGAAAGTATGGGTCCCGCATTCGAACAATATTTCCGCAACGCAACTCAGCTCGTGATGGAGGACCCGGCGAGCGGTTCGACGATTCTCGACATTGCGCGCGTGCTCTCCAACAGCGACTTCCGGCGCGCAAAGCTCAATAAGAGCATGAACCCCATCGTGAACCAATTCTGGAATGAAATCGCGAGCAAGGCCGGCGGGGACGCGGCGCTCGAGAACATCGTGCCGTACATCACCAACAAGTTCGACGACTTCACCGCGAACGATTTCATCCGTCCCATCGTGGGGCAGCAGGAATCCTCGTTCAAATTCCGCGAGGTAATGGATAACAAGAAAATACTTCTCGTGAACCTCTCGAAAGGACGTCTCGGCGAAAGAAATGCGAACCTACTCGGCCTCATCATCGTCGGCAAGCTCTTTATGGCGGCGCTCGCGCGCGCGGATAACCCGCGCGCGGCGTATCCGCCATTCTATCTCTACATCGACGAGTTCCAGAACGTGACTACCGATTCGATCCCCGGCATCCTCTCCGAAGCGCGCAAATATAAGCTTGCGCTCACGGTGGCGCACCAGTTTCTCAACCAAATTGAAGAGAAGACGCGCGACGCGGTTTTCGGCAACGTCGGTAACATGGCGGTTTTCCGAGTGGGCGAGGAAGACGCCGAGTTTTTCGCGAAACAATTCGCGCCGGTCTTCGCGACGCTCGACTTCGTGAACATAGAGAACCGCAATGCGTACATAAAGATTCTTGCGAACGGCATACCCCAGAAGCCGTTTGACATGAAGACGTCGGACTTGCCGGCCTTGAACCACGAACAGGTAGACGACCTTATTCAGCTTTCCTCGCTCACCTACGGCCGCGACCGTGCTACAGTTGAGAGTGTGATTCGCGAGCGGTACCTCTCGCATTAAAGCCGTATGCAAGAAGGAGAACAAGGATTCCCGCAACCCAAACAACCCGATGAAAATTCGGAAAAACCGGGCGTACCCGAGGATAAGGGCGAGGCGTGGCTTAGGGAAAACATGGCGTTCCAGAAGGGAGAGTGGACCGTCACGTCCTCCGAATCCGGGCTAACAGATGCGCGCGACATCGACGATGACTTGATCGATGGAGACGAAGAAGGAAGTCCGAACTCGGGATCATGGATTTTCGCGCACCCCCTTCGACCGGCCAATGACTCGGAAAACGCAGGGAGGGTTGACAATCAGTCGCCCGGGACCGAGGGCACGCCGAAAGAGTGGCGCGAGAAGTTGAGGGGGCTTATTAAGGGCGCGAACGAACGGTTTGGATTTAGCGAGCGCGCAGAATCTCTCCAGGGTTATCTCGCAGAGCGTTCGAAAGGTTTTGATACGAAAGCGAAAGAGTACGGACCGAAAGCGGAGAAACTTATTCGCTCTCTCGGCGAGAAATATAACAAGCTCGGCTGGAAGTCCAAGCTTGCGGTCGGTGCAAGTCTCGGCATCGGCGCAGCAGCATTTTCCGGGGTATCAACGTCGCTCGCGCTTCTTTTTGGCGCGGGGCTCGCCGCGCAACGCGTCGCCGGCATGACAGGCATGTTCCTCAAGTTTGAAAAACATTTGCAAGATACGGGAGAAGGGAAGTCGCAGGGTTTTTTCGCGCAGCAGGAGTGGTACAAAAAAATAGCGGAAAGACCGGAACAGCAGCGGAAACTCGCCGCGGCAATCATGTCACTCACCTATACCGGAGCCATGAGCGTCTCGATAGGAGAAGCAGTTCATCTCGCAAGCGGAACCGCTTGGGGCGAGGCAACGCACGAGTGGTTGAAGCAACACTGGCCGTTCGGAACTGCGGAACCGGCGCCCGCGACCGCACATAACGGGCGTGAAGTATCCGGAATCATCCGACATCCCGAAGCCGTGCCGGCGCCGAGCGCACCCCCAATGCCGGAAATTTCAGTGCCGGCATCAACCGGGCATGGTGCCGAATACATGCTGAAACGAGTCTGGGAAGATCTTCAGGAGAAACATCTTGATCCGAGCAACTACGCGCAAAATAGCGATATTCACCGACTCCTCACGGCCGATGCGCATTCAATCGACACGCTTGTACACCAAATCGCCGCCGATCCGCAGCACGGCTTTTTCCATGCGGATGGCACGAGCGTCCGCATCAGTCCGGACGCGCATATGACCATCGACGAACACGGCGAGATCCTTCTCTCTGACCCCGGCCACAAACTGACCTGGGCGCCCTCGCATTTGCCGACCACGCCGGCACACTCTCCTGAGGCGCCCGCCGCGCATTCCGAGGCGGTTCTCAAAAATATCGACTCGCCGGCGGTACCCGAAGTACCTGTTTCAGCGGGCGCATCTCTCCCTGCCGAGACCGTCGTCGCGCCACACGCACCGGCGGCAGAGCACGCGCCCGCCCCTGAAAGCATTCCGGCAGGGCACCCTGGCACCGAATCGTCCGACGGCCCGGTCCTGCACGACAATGAAGGGAGTATCGTGCAGGACAGGGAAGGCAGTCCTGTCCACACCGAAGCATACGGGTCGCTGCCCGAAAATGCGCCGTCTGCAACGGAACATGCAATTCCGAATCCGGAAGTCCCTCCTCCCCCCGCCGTCGCAATGGAGCACACGAGTCCTTTTATAAATCACAATGCGTTGTCGGTTGACCCGACCCACGAACACATCTTCCAGGACACGAACGGTGCTTTGCTTGCCTACGGCAACGATCACGACGCGCAATTCAGGGCGGCGCAGGAGTACGTCAAAACGCACCACGATGCGATTATCTGGGTACAAGCGGGGAAACCGGTTTTCTATAACGGCGAATGGAAACCTTGGGTATACTCGGTTCAATATGGCGGCTGGTGGCGAGGCGTATATGCGCTCATCCCTACCGAGGCGCCGGATCCGTCTCAGATAGGCGGTATCAATCCGGAAACGTTTATAAAACAACTCGACAAATAAACACCGTGCTATGATGCCACCCATGCAAGACGAATTAACCTCCGCAATTGCGAACGACCTCGGCATCGCCGGCCTTCCGCCTGCGGAACAGCAGGCGCTCATCGGACAGTTTGGAGAGATCGCTCTTAAGGCCGCAACGCTCTCGGTCATGGAGAAACTTTCCGATGAGAAGCGCGCCGCGTTCGCAAAGCTTTCGGAGGAAGGGGATGCCCCCGCAATCAAGGCCTTCCTCGACCTTGAATTGCCCGGACACGAGGAGGTGGTGAAGCAGGCGGTTGCCGAGGAAGTGAAGCGATTTAAAAATTTTCAGACAGCATAATATATACTTACGTTATATGAAACCAACCCAGACTGGAATCGCTGTTGCGCTTGCGCTCGTCGTGATCGCGGCGTTCTTTATTTTCCCGGGCCTTTTGCCCTTCACTTCGTCGGGCGCGGTCGGGACCGAGACGCCTGTTACTAACAATAATGACACGAACGTGCAAACAGCATCTGCCACAGCATCTACCGAATCTGCCGGTACACCTCCGGTTACGCAGCTTACGGTGACTGACGAAGTCGTCGGTACAGGCGCCACTGCGGTAGCGGGCGACAGTGTAACAGTTAACTATGTCGGCGCTCTGACTAACGGTACCGTTTTCGATGCCTCCGCCAATCACGGGACTTCCGGCTTTACCTTCACGCTCGGCGCGGGACAGGTCATTAAAGGATGGGACGAGGGCATCGTCGGTATGAAAGTGGGCGGCAAGCGAAAGCTCATCATCCCCGCTTCGCTCGCGTACGGCAACCAAGCAATCGGGAACATAATCCCGGCAAACTCAACTCTTGTTTTCGAAGTTGAGCTTTTAAAGGTACAGACGCAGGGTAAGTAAAAGCTTGCGTTTCTATCAGTAATGTGCTATAAGATTTACTGGTAAGTAACGGTCTTTTGTATGCCTTGCCCGAGGGTTTGTCGGGTGCACAAGAAAGGAAGGGGTCATTATGATCTCCAGGTTGGTTGCGCGAATCACTCTTGCGAGTATGCCTCTCTTGCTCGGGGCGTGCGCCTCGATGTCATCTTTCAACGGGTATGTTTCGGCGTCATCCGAAGATGCGAAGAAAGTGGAGCATGGCGGGTACTCTGATGCGGCGACGGCGCAAATTGCCGTTGTACAGAACCCGGATTTCAACGGCGGCAGAATCTCCCCGCGGGCGCTGAAGAAAATACAGGAATACTCGATCTCCTGTCAGCGGCAGATCGACGTACAGCTCGCGGGTGCCGGACAATCCGGGGTGAACGGTGCCGTGCCCTACGGCGTTGCGGGACTCGGTGTCGGCCCCGCCGCAAAAGCTGCGTTTGCGGGGGCAAGCATGCACGCATACGCGCTCTACGGCGGCATCGCGTATCTCTTGCCGGGTGCAGTGAACGGCCTCATCACGGGTTCCTACGCCATGGCATCGGCGAAAGGGACGTGTACGCGCGATTTCTGGGAAGACGTGGTTCACACGGATCCGGATTTCCGCGGCACGCACGTCGTGGTGGTGTACGCCGGGAAGGCATTCGGTAATTCCATGCCTCCGGCGCTCAAGAAATAGCTTCATAACGAGGTACCACTCGGAACCGTGTATCTGTTTGTTTCCAAACAAACGCTGCACGGTTCTTTTATTTTTGCTACGGTGTGTACATGAGTTCGATTTCTTTCACCATAAAGAAGCGCGCGCTGGCGTGTGGCGCCCGTGCCGGTGTTCTCACAACGCCTCACGGAATCATCCATACGCCCGCTTTTGTGCCGGTCGGCACCAAGGCGGACGTAAAGGGCATCCTGCCGGATGCTCTGAGTCTGCTCGGTGCCGAGATGGTTCTTGCGAACACCTACCATCTCTATCTGCAGCCGGGTGAGGGAATAGTGCAGAAGGCGGGCGGACTTGCGAAATTCATGAACTGGCAGGGTCCGACCATGACCGACTCGGGCGGCTTCCAGGTTTTCTCGCTTGGCGCCGCTTTTGGAAAGACCATCTCGAAATTCGTACAGGGCGATGCTCCGAGGGAAGAGGCGGTCGCCGTCTATGACGAGAACGTTGCAAGCCAGCACGGTCAGCTCGCGGTCATCGATGAAGAAGGCGTTTCATTCACTTCTCATCTCGACGGCTCGCTTCATCGCTTCACACCGGAGCGTTCCGTCGAGATACAACACGCGCTCGGCGCGGATATTTTCTTTGCTTTTGATGAATGCACTTCGCCAAACGAGCCGCATGACTACCAGAGGGAGGCGATGGAGCGCACGCATCGCTGGGCCGAACGCTCGCTGAAGACGCATCGGCAGAATCTTGAGGCGAAAAAGCGACAGGCACTCTTCGGTATCGTGCAAGGAGGGCGACACGAAGATTTGCGCAAAGAGTCCGCGCGCGCCATCGCCGCGCTTGGTTTCGATGGCATCGGCATCGGCGGTTCGTTCAGCAAAGAGGACATGCGGGGCGCGCTTGCGGCCGCGGTAGGGGAGCTACCGGAAGAGCTTCCTCGGCACTTCCTCGGCATTGGCGAGCCGGGCGATATCCTCGAGGGCATTGCGCATGGCATGGATCTTTTTGATTGCGTCGCGGCGACGCGTATCGGGCGGCACGGTTCCATTTACACGCGCCGCGGCATCATCCACCTCACGGGCGAGAAGTTTAAGGATGACTTCGACCCGCTTGATCCCGAAATCGGTATCGCCGGCACGGAGAATTTCACGCGTGCGTACGTGGCGCACCTCATCCGCGCCAAAGAGATGCTCGGCTCGGTGATCTGTTCAATGCATAACGTCGGCTTCATTCTCGACCTCGTCAAGGGTGCGCGCCAAGCAATCGTCGATGGACGATTCGACGAATATCGTGCAGACTTTGTGCGCACGTACTACCGCTCATGAATAATTTCAAACTCCACACACCGTTCTTACCGGCGGGCGATCAACCGGCGGCCATCGATGCACTTGAGCGGGGCCTCAAGGAAGGGTTGCGGCACCAGACCCTACTCGGTGTGACCGGGAGCGGAAAAACCTTCACCATCGCAAACGTCATTGCAAGGTTTAACAAGCCGACCCTTGTCCTCGCGCACAACAAAACGCTTGCAGCGCAACTCGCGCAGGAATATCGGGAGTTCTTCCCGGAAAATGCGGTGCATTATTTCGTCTCCTATTACGACTACTACCAACCGGAGGCGTACATCGCGCACTCGGACACCTACATCGAGAAAGAAGCTATGATTAACGCCGAGATAGATCGATTGCGCCACGCGGCGACGCAGGCTTTGCTTACGCGCAAGGACGTCATCATCGTCGCATCCGTCTCGGCTATATACGGTCTCGGTTCTCCGGAAGAGTATCAGAAAGTGCACGTCAAGATAGAGAAAGGAACGGCGGAGAATCGTGCCGCGCTCATCCGCAAACTCGTCGGCATTTATTTTGAACGGACGAACGCCGACCTCAATCCGGGGCAGATGCGCGCCATTGGCAACTCACTTGAGTTTATGCCCGTTAACGAGCGGGTGATGTACCGTATCGCGTTTGGGGGCGATGTCATCACGGGGATCGATCAGCTTGACCCGGTCTCGCGCGCAAGGATGGCGGAACCGAAATCGGTTTTCGTCTTTCCGGCAAAACATTTCGTTACGAGCGAAGAGAAGCGCGATAGCGCCCTTAAGAACATAAAGCTCGAGCTCGATGAACAGCTTGCAAAATTCAAGCGTGAGGAAAAACCGCTCGAGCACGAGCGATTGAAGCGTCGCACGCTCCACGACATTGCGCTCATCCGCGAGCTCGGTTATACGAGTGGCATCGAAAACTATTCTCGCCATTTCGATGGACGTGCTGCCGGCGAACCTCCGCACACGCTCCTTTCTTATTTCCCGCACAAAAAAGACGGTGCACCGGACTTTCTTACCGTCATCGACGAGTCGCACGTTACCGTTTCGCAAATAGGAGGCATGTATGCGGGCGATAAGTCGCGCAAAGACAATCTCGTCGAGTACGGTTTTCGTCTCCCCTCGGCGCGCGACAACCGCCCGCTCATGTTCGAAGAGTTCGAAGAGCGCGTCGGACAGGTCGTGTACACGAGTGCGACACCGGGGGATTATGAACGCGCGCATTCCGGGCAGATTGTCGAACAGGTTATCCGTCCAACGGGGCTCATCGATCCCGAACTCGTCATACGCAATGTGACGGAAACCGGAAAGTACTCGGGACAGATCGCGGATTTCATCGGTGAGGCGGAGATCGTTATCAAGCGCGGCGGCCGCGCGCTTGCGACGACGCTCACAAAGCAGATGGCGGAAGATCTCGCGGCATACCTGCGCGAACGCGGGATAAAAGCCGAGTATCTCCACTCGGACGTGAAGACGATAGATCGCATCGATATTCTCACCAACTTCCGCAAAGGGAGGTTTGACATTCTCGTCGGCGTGAATTTGCTTCGTGAGGGCCTCGACTTACCGGAGGTAGAGCTCGTCGGTATCCTCGATGCCGACAAAGAGGGCTTCCTGCGGAGCGAGACGTCGCTTATTCAAACCATCGGCCGCGCCGCGAGGAATGTCCTCGGCCGCGTCATCCTCTATGCCGATGTCATGACCGGTTCCCTCGAGCGCGCAATTTCAGAAACAAATCGCCGCCGCGCGCTCCAGATCGCGTATAACGGGAAGCACGGCATCACACCCGTTTCCATTAAAAAAGAAATTCATGATATCGCGGCGTCTATGCGCACGGAGCACCAGCGCACCATTGACGAGCTTTTGGTATTGGATACGCTCGCGTACAAAGATGATCCCGCGGCTTTCATCAAGCGCAAGAGGGAAGAGATGGCGGGGGCGGTGGAGCAACTGGACTTTGAAACCGCCGCGCTCATCAGGGACGAGATCTACAAGCTTGAAGGCATCGGCCCCAGGGCTCGCAAACCCCGCACTCGCAAGCCACTTTCAGGTTCTTAGGTGGAGTGATACACTCATGTCGTACCTGCCCCGCCACGGGCAGGAAATTTGCATAGATGACTACTAAAAAACAAAGCGCCAAGGAAGAGCATAAGCACAAACACGGGAGCGACTGGCTCACTGTGAGGGGTGCGCGTACGCATAACTTGAAAAATATCTCGGTTGAAATGCCACGAGGCGCAATGACGGTCATCACCGGCCTTTCCGGGAGCGGAAAGTCCTCGCTCGCTTTTGACACCATTTTCGCTGAAGGGCAGCGGCGCTATGTCGAATCACTTTCCGCGTATGCCCGGCAATTTCTCAATCAGATGGCAAAGCCGGATGTCGACGAGATTGCCGGCCTCTCGCCCGCCATTTCTATAGATCAGAAGAGCCGTTCCAACAATCCGCGCTCGACGGTTGCCACGGTTACCGAAGTCTATGATTATCTGCGCGTTCTCTACGCGCGTGCAGGCCAGCCGTACTGCGTCCATCACGACGTGCCCATCGTGAAGCTATCGAAAGAAGAGATGGTTAAAATGGTATTTGCGCGCGTGGAGGCGAAACGCGCAAGAACGAATACCGAGGTCATGGGCGTTGCCGTCGACAAGAGTGCCGTAACTATTTATGCACCGGTGGTCGTCGGCCGGAAAGGAGAATACTACCAACTGCTCTACGATCTTCTCGGCAAGGGATACGAGAAGGTGGTCATCGACGGGAAGCCGCAATTGTTGCGCGAGAAAATCGCCCTCGATAGGAACAAGCGTCACGATATCGACGCCGTAGTCGATAGCATCTTCGTTTCCGAATTCACGCGCGGGACAGCAAGCGCCCGGGAGCGGCTTTCCGAAGCGCTCGAACTCGCTCTCAAAGAGGCCGATGGCTTGGTGAAAATATCCCATGCCGACGGTACGCTTGAAACCCTTTCGTCGAAATTCATTTGCCCGGAAGACGGCGCTTCTTTCCCGGAAGTCGAGCCGCGGCTCTTTTCTTTCAACTCGCCTTACGGCGCGTGCCCCACATGCAACGGACTTGGCACCGAGACTCTTTTTTCCGAAAAATCCTGCCCAACCTGCCTCGGCAAACGTTTGCGGCCCGAGGCGCTGCGCGTGTACCTTAAAGGAAAGAAAGACAAAACGCTGGGGAAAAATATCGTGGATTTCACCGACATGTCCATCAAAGAAGCGAAAGAGTTCGTCGACTCTATCGAACTCTCGGAAATGAAATTCGACATCGCCATGCCTATTCTGAAGGAGATAGACAGCCGTCTTACCTTCATGTTGAACGTCGGTCTCGACTACCTCACCCTCAATCGTTCGGCGGCGACGCTTTCCGGCGGAGAGGCGCAGCGCATCCGGCTCGCCTCGCAGCTGGGGAGCGGGCTCACCGGTGCGCTTTATGTGCTTGACGAGCCGACCATCGGACTCCATCAGCGTGACAACGATCGCCTCATCAAGACGCTGCTCACGCTGAAAGAGCTCGGCAACACCATCCTCGTCGTCGAACATGACGAAGACACGATTTTTTCTTCCGACTATCTCGTGGACATCGGCCCAGGAGCCGGTACCCACGGCGGCACAGTCGTCGTTTCCGGCTGGCTCGATGATCTTTTGACCGCGAAGGAAAACGAGACCGGTTCCGCGACGCTCGCGTACCTGCGTCAAGAGAGAGAAATTTCCGTCCCGGAGACGCGCCGCACGAGCGAAAAGGGTTCTCTAAAAGTGCGCGGTGCAACGCTCCATAATCTTGTGAACCAAAACATCGACATACCCCTAGGGAAGCTCGTGTGCATTACGGGAGTGTCCGGAAGCGGCAAATCGACCTTCCTCTACGACATTTTGCATCGCAATATCGCCGCCCGATTTGCGAAGCGGGAAGCAAAGCTCGAGCACATCGCCTCACTCACCGGCACCGAATACATCGGTCGCGCAGTGCTCATCGATCAGTCTCCCATCGGCCGGACACCGCGCAGCAACCCCGCGACCTATACCGGCGCCTTTACGCACATTCGCGACCTCTTTGCTGCGACTGCCGAAGCGCGCGCGCGCGGCTGGAAACCGGGACGCTTTTCTTTCAATGTTCCCGGCGGACGCTGCGAGGCCTGCCAGGGAAACGGTTCCATCGCGGTGGAGATGCATTTCCTCCCGACCGTCTACGTGACCTGCGACATCTGTCTCGGCAACCGCTTCATGAAGGAGACGCTCGAGATAACCTATCGAGGGAAAAATATCCATGAAGTGCTTCAAATGACCGTTGAGGATGCGGAGAAGTTTTTCGGCGACATCCCCGCCATCAATGACCGGCTCTCGAGTCTGAATGCGACCGGGCTCGAATATCTCACGCTCGGACAGAGCGCGACGACGCTTTCGGGCGGGGAGGCGCAGCGTGTGAAAATCGCAAGCGAGCTGTACCGCAAAGTAACGATGAAAACCATTTACCTGCTCGACGAGCCGACCGTCGGCCTCCACTATGAGGATGTGAAGAAGCTTATCGAGATTCTGCAGGAACTCGTGCGGCGCGGGAGCACCGTCGTTGTCATCGAGCACAATCTTGATGTCATCAAAAGTGCGGACCATCTCATCGACTTCGGTCCCGAGGGCGGTGTGGGCGGCGGCAAAGTGGTCGCAAAAGGTACACCCGAAGAAGTCGCCGATACGGAGGGTTCCCACACGGGCGAATATCTTTCGAAGATTCTGAAACGCCATGCAACGAAGCGAGCTCGTTAAATTCGACCTGCCGGACGTACCCGGTGTGTACCTGTTCAAGCAGGGGAGAAAGATTCTGTATGTCGGGAAAGCGACAAATTTGCGGGACCGTGTGAAGTCGTATTTCGACGATGATCTGATAGCGACGCGCGGCCCGCGCGTTGTGGACATGGTGACGAAAGCCGATCGCATCGCCTTTGAAACGACACCAACGGTGCTTGAGGCGCTTGTGCGCGAAGCCGCACTCATTAAGAAACACCGTCCGTCTGCAAATACCGAAGGGAAAGACGATAAGACTTTTCTTTACGCGGCGATAACAAACGAGATGATTCCGCGCGTGCTCATGATACGCGGGAAGGATATTGATTTTAAGAATAAAAAATCGCAAGACATCGCCTTGCGTGCCCTCTATGGCCCGTTCCCGTCGGGCGCACAGTTGAAAGAGGGCCTGCGCCTCATACGCCGCATTTTCCCATTTTTTGATACAGCGAAACCAGTGACGGTGCAGAGTAAACACCAAGCGGCGAAGATTGAATTCAACGCGCAGATTAAGCAATACCCCCGTACGTTCGAGGCCGGTGAGTATCGTCGTACGATACGGCGGGTGATGCTTTTTTTGAGTGGTCGCGGCAAAGAGCTGCGCGCTCTGCTCGAACACGAGATGCGTGCGGCGGCGAAGAACGAGCGATTTGAAGACGCAGCCGAAGCGCGCCGCGAGCTTTTTGCGCTCGACCATATTCAAGACGTTTCGCTCATCAAGGATGGAAACCTTACAGGGCTCCGAGCGAATACCGCAAGCGCCCGCATCGAGGCCTATGACACTGCGCACCTTTCAGGCACGAACGCAATCGGTGTCATGACGGTGATTGAGGACGGCGTGCCGGCCAGACGCGAGTACCGGACGTTTCGCATACGCAGCGTTCAGAAGAACGATGACATTGCGTCCCTGAAGGAGATACTCATGCGGCGCATCAAGCATCCGGAGTGGTCATTTCCGAAAGCGATTATTGTGGATGGTGGGAAAGCGCATAAAAAAGCCGCGGAAAATGTGCTGAGTGCGGCTGGCCTCAATATTCCGGTCATAGCCGTGGTAAAGGATGAACGGCACCGGCCGCGCGAAGTTATCGGCGCACACCGGGTGTTCGTAAGCGATGCCGATGCCGTACTTGCCAATAGCGAGGCGCACCGCTTTTCGCTTGCGCGGCATCGACGCGCCCGGAGTAAAAGCATTCGTTAAGTACCAAGTTTGACACCGGTGTCTGCGCCTGTAGTATTCATGATGGAATCTTCCATAAACCGCCGAGGAGTGTGCTATGTTCGAGTCGACTGTCGTCCTCATCAAGCCGGATGGGGTTCTGATGGGGGTCGGCGAAAGAATCATTGAGCGTTATCTGATGTCGAAGTTGGGCCTGCACAAACGCAGAGACATTTACTTTTCGCTCCGCCAGGCAGAAACTTTTTATGGCGAGCACGCCGGACGATTTTATTTCCCGGGACTCGTGTTGGCGATGACCAGCGGGCCATCAATCGCAATGGTGCTGCAGGGGGAGAATGCAGTGGCTCGAGTCCGCGAACTGAACGGAGCGACAAACCCGAGTAAAGCCGTCCCAGGCACAATCCGGCACGATTTTCGAAGTGCGGGCGGACCGTTTAACACGGTCCACGGTTCGGATAGTGTCGAGGCCGCTCGTAGGGAAATGGACGTGGTGTTCTGGAACTTAATCTAGTCTTGTTCGCCGTTTTGCGCCGCTTCTTTGAGCGGCGTTTCTTTTGGTATACTTTCCTCATGCAAACTATCGTCGGCGTGCTGCGTGGCGGGCCGTCGCGCGAACATGAAGTCTCGCTCAAGACGGGTGCGGCCATTCTCGCAAATCTGCCTGAAGACCAATTTCTCGCGCGTGACATTTATATCGATAAAAATGGCGGGTGGCATGATCGCGGGCGCCCAACCGCGCCCGATCGCGTGTTGCGCCAGCTCGATGTTATTCTCATCGGTCTTCATGGTGAATACGGCGAGGACGGGGGCGTCCAGAAACTGCTCGACCGGTTCGGGGTCCCCTATGCCGGCGCGGATTCCTTCGGTTCGTATCTCGCGATGCACAAGCTCATGGCAAAAGTGCGCGCGCAAGAGACAGGGCTCTTCACACCGAAGTTCCGGCACATCGAGCGTGTCGCGGATGCCGAGGCGGCAGTACGCGAGATCATCCGTGCCTTCCCGCAGCCGGTTGTCGTGAAGCCGGTCGGTTGGGGTTCATCGATCGGTGTTTCCATCGTGGGCGGGTATGCGCCGGTACTCGCCGCAATCGAAGGACTTTTTACCGAAGGCGCGCCGAGTGTCCTCGTTGAGGAATATATCCGAGGTCGAGAAGCGACGGTGGGAGTCGTTGAAAAGCTCAGGAACAAACCGCTTTACGTACTTCCAACAATCGAAATAATACCGCGGAAGGGAAATTTCTTTTCGTATGCCGCCAAATATTCCGGCGAAACACGCGAGATTTGTCCGGGCAATTTCTCTCGCGTCGTGACGGAAGAGCTTCAAAAAGCAGCGGAAATAATGCACCGCGCCCTTGGCCTAAGGCATTACTCGCGCACGGATTTTCTTATCGCACCGAAAGGCGTGTATTACCTGGAGACCAACACATTGCCAGGCCTTACCGAGGAATCTCTCCTACCGAAATCACTCGCTGCAGTCGGCGTTTCGTTTCCAGACTTCCTCTCACATCTGGTCAATCTTGCGCTCACGCGGTAGAGTTTCTGCAGGGGCCGTTAGCTCAGTTGGTAGAGCACCTCGTTTGCAACGAGGGGGTCGCAGGTTCGAATCCTGTACGGTCCACAGAGCGAGAAAAAGTCGGATTATAGCACCGGCTTTTTCTTGCTTTGTGGCGGCGGATGTACAGGATTCGAACCGATACGGTCCATCTATCTTTTTATGTTATCCTGCTACAGTTCGCGCTCTTAGCTCAGTTGGTTAGAGCAGTTCGTTCACCCCGTTAGATAATTGGGCGGTTAGCTCAGTTGGTTAGAGCGTACGCTTCACACGCGTAAGGTCACAGGTCCGATTCCTGTACCGCCCACCGGGTGTTATCTAACGGGGCAAGCACGCGAAAGGTCAGGGGTTCGAATCCCTTAGAGCGCACACGGGAGGTGTTCTGTGTCGGGCCGGAGTATGCCGGTAGTACGCACGCTTCGGGTGCGTGTAGACCGGGTTCAATTCCCGGCGGCCCGACAAAGAACATCTCTCGAAGAGAGGTGTTCTGGACCGCCAGGAATTGAGGGCCGGAGCGCGACGGCGTGAGGCGGGGTCGCGCAACACTCACAACGGGCTATAAGCAAAGCTTTCGTCTCCGTTGTTCCGGAGAGAATAATCATAGGAAGACTTGTGTTACTCTTCCTCCACAACGGGCTATAGTATACCGGTAGTACGCATGCATGGGGTGCATGTAGACCGGGTTCGATTCCCGGTAGCCCGAAAGTAGCGAAGCGAGGTAAGGAATGGGAACGCGGAACGTTCGCCCGGGAATCGAAGGTCGGAAGGGTGAATTTTATTTTTCCGCGTGATAAAATCGTCCCTATGGGCCATTAGCTCAGTTGGTAGAGCGCGTCATTCGCATTGACGAGGTCAGGAGTTCGACTCTCCTATGGTCCACCGTGCTTCGGGCCTATAGTTCAGCGGTAGAACGCGTCCATGGCATGGACGAGGTCGGGGTCCGACTCCCCGTAGGTCCACAAAATTAACGAGCCGTAATCGGCGATTATAATTTTGTAGGATATCGAGGTATTCCGAGGCGCCACAAACAAAAAGTGTTACTATAATTTCATGCTAAAAGAATTTAGACAATTTTTACTTCGCGGAAATGTCGTCGATCTGGCGGTTGGCGTCGTAGTCGGCGCAGCATTCGGCACAGTTGTATCAGCTCTCGTCTCTGATCTCTTAACCCCGCTTATCGGCGCGGTCGCTAAAGTCCCTGACTTTAGCAAACTCTCGTTCACCCTCAACGGAAGCACATTCATGTATGGCCACCTCTTTAACGCGCTCATTTCTTTCGTTCTTGTCGCCGGCGCCGTTTTCTTTTTTGTGGTGAAGCCGATGAATTTGCTCGTTGCGCATTCGCGCACGGAAGCGCCGGCCGATCCGACAACCAGGAAATGTCCGGAATGCATGAGCGAGATTCCAATCAATGCGAAGCGCTGCATGTACTGCACGCAAACCGTTGCTTGAGGCAAATGAAGTTTCCGTAAGCTAAAAGCAAAACCCGCCCTGGGCGGGTTTTGCTTTTATAGTTTTTGGACTCGCGTTAGCTTAAATGCGCCGAGACGAGCTTCGTCATCTCGAACATCGTGACCTCGCTTTTGCCGCCGAAAATCGCCTTCAATTTTTCATCGGCGAGAATATTTCTCTTGTTCTGGGGATTCTGAAGATTGTTCTTCTTGATATATTCCCAAAGCTTCTTAACCACTTCGGTTCGCGGAAGCGGGCCCGCGCCGATGACCGCCTCCAATTCCGGAGAAAGGTTGAGCGGCTTCGACAAAGCTGAATTCATAGCCATAGAGTGTGAATTTTGTATTATTGCTAACTGACTGAGTATTATATAGCACACTTTAGGCCCCATCTGCTAGAATACAATTACCATGCAAGGGGGAATCTCGGTCGTCCTTAAGGCGGAGCAACTTGGCTCCGTTTTCGGTTTTCCTATCACCAACGCGCTCGTTATGACCTGGGCGGTTATGCTGCTCCTTATCGGCTTTGCATTTTTCTTCGGCCGCTCACTTTCACTCGTGCCAACCAAGCTTCAAAGCGCTGTAGAGTGGGCTTTTGAGGGCGCACTCGCCTATATGACCGAGGTTCTTGAAAGCAAAAAGCTTGCGCGGCGGTTTTTCCCGCTCGTCGCATCAATTTTCCTTTTCATTGCGATTGCCAACGAGCTTGAATTCTTTCCGGGCGTCGGCTCATTCGGACTCGTGCACGCCACGAATTTCTTGCCTCTACTGCGTACGCCGACAACGGACCTCAATTTTACCCTGGCACTCGCAATGATCTCCTTTTTTACCATCGAGATAACGGGTATCGCGACGCTCGGTTTTTTCAAATATGTCGGAAAATATGTTAACCTTAAATCACCCATCGGATTTGTCGTTGGGCTTATCGAGTTCATCAGCAACCTTGGTCGGCTTATCTCGTTCTCGTTCCGTCTTTTCGGGAATATCTTTGCCGGCGAGGTAATGGTGTTGGTCGCCGATTATTTCCTACCGTATTTCCTTCCGGCGCCCTTGATGGGGTTTGAGATGTTCATCGGGTTTGTGCAAGCCCTGGTTTTTGCGATGCTCACCCTTTTCTTCATAAAGCTCGCGATTACGGAGCCGCACGGAGCGCACTAGTCTTGCCGTCTGCAAGGAAGCGCACTTTGTACGGCTCTAGACTATGCGGGCTCTTTACTAAGTTAATGCGTATTGTACGGATATGGATATAGAATCAGCGCGTATGCTCGGGATGGCGCTTGCCGCAGGTCTCGGGGTTATCGGACCGGGTATCGGTATCGGACTTATCGGTGGCGGTGCTATGGAAGCCATTGGGAGAAATCCCGAGGCATCGGGGAAAATCGTCTCGAACATGATTCTTGCTATCGTGTTTACCGAAGCTCTGGGAATCCTGGCACTTGTGGTCGCCTTCATCATCAAGTTCGTTTAATTTAAGGAGTCGGTAAATTTCATGATCGCGCCATATGCAGCCCAATATGGGTATCAAAGACTCTGAACCCGCCTCATTCATTAAAAGTTTTTAACGCATGCAGCAGCTTCTTTCAGCATTCGGTATTGACTGGCGTCTGCTCATCGCGCAGGCGGTGAATTTCGGCGTCGTCATCGGAGCGCTTTGGTACTTTCTCTACAAACCGGTGCTCGCCATGCTCGCAAAGCGACAGGAGGTCATTGCGAAGGGGGTGGAGGACGCCGCGCACGCGCAGGCCGCGCTTGCGGGTGCGGACACAGAGGCGTCGGCGCGCGTTGCGGCAGCGGACACGGAGGCTGAGCGCATCGTTTCAGCGGCCCGCGAAGCGGGGGACGCGGAGAAGACGCGACTCCTGAAGGAAGCCGAGGCGCGCGCAGTCGCCGTCGCCAAAGACGCGGAGGACCGCGCAAAAGAGGTTGCGGCGCGCGCGAAGCGGGAGAGCGAAAAGGAGATCACGCGGCTTGCTATCCTTGCCGCGGAGAAACTTCTGAAGAAACACTATGATTGACGACTACACGCGCCTCTTGGAGGCCACGGCTGAGCTTGAGGACAAGGCGGCAGCAGATGCAGCCGTGACGAAGCTCATCTTGCACCTGAAAAGCGCGGGACGTATGAAGATGCTCCCCGAGATCGCGCGCGAACTAAAGAAGGTGGCGGCGCGCCGCCACGCGCTCCGGCCGTTCGTAGAAGTCGCACATCGGAAAGAAGAGGCAGCTGCGCTCCGTGCCGCCTCTGAGGCGGGCATTATCGCGCGGCACGCGGTTGTGAATTACTCCCTCATCCACGGCTGGCGTGCGCGAAGCGCAGGTAAGCTCGTTGATCATTCGGCGAAACGAGCACTTCTACAAATTTACCAAAAGGTCACCCTATAACGAATGTATGCAGAGCATTATTGAGAGGATCGAGAAGGAAATCGCCGCTTGGGCTCCGGAGGTCGGTGCGGAAGAGACAGGCATCGTTCGCGCTACCAGCGACGGCATCGCGGAAATCGACGGCCTTTCGGCGGCTGCGATGTCCGAGATGGTATTCTTCGATCCGACCTTTGATCGCACGCTTGTCGAAGCACTCAAGGACCCGAATCCCATTTACGGTCTCGTGCTGAATCTCGAGGAAGACGGCGTGCGCGCAGTCATTCTCGGCGATTCCACAAAAATCCACGAAGGGATGCTTGTGCGCCGTTTGGGACGTCCGCTTTCTATACCGGTCGGCGAGTCGCTTGTCGGACGAGTAGTGAACGCTCTTGGCGAACCGGTCGACGGCAAGGGTCCCACCGGCGCAAAAGAGGTACGCCCCATCGAGCGCGAAGCGTACGGCGTCATTGACCGCGCGTCGGTAAACGTACCGCTCCATACGGGTGTGAAGGCGGTTGACGCCATGATTCCCATCGGGCGCGGTCAGCGCGAACTTATCATTGGCGATCGCGGCACCGGCAAGACCAGTATTGCCATCGATACCATTATCAATCAGAAGAGCGAGCCAGCGGCCACACGCCCCGTCTGCATCTACGTCGCCATCGGCCAGAAGGAATCAAAGACGGCCAAACTTGCCGCGGAGCTCGACGCACGCGGTGCGATGGAGTACACCATCATCGTGTCCGCGCCGGCTTCGGCGCCTGCGGCACTTCAGTTTCTCGCACCGTTTGCCGGGGCGACCATTGGCGAATATTTTATGGAGCAGGGCAAAGATGCGCTGGTTGTTTATGACGACCTCTCCAAGCAGGCGGTCGCGTATCGCCAGATGTCGCTTCTGCTGCGCCGTCCGCCGGGCCGCGAGGCGTACCCAGGCGACATTTTTTACCTGCACTCGCGCTTGCTTGAACGTGCAGCAAAGCTCTCCGAAGAGAGAGGCGGCGGTTCCTTGACCGCACTTCCCATTATTGAGACGCAGGAGGGCGACGTCTCCGCGTACATTCCGACCAATGTCATCTCCATTACGGACGGCCAAATTTATCTGGAAGCGAACCTTTTCAACAAGGGCCAGCGTCCGGCCATTAACGTCGGCATATCTGTTTCGCGCGTGGGCTCTGCAGCTCAGACGAAAGCGATGAAGAAGGTTGCGGGGAAGATCAAGCTTGAGCTCGCACAATTCCGCGAATTGGAGGCCTTTATGCAATTCTCTTCGGATCTCGACGTCGAGACGAAAAAACGCATTGATGCCGGACGTCGTATGACCGAGATACTGAACCAGGGTCGCGGCGCGCCGCTTCCTTTTGAAATGGAGGCATCCGTCATATTTGCTGCGACGAATGGTTACCTGGACAGCGTCGCTCCCGAAGAGGTGAGCGCAGTCGAGATAAAACTGCGAGAATATCTTGCCCGCGAGGCGGGCGGCGTGCTTACCGCTATCCGCGAGTCTAAAGAGATACGCGAGGAGTCGGAAAAGGCGCTTCGCGAGAAACTGGACGCATTCATCGCGCGCACCGCATCCGTCGCATAAGTACCCATGGCGCTGAAAGATATCAAGAGCAAAATAAAGGCCACTGAGCGTACGCACAAAGTGACGCGTGCGATGGAAGCCGTCTCGGCGGTGAAGATGCGCAAGACGCAGAGTACCGCGCTTGCCGGCCGGCCGTACGCGCGCGCGGCACTCGCCATCCTTGCGCGGCTCTCGGGAAGCGCAGACATCATCCGCCATCCGCTGGCGCATGCGCGCGAAGTGAAGAAGGTGGCGCTCGTCATCCTTACCAGTGACAAGGGTCTCGCGGGTGCCCTCAATAGCGGCGTTATCAAAGCCGCCGCCGAGTATCTCGGTAAACTTCCGGTGTCAAGCAACAACGTGACGGTATATGCGTACGGGAAGAAAGGAGAGGAATATTTTGCGCGGCGCGGCTACCGCGTTGCGCACGCGTATGAAAACAAGAAGGACAGCGTTGAACCCTCCGTGATGGAAGAGCTCGTTGCCGAGCTTTCGCGGGAATTCGCGAAAGAGACGTACGATGAGGTGTCGGTCGTCTACAGCAACTTCAAGTCAACGTTCGAGCAGTTGCCTGCGGTGCGCCGCTTGCTCCCGCTGTCGCTGCCTGCCGTGGAACAGCTCGTGAAGGATATCGTGCCGGTGAAAGGCAAGTGGAGCGAACTCGCCGTCATCGAGTCGCCCGCGGCGTATTCGGTGGAGCCGGATGGCGCGGGCGTACTTGAGTACTTGGTACCGCGGCTCGTCGCCATCTCGCTCTACCACTTCCTGCTCGAGTCAAAGGCATCCGAACATTCGGCGCGAATGGTGGCGATGAAGAATGCCTCGGATAAATCCGAGGAGGTCGCGCACGATCTCACGCGGCTCTTCAACAAGATACGCCAGGCGGGTATCACGCGCGAGGTATCCGAGATCGTCGGCGGCCGTGAGGCATTAGCAACTCAGTAAACGATTTTCCCAGTCACATAACGCGCAGCATATGAATGGAACAATTACAGAAATCATCGGGCCAGTTGTCGACGTGCATTTCAAGGAATCGCAGCCGACTATCGGCGACGCGCTGGTTGTGGAAAAAAGCGGTACACACGGGCGCATCACGCTGGAGGTCGCTTCGCACCTCGGTCTCAGTCGGGTACGCACTATTTCTATGAACGAGACTTCCGGGCTTTCGCGCGGCGAGGAGGTCCGCGCGACCGGCGCGCCTATTTTGATGCCGGTAGGAGAGGCGACTCTGGGCCGTCTCTTCAACGTACTTGGCGAACCGGTCGACGGCAAGGGAGCGATGCCCGAAGGCGTGGCGCGCTTGCCCATCCACCGCGCTCCGCCCTCATTCGACGAGCAGACGACGAAAGCCGAGGTGTTCGAGACAGGTATCAAAGCAATCGACCTCATCATTCCATTCCTTAAGGGCGGGAAAGTAGGCCTTTTCGGCGGCGCGGGCGTCGGAAAGACCGTGCTCATCCAGGAACTCATCAGGAACGTTGCAACGGAGCATGGCGGCTACTCGGTCTTTGCCGGGGTGGGCGAGCGCGTGCGCGAAGGCAACGATCTTTACCATGAAATGGCGGATTCCGGCGTGCTCGAAAAAACAGCCCTCGTTTTCGGGCAGATGAACGAGGTGCCGGGCGCCCGTGCACGCGTGGCGCTCTCCGGTCTCACGCAAGCGGAATATTTCCGGGATGAAGGCGGCAAAGATGTGCTGTTTTTCATGGACAACGTCTTTCGCTTCATTCAGGCGGGATCAGAAGTCTCGTCGCTCCTCGGGCGCGTTCCAAGCGCCGTGGGCTATCAGCCGACTTTAGCCGAAGAGATGGGGAAGCTCCAGGAGCGCATCACCTCCACGAAGAAGGGCTCGATTACTTCGGTACAGGCAGTGTACGTACCGGCTGACGACCTCACCGATCCGGCGCCGGCGACCACCTTCGCGCACCTCGATGGAACCGTCGTGCTTTCTCGTGCGCTCGCTTCGCTCGGCATCTATCCGGCTATCGATCCGCTCGAATCGTCTTCTGCCGCACTCACGCCGGACATCGTCGGCGAAGAACACTATCGCGTCGCCAACCAAGTGAAGCACGTACTCCAGCGATATAAAGATCTGCAGGACATCATCTCCATCCTGGGTATGGAAGAACTCTCGGAAGAGGATCGGCTCGCAGTCACCCGCGCGCGCAAAATACAAAGGTTCCTTTCTCAACCTTTCTTTGTCGGCGAACCCTTTACGGGCATGTCAGGCCAGTACGTATCGCGCGAAGAAACGGTACGCGGTTTTCGGGAGATAGCAGAAGGTAAGCATGACGACAAGTCAGAACAGATGTTCTATATGAAAGGATCCATCGACCAGGTCGGCTAACATGAAAACATTTCATCTCACTGTTGCGCGCATCGGCGAAAACTTATTTGACGAAGAGGTAGTTTCCGTTTCTCTTCCCGGTATCGAAGGGACGTTCCAAATCCTTGCCGGACACGAGCCGTTCGTCTCCCTGCTTACGGCCGGTACCGTGCATATCAAAAACGCGAACGGGCAAGGGCATTCTTTCGAGACTCCGAAAGAGGGTGTCGCAGAAATATCGTATTCTCAGGCGACTGTCCTTCTCTAGTACTTGCATTCAGCCCGTGGGGCGCCATACTAGTGGCATGACTTTTGAAGGAAATGGCGGTGAGAACGTCTCTCCGCGCCGTAAGATACCTCACTACCACGGGGATGCCGTGCGCGTCCTGCTCGTCGCAAGTGCGCTCGTGCTTATCATTGCCCAGTCTACCGGAGCCCAGCTCCCGCTTTCGACGACCGAGGCGGTCATCTCGGCAATGGTACTGGTTGTTTCCGCCGGCATAACGAATCCGACGCAGTCACCGATTCATTGGGTAAATGCAATACTCGCGATTACAGGAACGCTCCTTTTCGGCACGACTGCGGTTGAACACTATCGCGCAGGAATGAGTCTTCTCGACCCCTCTTTCATCTACGTAGAAGCGCTTGCGCTCCTGTCGCTTTTTGCGCTCTATCTTACGACAAGAACCATCCGCGGTTTTCATTTGCACAGGAACCTGTCTTAATACTCGCGCCCCTCTCTTTTCCTGTGGTACACTTTGCGCATGTCCGTCAAGGATTTTCTTCTCAAGAAGTACACTGACTGGAAGTTGAAGGACGTACCGGAAGCTCAGCGCGATCAGATGCTGGCTCTCGTTTCAAAAGACCCGGACCTTTTTAAAGTCATCGGCGAAGAGATTGAGCGGCGTAAAAAAGGCGGCGAAAGCGAAATGAAGGCGGCAATGGAAGTGATGAAGAAGCACCGCGACAAACTCTCAGCGCTCATGCAAAAGTAATTTTCATGTCCACTCTGCTTTTTCTTCTCGTTTTCTTTCAGGCGCTCGGAGCGCTCGTCGGCGCCATCACGGCGGTGTGGAGCGAGCTTGCTTACGTTCGCGCGATGCGAGATGGAAGACTCGATGCAGCCGAACGGGCGTATCTCGACGGCATCGCGAAGGGATTGCGTTTTGGCATGCCATTCCTCTTACTCGCTTCTCTGGCGCTCGTCATCGTCGCCTACGTGCTCCACGCAGCGCCTCAACCGGCGCTCACCGCAAGCTACTGGGCTTTCATGACGCTCGCACTTCTCATCATCGGCACTTCTTTCGCCCTTTCGCGACGGCGAGTTTCATTTGCGCTCGGTTCCGCTGGGGTTTTTGCCGCGTGGTGGTTTCTCGTTTTCCTCACGCTTGGACGACTTCCCGCGCTCTCCTTCGGGGCAGCGGCTGCTCTTTATGTCGTTGCGGCTGCTCTTCTGTACGGAGCACTTCGTTATGCCCGGCTGCTTGCTTCACTTAAACTTTGAATAATGAAAATCTACATTCTCCTCGGGCACACCGATGCGGCGACGCTTTCCGGGGCGTTTGCCGACACGTATGAGACGCACGCACGCGCGGCCGGACACGAGGTGCGGCGCCAAAATATCGGCGAGATGCGTTTCGACCCCATCCTCCACGAGGGTTATAAAAGTATCCAGCAACTCGAGCCGGATCTTGAGACCTTTCGTGAGAACGTTCGATGGGCGGAGCACATCGTTATCGTTTACCCCGTCTGGTGGAGTTCAATGCCGGCGATGCTTAAAGGTTTGTTCGATCGTGCGTGGTTGCCGCATTTCGCTTTCAATTTTGCCGATCACGGCCTCACGTGGACGAAACTGCTCGGGGGACGGACGGCGCGCATCATCACCAGCGCGAACACGGTGCCGTGGCTCCTGCGCTTCATGTATGGGCCGCCGACCGTCGCTCTTGAGCTTTGTCTTCTTCGTTTTGCCGGCATCAGCGCTCGTTCGACCGTATTCGGTCCCTCCGAGCGCGCCTCGGAAAGGACGAGAGCCCGATGGTTTTGCAAAGTCGAGCGTCTTGCACGGAAAGGGAAGTAGCGTCTAGGGTGAATCAGTTTGGGTGTCTACCCGATACTGCGTCTTACTTCAAGACCGCGCGCTCCGACTTGAATTTTGTCGAAAAACGCGAGATAGTGTTTAGAACCGTAGAGTCGATTACCGGCCCCCAACAGCAACTGGAGATGCGCGGATTTATTCCGGCCACTAATTTTTTATTAAATGTTGAAGATAGGAATTGTCGGTTTACCGAACGTGGGGAAATCCACGCTTTTTAATGCACTCACGAAAGCGTCGGTGCCGGCGGAAAACTACCCTTTCTGCACCATCGATCCGTCGGTCGGAGTTGTCGGCGTCCCCGATCCGCGGCTCGACGCCCTTACAAAACTTTCCCGAAGCGAGAAGAAAGTTCCGGCAGCGATAGAGTTCGTCGATATCGCCGGTCTTGTGAAAGGCGCGGCAGAAGGCGAGGGGCTCGGGAATCAGTTCCTCGCGCATATCCGCGAGACTGATGCCATTCTGCACGTGGTACGTTTCTTTGATGACGCAGCGGTGCTCCATGTGAACGGGGACGTCGAACCATACAAAGACATAGAAATAATCAACGTCGAACTCATGCTCGCGGATGCGGAACAGGTTCGCGGGCGGCGCGATAAACTCGAGCGCGATATAGCGATGAATCTGCAAGGGGCATCCGTCCTTGACCGTGCGCTCGCCAAACTCGAACAGGGTTTTGCGGCGGGGAAACTCGCGCTCCACGCCGGACTCGATAGCGAAGAGCAAAAACTCGTGGTACCCATGAATTTGCTCACGATGAAACCGATGCTCTATGCGCTCAACCGAAAGAGTGCCGGACACAACCTCGACGAGCTTGATGACGGGCGCGCGACGCGGGCGTATGAGATCATCAAAGTGCTCGGTTCTCGTTTCGTGAAAGTCGATGCCGCAACCGAACAGGACTTGAATGAGGTTGCCGATGCCGATCGCGACGGCTTTCGGGAAGAGTTTGGCGTGCTTGAGGACGGTCTTCGCGACCTTATCCGCGGCGCATACGACACGCTTGGTCTCATCTCATTCTTTACGACCGGCGAAAAAGAGACACGCGCGTGGACGATACCTCGAGGCAGTACCGCGCCGCTTGCCGGCGCCGCAATTCACAGTGATTTTGCGGAAAAGTTTATTCGTGCGGAGGTCGTTTCCACCCCCGACCTTCTTTCGAGCGGTAGCTGGGCCGCTGCTCGTGAAGCCGCGAAAATCCGTACGGAAGGGAAAGAATATATCGTCGCCGACGGCGACGTGATGGTATTTCTTCATGGCTAATCGTAAACCTTGGATGCGTGGTATAATGCGCTTCTATGGATAAACCGAAAATAACGGCGAAAGATTTCTTTTTGTGGGCGGGGGCGATGGTAGCGTTTTATTGGAGCATTATCGCTTTCACTTTCCTCATTTTCGATTACATAAATTACAGCTTCCCGAATCCACTCGCCTACTATCCGAGCGATCCGTACCAGAGCGGTATTAGCTACGAAATGGCGTCCCTCATAGTACTCTTCCCGCTCTACCTGCTCTTGGTGCGGTTCATACGCAGAAGTATAGCTTTGGATTCTTCCCGCAAAGATATTTGGGTGCGCCGCTGGGCGCTCATATTGACGCTCTTCATTGCGGGCATAACGATAGCGGTAGACCTCATCACCCTCCTCACCACCTTTCTTAATGGAGAAACGCTTACGACGGCGTTCCTGCTGAAAGTACTTATCATACTCCTTGTCGCGTCCGGAGTATTCATGCATTTTATTGCCGATTTACGGGGCTACTGGGATACGTTTCCGCTTCGTCGACGTTCCGTCGGTATTGGTGCTGCCATCCTTGCCGTTGTTACCGTAGTCTCCGGATTTTTTATCGTCGGCACGCCCGCGCAAGCCCGCCTTGCGCGGTTTGACGCGCAAAAAGTGAGCGATCTCCAGAACATACAGTCGCACGTGGTGAATTATTGGCAGGCAAAACATACGTTGCCTACAACGATTACCGATCTCAACAACTCTCTCTCGTACGGTCCTCTGCCGATGGACGCCCAAACGGGGGAGCCGTACGGGTATCAGGCAACGGGAACACTTTCGTTCAAATTATGCGCAGTCTTTAATGTGCCGAGTCGTGGCAATCAAAATAGCTACCCTGAATCTTTTTCCGGACCTACGATGCCCGTACCGGCGGGTGGCAGAGGAATGGTGCAAGACAATTGGCAACATGGCAGCGGGCAAGTATGTTTCGATCGAACTATCGACCCCAGTTTCTATCCGCCGGTGAAATAAAGCAGGTCTTGAGATTTTGAATCGAGATTGCGACACTGCACATGGCGTATGATCACAAAAAAATCGAGAAAGCAGCCCAAGAGAAGTGGGCGAACCTCGATCTCTACCGAACCGACCTCTCGGACGGTGCGAAGGACCCATATTACCTCCTTGCCGAGTTCCCGTATCCGTCGGGTGATCTCCACATCGGACACTGGTATGCATTCGCCGTAACCGACATATACGCGCGTCTTTTGCGACTGCGCGGCAAGAATGTCTTTTTCCCGATAGGATTCGACGCCTTCGGCTTGCCTGCCGAGAATGCAGCGATAAAGCACGGACTCGATCCTGCCGAGTGGACCTACAAGAATATTGCTCGTATGCGTGCACAACTCGCCTCAATGGGAGCGTCTTTTGATTGGTCAAGAGAGGTGCTTACCTGTGACCCGAATTACTACCAATGGACACAGTGGCTTTTCGTGAAGCTCTTCGAGCACAAGCTCGCCGAACATCGCGAGGCATCGGTAAAGTGGTGCCCAAAGGATCAGACCGTGCTTGCGAATGAACAGGTAGTTGACGGTCACTGTGAGCGCTGCGGGACCGAAGTGGAAGAAAAGACCCTTACCCAATGGTTTCTCAAGATAACCGACTACGCAGAGCGTTTGCTTGCCGGACTTGACGCGCTTCCGTGGCGCGAGGAAATAAAGGAAGCCCAGCGCGCATGGATCGGCAAGAGCGAAGGCGCGTACTTGGAGTTTCTTGTTTCCGGGCGCGATGAAAAGATAAAGGTCTTTACGACACGGCCGGACACGGTGTTCGGCGCAACCTACGTCGTGCTTGCGCCGGAGCATCCTATTGTTTCATCGTTGCTGCCGTCCGTTTCGAATGTGGAAGAAGTCGAAAAGTACGTCCGTGCGACCGCGAAGAAGACCGAACGCGAGCGCAGTGAGAATAAAGAAAAGACCGGCGTGAAATTGGAGGACGTTTCCGCGATCAATCCGGCAACGAAGGAGGAGATACCGGTGTACGTCGCCGACTACGTTCTCGCCTCCTATGGCACTGGCGCGGTGATGGCCGTCCCCGCCCACGACGAGCGCGACTTCGAATTTGCAAAAAAGATGAAGCTTCCAATCAGGGAAGTAGTAATACCCGAACGCATTGATAAGCGGAATCCGCCGGTGTTTGGCAAAAAAAGTGTGGAACGTCGGAATGTGCATGCGTTTGTCAAAAACAAAGATGGAAAAATCCTCTGCCTGAAATGGAAAAAATATCCGTGGACTACGTTCCCGATGGGGGGAATTGAAGAGGGGGAAGACGCTGTCGCTGCAGGGCGACGCGAAGTCGCGGAGGAGACAGGGTATATTCATCTTACGAATCCAAGAATGCTCGGCGGCGAGGTGCGAGCTGAATATTTTGCCGCACACAAAGATCAGAATAGAATTTCATACACGACTCTCATCGCTTTCGATTTGGAAGACGAAGCGCGTGAGCCGGTTGCCAAGGAGGAGGGTGAAGCGCATGACATATTTTGGGCGGACCCGAGCGATGTCACTTCCACGAGCATGACGCATGCTGAAATAGACGTATGGCTCGCTCGACTTTCGAACGAAAAAGGTTTTGCATACGTCGAGTCTGGCATGTTGATCAATTCCGGTGAATTTACCGGCAAGAACAGCGAAGAAGCGAAGTGGGACATCGTTGCGTATGTGGGCGGCGAGCGTGCGACGCAGTATCGGCTCCGTGACTGGCTGGTCTCCCGCCAGCGTTACTGGGGCTGTCCGATACCGATTGTCTATGATCCCTCCGGGAAGCCGCACGCGATTCCGGCCGAACACTTGCCGTGGCTTTTGCCGACCGATGTCGACTTCACGCCGACGGGCAAAGCACCGCTCGCGTCGTCAGCAGAACTTAAAGAGCGCGTGACGCGCATCTTCGGCGAGGGCTGGACGCCCGAACACGATACGCTCGACACGTTTGTCGACTCTTCGTGGTACTTCCTCCGCTATCTCGACCCGAAGGATGCGCATGATTTTTCCGATGCCGCGCTTATGAGAAAGTGGCTGCCGGTCAATCGCTATTCGGGCGGAGGCGAACACACGACGATGCATCTCTTCTACGCGCGCTTTTTCACCAAAGCGCTCTACGACCTCGCGCTCGTACCGGTCGAGGAGCCTTTTACCGAGCGTTTCAATCGCGGTCTTGTCATGGGTCCCGACGGGCAGAAGATGAGCAAGTCAAAAGGAAACGTGCTGAATCCCGATGAATTCGTAGAGCGCTATGGCGCCGATGCCGTGCGCATCTACCTCGCCTTCATCGGCCCTTACAACGAGCCGGGGAACTATCCGTGGAATCTCGATGGCGTCGTTTCCATGCGCAGGTTTCTTGAACGCGCCGCACGCGTCCTCGATCGTGCAGAGGAAAGGCCTGAAGAACCCGAGATTCAACAAGCAGTTCGGCGCACGAGCGTGAAAATCGCTGCCGACGGCGACCGGTTTAAATTTAATACTTGCATTGCCGCGCTCATGACGTTGCTGAACGAGTTCGAAAAGTCGCCGACGGTCTCGAGGATGGCTGCAAGATCTTTTGTTATCATGCTCGCTCCTTTCGCGCCGCATGCAGCCGAGTTTTTTTGGGAGCAGCTTGACGAAAAAGAGAGCGTCCACCAGACATCCTGGCCGGCAATCGCCCCCTCCGCCGTAGAGGAAGTCACGGTCGTGCTACAAGTAAATGGCAAGCGCCGCGGATCCGTACGCTTGTCCCCGACCGCTTCGCAAGAGGATGCGATGAATGCCGCCCTCGCGATTCCTGGCATCACCAAAATAGTTTCAGGAGAAAGGCCCGAACGCCTCGTGTACGTGCCGGGGAAGGTCGTTAACCTCGTAATGCGCTCGAAATCTTGACTCTTCGTAATGCATTTGCTATAAATTATACCACATGACTAAGGTTCTCAAGGTCAAAAAGAGCGGAAAAAAAACATCCCAAAGGCGATCCGCTTCCTTTTCTTTTGATAGCGCCCTGCTCGTAAAGCGCCTCCTTGCTGCGGCTCCAGAACGCGCTCGCGAGGTGCTCGCGCGCCGTTTCGGCCTCGGCACAAACCAAAAGCGCGAGACTCTTGAGGCCATAGGCGCCCGTTCCGGCATTACGCGCGAACGCGTCCGCCAAATAGAGGCGGTTGGCCTCGAGGCGATTCGTCACAGCAAGCCCTTCAAGGACGCAAATGCCTCGTTTGAGGAGCTTGCACGGTATATAAAAACTCTTGGCGCTATCGTACCCGAAGATGAACTCATGCAGATGCTCGGTGGCGATGAAAAGGGCCGCAATCGGTTCCGCTTCTTACTTGTGCTCGACTCCGCTTTTTTTCGCGAACGCGAAACGGACGAGTTCCTTGCGCGCTGGCACGTAGACAGCGCTACAGCCAAGAGCATTCACAGCGCGCTCTCGAAACTTTACAGCTCTCTCAAGGATAATGACGTGGTCTCAGAGGGCGAGCTTCTCAGCCGTTTTCTCGATGAACTCAAGGACGTCAACGAGGCATATAAAAATGAAGAAGTTTTGAAGCGATGGCTTTCGCTCTCAAAGCACATCGGAAGTAATCCGCTCTCCGAGTGGGGTCGAGTGAGCGCACCCGCCATACGCGTCAAGGGCGTCAGAGACTATGCCTATTTGGCTATCAAGCGTCATGGCTCTCCGATGCATTTTTCCGCGGTTGCCAAAGCAATCGGGACGCTTTTTTCAAAGAAGGCGCACATCGCAACTACGCATAACGAGCTCATTAAAGATCCCCGGTTCGTACTGGTCGGCCGCGGACTCTATGCTCTTACCGAGTGGGGCTACACGCCGGGCGTGGTACGCGACGTGATTCGCGAAACGCTTCTCGAAAAGGGTCCGATGAAAAAGGAAGAAATCATCCAGCACGTAAAACGAGCGCGCTTCGTCAAAGACAACACCATTCTCGTCAATCTCAACGACTCGCGATACTTTAAGCGGATGAAAGACGGCCGTTATACTGCCGTCTAATCGCCGTGCCCGTAGCGCTTCTCCATCTCTAGAATTAAGCGGACTGTGAGCAAGCGGTCTGTGTCTCCACACTCCTCCGAGGGCGGTTTGTTGCTATACTTTAGTTACCATAGAGTATGGCGATGAAAAAACTCAAGGAGAAGTTCGGTATCCGTATTATGCCCTGGCCAGTTTTCATGCTCGGCCTCATGATTCTGTTAACTTCGTTCGTGTTCATGCCCGGCGTCGTCTCGCTCGCTCTCTCATTGGCTCTCTTTCTCGCCCCCGTGTGGCTGCCGTTTCTCCTTGTCAGTGGTGCGTGGACGCTCTGGATCATTTTCCGGCGTTCGGAATTCATCGCGGAGCAAAATTACATGCTTCTTGAAATTAAACCGCCGCGCGGTCTTGAAAAGACCCCGCTCGCAATGGAGGCATTTTTCTCCGGCATACACCTCTCCCCGGGTGAAGCCACGTGGTATAAAAAATATATTAAAGGGGCGGTACGTCCGTGGTGGTCGCTTGAAATAGCTTCTCTGGAAGGAGAGGTGCATTTCTTCATATGGACGCGCGCAGCTTTTCGCAGAATTGTCGAGGCACAGATGTATGCGCAGTACCCGGGCGTGCAGATAGTCGAGGCCCTCGACTATACGCGTCTCATCACCGCGACATCAAAAGATTGGAGTATTTGGGGTTGCGATTTCGCGCATACGGCCGAGGATCCCATTCCCATCAAAACATACATCGAATACGGTCTTGATAAAGTGCAGAAGGAACCGGAACAAGTCGATCCGCTTGCGAACCTTGTTGAATTTATGGGCTCGATAGGGAAGGGCGAATATCTCTGGCTCCAGCTCATCATCCGCGTCCACAAGGGTGAGAAATACAATAAGTTGAATGCGAGTGGCAAGGTATATACCTGGAAGGACGAGGCGAGAGATTTGGTACAAAGGCTTCGCGCGGAGACGGTCGGGAAAGTAAAATATAAAGATATATTTACCGGCGAGACGCGCGAAACCGACGGATTTCCGAACCCGACAAAAGGTCAGTCGGAGAAAATGGCCGCCATTGAACGCAACGTTTCGAAGCTTGGTTTTGACGTGGGCGCGCGGGGCGTGTACCTGGCGCGACCGGAAAAGTTCGATCCGATAATGATTTCCGGTTTGACGGGCATCTTCAAGCAGTTTTCTTCGGAAGGATGGAATGGATTCAGACCGAGCGGGTGGATGACCGAGTTCGACGACTATCCTTGGGAGTTCGGCGTGAGCAAGCTGAAAGATAAATATAGGACTTGGCTTATCGACGCATATCGCCGCCGCCAATTTTTTCACGACCCCTTCAAAAAGGATGCCATGGTGATGAGTACCGAGGAGCTCGCGACCATTTTTCATATTCCTTCACGCGCAATCGGTACACCGTCTCTCGCGCGCATTCAGTCAGCTACGAGCGAGGCGCCCGCGAATCTTCCGGTCTGATATGGGTTTCCTCGAACGCCTTTCCTTGGCGACTTTCTCCGCGCTCCAGTTCCACTTCTTGCGCTTTTTCCGACAGTGGGTGGCAGTGCTCGCGTCCATTATTCTCTTTTTCGGAGCAGGGTATTTCCTCCTTGCGCCCCCGCAATTTACCGGGATAAAGACAATCGTCATTGCGCAAGGTGCATCACTCCGCACCGTTGCCGGAGAACTTGCGGATGCGCACGTCATTTCGTACCCGCTGGTCTTACGACTCTTGCTGCAAGGAAGCGGCGAAGACAGTCACATACAAGCCGGAGCGTATCGCTTTGACGCACCTGAGAATCTCCTCCTCGTCATGCACACAATCATTACTGCGGGGTACAGCATCCCCCCGGTTCGCATTACGTTTCCTGAGGGAGCTACCGTGCGGGATATGGCAGCACGAATTGCCGAAGCACTACCGAGTATATCCGCAACGGACTTTCTTGCGTCGGGGCAGCCATACGAGGGCTACCTTTTCCCCGACACCTATCACTTCTCCTCCTCTGCAGATGTTTCGTCGATACTAAGGGCGATGCGCGCGAATTTTACCGCGAAGACGACACCGCTCACGGGTGAGATAACCGCCTCCGGCCACTCGCTTTCCGACGCCGTCATCATGGCGTCCTTGCTCGAGAAAGAGGCGCGCACGAGTGTGGTCAGACGCATGATCTCGGGCATTCTCTGGAATCGCCTGCAGCGCGGCATGCCGCTCCAGGTGGACGCGGTTTTCGGCTATATTTATGGCCGCGACACCTACGCGCCTTCTCTTACGGACCTGCGTGTTAACTCGCCCTACAATACCTATACCCACAAGGGCCTTCCGCCCGGCCCCATCGATAATCCCGGTCTCGACTCGCTTGAAGCAGCGATACATCCGACCCCGACGAAATATCTTTATTATCTCACTGACAAGGAGGGCGTCATGCACTATGCGACGACCTACGCCGCTCACGAAGCCAACCGTAGAAAATATTTGCAGCCATATTAGAATGTGCCGATGAATGTACGCGGAAAGAAAATATATGTAGGGCTCTCGGGCGGTGTCGATTCCGCAGTATCGGCCGCGCTTTTGAAGCGGGCAGGCGCTCTCGTCACCGGAGTGTTCATTAAGGGATGGTATCCGCCCGGAATGCCGTGCACATGGGCAGCCGACCGGCGAGATGCGATGCGCGTGGCGGCGCGGCTCCATATACCGTTCCACACGCTCGACGCAAGCGCCGAGTACAAAAAAAGCGTCATCGACTATTTGCTTGCAGAGTACCGGGCGGGACGAACACCGAACCCCGACGTCATGTGCAATAAAGAAATAAAGTTCGGGGTTTTTTATCGGTACGCGCTCCGCGCCGGCGCCGAGTATATCGCGACGGGGCATTACGCACAGACGGCGAATTCAGAGTTGGCTGCGAAAAAGTCCTCGGATCTCTTCGCCCCCGGCTCGGCCAGACTTCTTTCTCTTCCTCGCCAACATCTGAATTCACCGCTCATGCGGGGAATCGATACAGAAAAAGATCAAAGTTATTTTCTTTGGGCAGTCCCTCGGGTTGTTCTTGCACGGACGCTCTTTCCCGTAGGGAATATGGAAAAGAGCAGGGTTCGCTCGCTCGCCAGGAAGTTTGGCATCCCGGTCGCCCAAAAAAAGGATAGTCAAGGAGTCTGCTTTATAGGCGACGTCTCGGTTGACGAATTCTTGCGAAGCGAGTTCGGCGAAGCACCCGGGCGGGCATATGACGAAAAAGGACGGCTTGTAGGCCAGCATGACAGCGCGCTTCTCTACACTATAGGCGAACGCGTTGCCTTACGAGGGGCGAGTGGAGGAGGTGGTCCTTGGTTCGTTTACAAAAAAGACATCGCGAAAAATGAGCTTTCAGTGCGGAAAACGCGCCTCCTGAATCCCGCCGGTGCTTTTCTAGAGATTTCGTTTACCGACAGCAACTGGCTTCACGAACCCGTTGGAGTTTTAAAAGCCCAGTGCCGCTATCGAGGGGAGCGCATCTCTGGACGTGTCGAAAAAGGACGTTTTATTAGCGCCGCGCCGTTTCTCGAGCAACCCGTTCCCGGCCAGTCAATCGTTTTTTACCGAAATGACGAACTCATTGGCGGTGGTATTATCTCTGCATGAAGCACGTACCCCTGCGCTTTGCCGCAACAATAATCGCACTTATAATTGTTGCCGCCTTTGTTCTTTCAGTCCCGCATACTCAAGATGAGACAAAAACCCCAAAAAGGAACGACACGCCCCAAAGCATCCCGAAAGTCACGCTGCGAGACGCCTTTAAAAAGAATTTGCACACGATCACCGGCTCGATCGAAGCTCCTAATGCGTGCGCCGTGGTGAACGCGAGCGCTACGGTTGCCGGCACGGCATCAAGCACGGGAAGCATACTCATAGCGGTTTCCTTGTCGACCGACACGGGCGTATGCCTCCAATTACCAACGAACATTAGCTTCGAAGCGGCCGTTACCGCACCTGCCAATTTCCCACTTGAAGCGACGGTGAATGGCGTTGCCGCTTCCACGACCGTTTTATGACATCATTGCCCACGATTACCAAGGCCGACGGATCGAGCGAAACCTTCGACCCATCACGCCTACGCGCGTCACTCGAGCGTTCCGGCGCGGGCGCATATACGGCGGAGCGCATTGCTGAAGCAGTCACAAGCACCGTTACCCCGGGTGCCGCGTCAAGAGAAATTTATTCTCGCGCTTTTGCACTCTTGCGTAAAGAGGGGCGTCCGATTGCCGCCCGTTACGCACTGCGACGCGCGCTCCTCGAACTCGGCCCCTCTGGGCACCCTTTCGAGGATCTTATATCTCATTTGTTTCGCGCGGAAGGATGGCAGGTCGAAACACGCAAAATAATCCAAGGGAAGTGCGTGCAGCACGAAACCGATTTTTACGCTTCGCACCCCGAACGCGGAGAGTATCTCGCCGCCGAGCTCAAGTACCACAACGATCCCGGCTATAAGACAGATTTAAAGATCGCGCTATACGTGAAAAGCCGTTTTGACGATATTTTTGCTTGCGATCCTGCAGTCCGCGCATGTCCAATCGATCGCGGTCTCCTGGTTACGAATACCAAATTCACCTCCGAGGCGATCTCGTATGCTCAGTGCTCAGGCGTTGAACTTTTGGGTTGGGGTTATCCGGCAAATGACAATCTCTTTATGCGGATGAGCCGCGCAAAAGTGTATCCGATTACGACGCTTACCGGCATTACGCGTTCTGAAAAACGGCTCCTTATCGAACACGGTGTCATCGCTGTCGACGAAATAATGAAAAATCGCCGTATACTGGATATACTTCATCTTCCAAGCGAAAGAATCGGCCGGCTTCTCGCCGAGGCGGATGGACTTCTCGCGTTTTCCCACTCGTCTCATGCTACTGTTTTCTCATGACCCATCGCTTCTCAACGGTATCTTTTGCTGGCGGAATTGCTTTCGGCATCATGCTCGCGAGCGCGTGGTTTCTGACCGGCGGACTCGTACCTTTGCAGGTATCCTACTTCCCGTCTCTTGCAACAAGCACTCCACCCGCGTCCGCCCAAAGTGGAGCTATTTCCGTTATTGACCAACATTCGGGCAACACGGTAATCGTCGAGTCGGTCACCGTACCGCCGCCGGGTGTCTGGGTTGCCGTCCGCGAAATGAGCGGGAACAATCTTGGAAATGTTCTCGGGGCAGTTCGAGCAGGCGGTCCGCGCACCAACATCTCCGTACCTCTCTTGCGTGCGACGGAGCCGAATCGTACCTATGCGGTTGAGCTCTATAGGGACGACAGCAACGGCCCCTTCGACCTTGCCGCTGACAGTGTGTATGTTGACTTTGATACTGGGAGACGGGTAGTCGCGTATTTTACGACAACCGAATAACATGGCCCCGAAAGAATACAAACCGAAAGCAGGCTACGGACCATTTGATCCAGCGGGGACCGAACCGTTCAGGGTGAGTCGTTCGAAAATCGACCTTTTTACCGAATGTCCGCGTTGCGCCTACCTGGACCTGCGGCTCGGCGTTAAACGACCCTCGGGCCCCTCCTTCACGCTCAATAATGCCGTTGATGAGCTCCTGAAACGCGAGTTCGATATCCATCGCGCGAAAGGCACTCAACATCCTTTGTTGAAACTCTACGGTGTCGATGCGATTCCGCTTGCAGACGAACGTCTCGAGGAGTGGCGCGACGCGCTGCGCCGAGGCATCAGCTATTTACACGTGTCGACAAACCTTTTCATACGAGGCGGTATTGATGATGTGTGGATCAATCCCGCAGGAGAGCTCATCATCGTTGACTACAAAGCCACCAGCAAAAAAGAAGGGCCGAGCAAAGAGGAGGACTTGTACGCTTCGTACAAGCGGCAGATGGAAATCTATCAGTGGCTCTTTCGCAAGAACGGGTTTTCGGTATCGCCAGCCGGTTATTTTGTCTATGTCAACGGGCGTGCCGACGCCAAAGCGTTCGACGGTAAGCTTGAGTTTGATATAGTGCTCATCCCATATGCGGGCGACGACGCCTGGATCGAACCGGCTCTTGTAAAAATGAAAGAAATGCTCGTGAGCGAGGAAATTCCTGGAATCGGCACTTCGTTTAGCGGCGGGCCCTGCGAGTACTGTACCTACCGCGAAGCCGCCGGCAAGAAACTGCTCGCGCTCCATCAGAAGGGGAAGAAATAATGGAAGTGAAAATTGATTCGTCGTGGAAGAAACATCTTGCGAACGAATTCGCGCAGCCGTACTTTGCGGAACTGGCCGCGTTTGTGAAGAAGGAATATGAAGACGAGGCCGTCTATCCGCAGCCGAAAAATATCTTCCGCGCATTCGACCTTTGTCCGTTTGGAAAAGTGAAGGTGGTTATCTTGGGACAGGATCCGTATCACGGAAAAGGGCAGGCAAACGGACTCGCTTTCGCCGTTGATGAGGTACAGACGATACCGCCTTCGCTCCAGAACATCTTTAAAGAAATAGAGAGCGATTTCGGAAAGCCGCTCATGCACCGCGACGGCGATCTCACCCGATGGGCCGTCCAGGGAGTTCTCTTGCTGAACGCGACCCTCACCGTGCGCGCGCATCAGGCCGGCTCGCACCAAGGACGGGGCTGGGAAGAGTTGACCGACGCCGCCGTGCGCGCGCTCTCGGAGGAGCGTGAGCATTTGATCTTCATGCTCTGGGGCAACTACGCCAGAGCGAAAGGAGCGCATATCGATAGAAATAGGCACCTCGTCCTTGAGGCACCGCACCCGTCGCCCTTCTCCGCCGCGAGCGGCTTTTTCGGCTCTCGGCATTTCAGTCGCGCGAATGAATACCTCATCGCTCACGGGGAAACCCCGATCGACTGGCTCTAGATCTTGCGTATACTCAACCTCATGAACCACACGCCACAAATAAAAAAAGCGATCCAGTTCGCCGCACGGAAGCACCATGGCCAGATGCGTCTTGAGACGGAACCGTTGCCGTATGTGACGCATCTTTTTTCGACGGCGCTTCTCGTTGCCGAAGACGGCGCAGGGGACGACGTTATCACGGCGGCGCTTTTGCACGATACGCTCGAAGATACCGGCACCACGCGCGAGGAACTCATGGACGCGTTCAGCGAACGCGTCGCGGAACTTGTCGAATCGGTGAGTGAGGTCAAAGAGAAAGACGGAAAAAAACTCAATTGGAAAGAACGCAAGGTAGACTATCTCATGCGCCTTGAGGATGCGGACAGCGATGCAGTACTCATCGCCATTGCCGACAAAATAGACAATATCGAGAGCAAGCTCGAGGCGCTTGAAAAAGAGGGTGCAGCGCTTCTTGCGCGCTGGAAGCAGCCGGTAGAAGAGTACTTGTGGTACCACGGCGAGGCGCTCCGCATCGCACAGAAACGACTGCCGGAACATCGGCTCACGAAACGTCTCGCTGAAATACACGCAAAAGAAAAGAAGATGCTCTCGGGGAGATAACCCTATCACCAAATTTTCGCTCGGTCTTTCGGTTTTCTATACAACAAATCCCCCTTTTGCACGCCAAACGCTTTGTAAAACTCCGGCAAATTTGAAGCAGGACCGTTGACGCGGAAAATACCGGGCGAATGAGGGTCGGTGAGCACCTGCGTTTTTTCCGTCTCGGGCCGCCGGTTCTCGCGCTCGAAGAGCGCGAGACCGAGGAAGAAACGCTGTTCGGGGGTAAAACCACTGCGGTTCTTACGTCCCGTTTTTGAAAGGCGGAATTGATATGCATCGTAGGCGATTGAAGCTCCGCCGAGGTCGGCGATATTTTCACCCAACGTCAACTGTCCGTTCACCTTGAGTCCGTCCGCAACGGTATATTCGTTGAATTGCCTCACGAGTACCCAGGCTTTTTTATCGAAACGGGCACGGTCTATCTTCGTCCACCACGTCTTCCTGTTTCCCTTGCCGTCAAATTTGGCACCCTGATCGTCAAAACCGTGCGTTATCTCGTGGCCAATGACCGAACCCATGGCACCATAATTGAGAGCATCATCAGCGTTTGTCGAAAAGAACGGCGGCTGTAGTATCGCTGCGGGGAAGACAACATCGTTTAACCCGAAACTGCAATACGCGTTTACCGTCTGCGGGCTCATGAACCACTCGCCCCGATCGACCGGTTTTGTAAGGCGTCGCATCACGCGTGCATGTTCAAACAATGCCGCACGAACGGAGTTTCCGAAATAATCGTCGGGCGAAATGGAAAGGCCGCGATAGTTTTTCCATTTATCGGGATAACCGAGTTTCCGGTTCATTTGGCGAAGCTTCTGAACCGCCTTTCGTTTTGTCGAAGAACTCATCCAGTCGAGACTCTTGATGCGCGCTTCATATGCCCTGAAGAGATCCTCAACTACCTCTACGATCTTCTTTTTTGCGTCCGGGCCGAAATACGCTTGTACATATAGCTTGCCGAGGAGCTCGCCAAGGTTGCCGTTGACGGCGTTCAGGGCGCGGCGCCACAAGGGCTTCATTTTTCTGGTGCCTGAAAGCACGGTGCCGTAAAAAGCAAAGTTTTGCTTCTCGAATGGCGCGGAAAGGAGGCCTGCCGCACCGCCCACCAAATGCCAGGTAAGGTAGGTTTTCCAATCCTGAAGCGATTCCCTTACGAGCATTCCGTTCACGGCCTTAAAGAACCCCGGCTGCATAACAACGACTTCGCGGACATTGCGCGCGCCGATGATTTTGAAAAAAGAGTCCCATTCTACGGCGCGCGCAAGGCGAGCAAGCGCAGGACGGCGCATCTTGTGATATGTCTTGTCGACATCGCGCAAATCCTCCTTCGACATGGATATTTCCGCAAGGGAAGTCTCCATGCGCAAAACGGTCTCGGCGTTGCGTCGCGCCTGCGCTCTTGTTTTTCCCAAAAGCACGAATATGGCTCTAAGATGCTTCTTATACGCCGTACGTACACGCACCGACTCTGCATCATGCTCCAGATAATAATCGCGATCGGGCATCCCGAGACCGCTCTGGTGGAGGTAAAGAATGTATCGCTCGCTATTTTTCATGTCTTGGTCAACCATCACGCCCCACGGGCCTCCTCCGCCGATTTTCTCAAGATGCGCGAATGTATCGACGAGTGAGCGCACATCTTTGATTCCTGCGATGCGGAGAAGCCACGGAGCAAGCGGTTTCGCGCCAAGTGAATTGCGCTTCTTCATGTCCAAACCGGAACGATAATAATCGCGAACCATTTTTTCTGGACTGCCCGCTTTTAAATTTCTCTTATTTTGGAGTTCCAAGACAATGGCACGAAGTTTTTTTTCGGTGTCATAGCGAAGCATGTGAAAAGACCCCCAACGGGACTCGTGCGGGGGTATATGATTTTTCTTGAGCCAGCGGCCGTTTGCATAGTGGTAAAAGTCATCTTGCGGCCGAATGTCTCTATCCATGCCCCGCACGTCAAACCCCTCTCCATTCTTTTTCATATATGCAATAGTATATGAATTGCTGGCAGCATGCTATCTTTTCTCGGTATGAACGTACGGGACGTCCGCAAACGATATCTTGATTTCTTCGAAAAAAGGGGGCATGCGACCATACCCTCGGCGCCTATCGTACCGGAGAACGATCCGACGACGCTTTTTACTTCTAGCGGCATGCAGCCGCTGGTGCCGTACTTGCTCGGACAGCCGCACCCGGAAGGCGAACGTCTCGTTAATTCGCAAATGTCATTTCGCGCCGAAGATATCGAGGAAGTGGGAGACAACCGCCACACGACCTTCTTCGAGATGCTCGGAAACTGGTCCTTGGGCGACTACTTCAAGAAAGAACAGCTGCCGTGGTTTTTCGAATTCCTCACGAGCAAGGAAGAAGGACTCGGCCTTTCGCCGGAGAAGCTTTCTGTGACGACGTTTTCCGGTGACGAGGAGAGCGGCATGGCGGCGGACTGTGAATCCGTCACCATCTGGAAGGAGATAGGCATCCCCGACGAGCGCATCTTCTCGTACGGCACGAAAAAAAACTGGTGGAGCCGCGCCGGGGTACCGAGCAAAATGCCTGCGGGTGAGATTGGCGGGCCTGACTCCGAGGTCTTTTATGATTTCGGACTCCCTCATGATGCGCGGTTTGGGAAAGAGTGCCATCCCAACTGCGACTGCGGCCGTTTCGTAGAGATAGGGAACTCGGTCTTCATGCAGTACGTGAAGCAGGCCGACGGCACGTTCAAGGAATTGCCGAAGAAGAACGTGGACTTTGGCGGCGGCCTCGAACGCCTCACTGCGGCAACCCGCGGCAACCCGGATATATTTCTCATCGACGTATTCGATGCGGCACGAAAAGTGCTTGATGAACGCTCTGGCAGAGCTTATGGCACGGACGAGGCCACAACGCGTTCATATCGCATCATCCTCGACCACATGCGCGCAGCGTCGTTCATGCTCGCGTCCGGCATACGCTCATCGAACACCGAACAGGGCTATGTGCTCCGCCGGCTCATCCGCCGTTCCATCCGCGAAGCGGACAAGCTCGGCATAAAGGATGCGGTGTTGGCGGATGTCGCCGAAGGATTTGGCGCCTCTTACGCGAGCGCGTATCCGTTCGTGCAATCGGCGGCGCAGACCATCTGCGAAGAACTGGAGAAAGAAGAAGGGCAATTCAGGAAGACGCTTACGAACGGCATGCGCGAACTAGAGAAGATGAAGGAAGACATCGACGCGTTCCTCCTCTTCACTACTTACGGATTTCCGATAGAGCTCACTGAGGAGATGGCGAAAGAGCGCGGCGTTGCGCTCGATATGCAGGCGGTGAAATCAAAAATGGTTGAGCATCAAGCCCTTTCCCGCGCGGGTGCGGCGCAGAAGTTCGCGGGCGGGCTCGCCGACCACGCGGAACAAACCGTTCGCTATCATACGGCGCACCACTTGCTCCTCAAGGCGCTCCAGAGAGTACTTGGACCGGAAGTGCATCAGCGGGGGAGCAACATCACGAGCGAGCGCCTGCGCATAGACTTTTCCTACGGGCAGAAGATGACGGCGGAGCAGAAAGCGGAAGTGGAGAAAATCGTGAATGAGAAAATCGCGGAAGCCATGCCTGTCATCCGCACCGATATGAAGAAAGAAGAGGCGGAGAAGCTCGGCGCGGAGCGCGAGTTCGGCGCCACCTATCCGGACACCGTTTCGGTGTATTCGGTCGGCCCCTTGGACAACGCGTTTTCCATAGAGTTCTGTGGCGGCCCGCATGTATCCAACACGAACGAACTCGGCATTGGCGGGAAGAAATTTAAGATACAGAAAGAAGAAGCGTCTTCCGCCGGCGTTCGCCGCATCAAAGCAGTGTTAGAATAGACCCATGAAAGTTTTTCGCTCTCTTTTCCGCGGCAAGCGAGGAGAATCGGTGGTACTGATAGATGTCGGGGCGAGCTCAATCGCCGGTGCCTATGTTCACTACGGTGAAAACGAATCGCCGGCGCTGATTTATATGCGGCGCGTTCCTATCGAAATACGGGAGGGCGAGCCGCACGGGCGAGCTATGTTGCGAGCACTCCGGATACTCGGAGACGTTCTTGTGCAGGAAGGTGCGCCGATGCTTGCGCGCTCTACCGGCAGCGGCAGCGCCGATATCATCCTCGTCTCCGTTGACGCGCCATGGCAAGAAACCTCAGTACGTACCGAACATTTCGAACGGACGACGCCGTTCACTTTCACCAAGGCTCTCGTTAGCAAGGAGCTCGAGAAAAGCCGCGCTAACGTGCCGGAAAAAGTGCTCGCCGATGAAAGCGTCATCGGCACGATTCTCAACGGCTACGAGACAACCCGTCCCTATGGAAAAAAAGTACATCGTGCGTCCGTCGTGGTCCTTACTTCGCTTATCGACAAAAAAATAGCGGACGGCATCATCTCAATCCTCCAAGGCATCTATCATACGAAACGCATTCTGCCCATTTCAGGCAGCTCGCTCCGCTATCAGGCGATGCGTACAGTGTTTCCGCATGAACGGGACGCTCTCATCCTCGATGCCATGGGTTCCTTGACTTCGGTCGTGCTCGTGCGCAAAGGGCTTCTAATGTCCGTCTCAGAAATAGGGGATACCACCGAGAATGACCCCGCATGGGTGCGCAAAGTCGCGGACGGGTTTGCGGAAATCGCAAAACGCTACCCATTGCCTCGGACTATATTCTTGCTGGCTCATGAACCAGAAATTTCTTCTCTTCGCGCAAAACTCGATGAGGCGCGCCTCGGGTCACTCTGGCTCTCAGACAACCCCCCCAAAATAGTCTCTATTTTGGCGAGCCATGTCGCAGGATCGATCCAACACGCCAATACGACATCTCCCGACCTTCTTATTCTTCTCATGGCACGCTACTATCAAGCAAAAGGAAAGGAAGAGAAGTTCTGACTCCCTTTTCTTCTCTCGACCATCACGCGTAAAAAAATTGAGACGCCTGACAAAACAGCTAATGCACATCCCCTTACGAAACTTGTCCTCCGGGCTGGTATACTCTCTTTATGCGCAAACTTGATGACATCGTTATACCGTCCTCGCGCCGCAGAGAGGTGGCTGCCACAGACCAGCCGCCCGTTCCCAGTCGAGAGCCGCTTCGTCTTTCAGAGAAACCGCCAAGACTTCCTTATACGACGCTTGTCGTTGTTTTGCTCATCATAGCTATTTCCGCCGGCGCATTATTCTACTTCTCCGGCGCCAAGGTTGAGATAACGCCAAATTCTGTTTCTGCGGCGGTCCAAAATTCATTTACCGCAAGTCAGAACGCCGGAAACTTACCTTTCGAGATCGTTACGGCACAAAAAATAGCGACTCAGAGTGTCGAGGGAAGCGGCACCAAAGAAATGCATTCTTTCGCCTCAGGAACCGTGACCATCTACAATACGCAAAAGAAGGCACAGCGTCTCATTACGAATACCCGTTTCGCCACCACCGCCGGGCTCATTTTCCGCATCCACTCATCGGTGGTGGTTCCAGCAGCGACAGACCCAACAAAACCAGGGAACATAACAGTTTCCGTATACGCCGATCAAGCTGGCAGTTCCTACAATATTGGCCCTTCTTCTTTCACGATTCCAGGACTTGCTGGAACGCCGCAAGCAACCATGGTATACGCGCGTTCATCAGGATCGATGACAGGAGGTGCGTCAGGAAATGTTCCGATTATAAACACCGCGACTGAGACGCAGACGCGCGCGGCGCTCATCACTGCTCTCACTCCGGACTTGGCTGCCAGCATAGAAGCGCAAATACCCGCCGGTTATCTGCTTCTGCCCGGGGCCGCAACTACAACGTATCAAGAACTCACGCCGACTCCGTCAAAGACAACAGGGATGGTCGACGTAAGAGAACAGGGAACCATTACGGCCGTCGTCTTCCCGAATGCCGCCCTCGCAAAAACAATCGCTTCTTCAATTGCAGGGCTTGGGTATCAGGGCGAACCGCTTATTCTTGCCTCCACAAGCGATCTTAGAATGGTGCCGGGTTCCGGACAAATGCCCGATTCGCGCACCACTTCATTCTCTTTCACCCTCGCGGGAACCGCTTCTCTTGTATACGATGTCGATACGGCCCGCATCGCCGCAGCGGTGAGCGGGAAAACCCGTCCAGCCGCCGAGGTAGCGCTTACGAATCTTCCGGAAGTCAAGCGCGCCGTTATCACCCTCCGGCCGTTCTGGAGACAGACGTTCCCTCAGGACCCCTCCAGCATTTCGGTCGTGGTTACGCATTGACGACTTTCCCGGCACCTGCTAGATTAAAGGGGTACCTGTATGGATGGCGATCGTTAAATGAGCGACGGCGAAGAGACAAAAACGACGGCGACTGGCACCGTTGAAGAGGTGTTGCCTAATTCGCTTTTTCGCGTTCGCGTATCCGGATCGGCGAACGCATCCCCCGAGGATTTGGCGGAGGGGAGCGCGATTGATAAGGAGGGGGGGAAAGATCTCGTGCTCGCCTATTTGGCAGGTAAAATGCGTCTTCATCGTATCCGCGTTCTGGTCGGCGACCAGGTGGACATGGTGCTTGATCCCTACGGGGGCCGTGCGCGCATAGTGCGCCGATTAACGTAATGTATCTAATACTTCACAATGAAAGTTCGTGCGTCAATAAAAAAACAGCAGCCAGGGGATCAGCTAGTCCGTCGCGGCGGGCGGCTGTATCGTATCAATAAGAAAAAACCGCGTCGCAAGGCCCGACAAGGGTAGCCGCTCGCGTTTATTTATCCAGAATTTCACAACTTTTCTTTTCTCTATGCGCATCGCTGGTGTCACCGTTCCCGATACAAAGCAGCTTGGCTATGCCTTGCCGCTTATTTACGGTATCGGAGCAACCCGTGCGCGAGAAATTTTGGAAAAGGCAAACATTGCGAAGAACAGAAAGGCGAGCGAGCTTACAAACGATGAGGAGCAGCGCATACGTTCGCTCGTGGAGTCTTTCGTTATCGAAGGCGAGCTGCGACGCGAAATAGGACAAAATATCAAACGGCTCAAGGATATCCGGTCGGCGCGCGGCGCGCGCCATGAACGCGGACTGCCAGTACGCGGTCAGCGTACCAAGACCAATTCACGCACGCGGCGGGGCAACGTCCGTAAAACAATGACTTCGGGGCGTCGTACGCTTGAAAAAACTTAATCACCTATGGGAAAAAAACGCATTATCAAGAAAAGCGGCAAAGGCCTCGATCAAGGACGCAAGGAACGTGCGCTTTCGAAAGCAACTAAACGCCACCTCGAAAAGGGTATTCTCCATATCGAGGCGACGTTCAACAATACAAAAGCAATCCTTACTGACGAGAAGGGTAATGCGGTCGTCAGTTCTTCTGCCGGCGCTCTCGGTTTTTCTGGTGCGAGAAAATCGACACCCTATGCGGCGGCTAAGGTCGGCGAGTTTCTTGGCGAGAAGGGTATGATGATCGGCCTCAAAGAAGCATCGGTTGTCATCCGCGGCGTGGGTGCGGGCCGCGAGTCGGTGCTGCGCGCGTTCTCGGGCAAGGGTGTCCAGATACGTTCCATAAAGGACGTAACGCCGGTGCCACACAACGGTCCGCGCCCACCCAAGCCTCGCCGCGTATAATTTCCTATCCTTTAACTTCGTATGATTACTGGTCCACGATATAAAATAGCGAAACGTCTTGGCGCTTCTGTTTTTGAAAAAGCACAGACGCAAAAATTCGCTCTTTCCGCTGACCGCAGCGCAAAAAATAAACGACGCGGACGCGGACGCGCAAGCGAGTACAGCAAGCAGATGCTCGAGAAACAGAAAGTGCGTGTTACCTACGGTTTGCCGGAACGGCAATTCCGCAATTATGTCCGGAAGGCACTCGCTGCACACGGGGCAAAGCCGGTCGAACGCCTCCACGAACTTCTCGAACTTCGACTTGATAACGTCATTTGGCGACTCGGCCTTGCGCCCACGCGCCGTGCCGCGCGTCAGATGGTTGCGCACGGCCACGTGCTTGTTGGCGGGAAAAAGACCCGTATCCCTTCGCGTACCCTCTCGGTCGGTGATCAGATTGCGGTACGCGAGGGCTCGAAAGAGCACGGAACCCTGATCGGATTCAATGAACGTTTTCTTGAACGGCCGATTGCGAGATGGCTCTCGTGGAACCCAAAGACGATGGAGGGCAGCGTTCTTGAGCGCCCGACCGTGGCATCGGCGGATCCCGCCGGCGACCTCGGTACGGTGCTCTCGTTCTACACGAGATAATTTTATTCGCGTTTATCCACTGTTAATAATTTAATTGGTAATTACGATTGCGTTATGGAATACCACATCACCCTTCCCAGTAAGCCCCGTATCGTTTCTGAAGAGAACATGCAGGGAATATATGAAATCGACTCGCTGTACCCGGGCTACGGGCACACTCTTGGCAACTCGCTGCGCCGTATAATCCTTTCTTCGCTTCCCGGCGCGACCGTCACGAGAGTGAAGATTGAAGGCGTGCCGCATGAGTTCGCCACCATCGAAGGAATGCGCGAGACTGTCATGGAAATGCTTCTGAACCTGAAGCGTATCCATTTCATCCTGCATGGCGATGAGCCGCAGACCATATCGCTCAAGGCGAAAGGCACGATCGAGATCACGGCAAAGGATTTCAATCTCCCAAGCCAGGTCGAGATAAAGAATCCGGATCAGCATATCGCTGACCTTTCGGGGAAGGCCTCGCTCGAACTCGAGGCGACCATCGAGCGCGGTCTCGGCTATGTCGCGCGCGAGATGCTCACCAAGGAGAAAGTCGATATCGGTACCATTGCGCTTGACGCCACTTTCACGCCTATCCGCCGCGTGAACTACGAAGTAGAGAACATGCGCGTCGGCGATCGCACCGATTTCAACCGTTTGCGTATCCTTATCGAGACGAACGGAACCATTGCACCGCGCGAAGCGCTGGAGCAGTCGATAGAAATCATGATCCATCAGCTCAAGTCCGTGATTGGTTTTCAAGAAACCGCGCCTCAAGAAGCGGGAGACGGCGGAGTTTCTGAAGAAACAATCGATCTTACGAAGGTCAAAATCGCCGAACTCGGTCTTCCGGCGCGCGTCGCTTCTTCGCTCGAGGACGCAGGCATTAAGAGTGCCGCCGGTCTTGCGCGGAAGTCCGCAAGTGCACTGAAGGAAATAGATGGTATTGGGGAGAAGGCAGTCGAGGAGATTTCAAGTGCGCTTGCTGGCTACGGCCTAACGCTCAAAAGCGAATAATATCTATCTATGAGCCAAAGAAGCAAGCCCCGTGCGTTCAATAGGTCAAGCAATCAGCGCCGCGCGCTCTTGCGCTCGCTCGCACGTTCCCTGGTCATGCAGGAGCGCATTTCGACTACCGAAGCGAAAGCGAAAGAGCTTCGCCCGCTCATTGAACGTCTCGTGACTTACGCAAAGAAAAACACTCTTGCGAGTCGCCGTCTTGTCAAATCCCGTCTTGACGATGATGCGGCGGTGAAAAAGCTTTTCGACTCGATTGCGCCACGTTACGGCGACCGAGCGGGCGGCTATACCCGTGTGGTGAAGCGTACCCGTCGTGGCACCAGCGACGCGCGGAAGCTTGCGTATATCGCCTTTGTTTAGTATTCATGATATGTCTATGACGCCTACAAAGCCCGACTTTATAACCTATACCATCGATGCGACCGACCGTACGCTCGGGCGGGTGGCGAGCGAGGCCGCGCACGCGCTCCTCGGCAAGCGCTCAGTACGCTTCGCCAAGAACCAGACGCTTCCCATGCAGGTCATCATCGAGAATGTGAGCAAGCTCCATCTCACCGAACGCCGTATGAAGGGCAAGGTCTACACGCGCTACACCGGCTACCCAGGAGGGCTCCGTGAAGTGCGCATGGACGAGATGATAGCGAAGAAGGGCATTGAGGAAGTGGTCAAAAAGACGGTTGACGGCATGATTCCGCGAAACAAGCTCCGCGCCCCGCGCATGAGGAACTTGGTCGTCACCGCATAACCTATGGCAACTGCTTTCATCACCGCAGTCGGACGCCGCAAGACCGCCATCGCAAGCGTACGCATCACCCCTGCGCCCAAAGCGAGTGTGACGGTCAATGGCAAGTCGCCAAAAGAATATTTCAAGACGAATGAGCGCGCGAAAGTAGCCGAAGAGGCGCTCGAAGTCGCCGGGAGCGCGGAGTCGTACGCGGTCACCGCGCACATCGAGGGTGGCGGCATCGCGGCCCAAGCCGATGCGCTCCGCCATGCCATCAGTCGCGCCCTCATCAAGGCAGAGCCGAACACGCGCGCAGTACTCAAGAGCGCGAAGTTTCTCACCCGCGACCCTCGTGCCAAAGAACGCAAGAAACCGGGTCTCGTAAAGGCTCGCAAAGCCAAGCAGTGGAGCAAGCGCTAGTTTAATTTAAGGATAAAATCGGTCTATACAGACCGATTTTTTTGACTATGCTTTCCGTTTCAGGCATAGTGGCGGGATGGATGAACACGAAGATGATGTTGTAATGGAACCGGAGCATATGTCTGCCAAAGAAGCAGACGGCGAGGAAGAGGGGGGGGAGCGACCTGAGAAAAGAATCGCAAAGATGCGCGAGGAGCTTGCCGCGTGCCGAAAAGAAAAACAGGAAAACCTGGATGGCTGGCAACGGGCAAAGGCCGACTACGTGAATCTGCTCAAGCGATTTGAAATAGAGACAAAGACCGCGAAACTTTCGGGAGTGGTCAAGGCCGTCGAAACGCTCTTACCGGCCTTTGACGCGCTCGAGCGCTCCAAGGAGCATGGCGAGATACCGGAGGGATTCCTCGCTATCGCGCGCCAGCTCGAGGGCGCGTTCGCTTCGCTCGGGCTTATCCCCCTTGGGGAGGTCGGCGAGCGTTTTGACCCGACGTTCCACGAGGCGCTCGGACAAGACGCGGCCGAGAACGCCGAAGTAGACGACACCGTCACCGTAGTACTGGAAAAAGGGTGGAAGATCGGTGGGGATGTGGTGCGCCCGGCGAAAGTCCGTGTCGCGCACTTTGCACGCAAATAATAAGGAGTATAAAATAGACTCTCTAACTTTAAAAATATATGGCAAAAATTCTTGGAATCGATTTGGGGACGACGAACTCCGCGATGGCAATCGTAGAAGGCGGCGAGCCACGCGTTCTCGAAAACGCCGAGGGCGCCCGCACGACCCCCTCTATCGTCGCGGTGGGGAAGAACGGCGAGCGCATCGTCGGCACGCTTGCGAAACGTCAGTCGGTCACGAACCCGCTCAACACCATATTCCAGATTAAACGCTTCATCGGCCACTCCTTTGATGAGCCGGAGGTGCAAAAGGACAAGGCCGTCGTCCCATTTGAAATGCGTAAAGCCGACAATGGCGGTATCGAGGTCAAAATGAACGATAAGTGGTATCGCTCGGAAGAGGTTTCGGCGATGATCCTTGGGAAACTAAAAACAGACGCGGAGGCCAAACTTGGCGAGAAAATAACCGAGGCGGTCATTACCGTTCCCGCCTACTTCAACGACGATCAGCGGAGCGCGACGAAAGCCGCCGGACAAATCGCCGGTCTCGACGTAAAGCGCATCATCAACGAACCGACTGCGGCCGCGCTTGCGTACGGATTCAATAAAAAGAAAGATGAAAAAATAGCGGTCTTCGACTTCGGCGGCGGTACGTTCGATATTTCGGTGCTTGAAGTGGGCGATGACGTCATCGAAGTAAAGAGCACCGACGGCGACGCGCACCTCGGCGGCAAGGATATCGACCAGAAGATAATCAACTGGCTCGCGGACGAATTCAAAAAAGAAAGCGGCATCGACGTGCGAGGCGACGCCCTTGCCCGCCAGCGACTCGACGAGGCCGCGGAAAAGGCGAAAATTGAGCTCTCGAGCGCGATGGAGACGGAAATAAATATCCCGTTTCTTACCTCCGACGCCTCCGGCCCGCGCCACCTGCTCATCAAGATGACCCGCGCAAAGCTCGAAGAGCTTTCGGGCGAATTCATCGAGCGCGCGATGGCCATCACCAAGCGCGCGATGGAGGCCTCGCCATTCAAAATTGGCGATATCCAGGAGGTCATCCTCGTGGGCGGCCAGACGCGTATGCCGGCTATCCAAACGGCCGTTGAGAAATTCTTCGGCAAAAAGCCGAATATGAGCGTGAACCCCGACGAAGTCGTCGCGGTTGGCGCCGCTATTCAGGCGGGCATCCTCCAGGGCGATGTGAAAGACATTCTGCTGGTCGACGTCATCCCGCTCTCGCTTGCCATTGAAACGATGGGCGGCGTCGCAACCAAGATCGTCGAGCGCAATACTGCCATACCAACCTCTCGCTCGCAAACCTTTTCAACCGCGGCCGACAATCAGCCCTCGGTTGAGATTCATATCACGCAAGGCGAACGCGCGATGAGCGCTGACAACAAATCGCTCGGAAAATTTATGCTCGACGGCATCCCGCCGGCTCCCCGTGGCATGCCGCAAGTGGAAGTGACCTTCGACGTGGACGCATCCGGAATCCTCACCGTGAAAGCCAAGGAGAAGACTACCGGGAAGGAGCAGAGCATCCGTATCGAAGGATCGACCGGTCTCTCCAAAGAAGATATTGAAAAAATGACGGCGGACGCCGAAGCGCACGCCGCGGACGACGCAAAGCGCAAAGAGCTCATCGATGCGCGCAACATCGCCGACCAGACAGTCTATGCCGCGGAGAAAGCGATAAAGGACAACGGCGAGAAAGCGGGTGCGGAAGTGGTGAAAGAGGTGCAGGACAAGATCGACGCCTTGAAAGTCGCCCGCGAAAGCGAGGACGCAGGCACCATCAAGGGCGCAACCGAAGCACTTTCTTCGACGCTCTCAAAAATTGGGGAAGCCATGATGAAGAGTCAAACACCGCCTACGGGCGAGACCCCGCCGGCCTCTGACGACGGCGGGCAGACGCCCCCACCTGAGCCCTCCGGCCCCACCGACGCCGAATTTAAAGAGCAGTAAAAGAAAATGACGAAAGATTATTACAACGTGCTCGGCGTCGATCGGAAGGCGTCACAGGACGATATCAAGAAGGCATTCCGCAAGCTCGCGCACAAGTATCACCCCGACAAAGGTGGTACCGATGAAGCGAGGTTCAAGGAAATCACCGAGGCATACGCCGTTTTAAGCGACGACAAAAAGCGACGCGAGTACGATACCTATGGACAGGCGTTTCCCGGCGGCGCCTCCGGCGCACCACAGGGCGGACAGGGCTTCGGCGGGTTCGACTTCAGCCAGTTCCAGCAAGGATTCGGTCATGGCGGCGTCGAGTTCGATTTCGGCGATCTCTTTGGTGATGTGTTTGGAGGGGCGCGCGGCGGCCAAACCCGGGCTCCTCGCGGCCGCGATATTTCAATTGATCTCGAGATTCCTTTCAAGGATGCCGTCTTCGGCACCACCCGCACCGTCCTTATCGCAAAAGTCTCTACCTGCGACATCTGCCACGGCAGCGGGGCCAAGCCCGGCACCGAACTCGAAACGTGCAAAACCTGCAACGGCAGCGGCCGCGTCCATGAGACGCGCAACTCCATCCTCGGGCAATTCACCAGCGTGCGTACCTGCACCGCCTGTGACGGCAGCGGAAAGATACCAAAAGAAAAATGCACCGAGTGCAAGGGGCATGGCGTGAAGCGGAAAGAAGAAGAAGTAAAAATCAGCATTCCCGCCGGCATCGATAATGGGGAGATGATACGCCTCCCGCAACAGGGCGAGGCGATAAAGACGGGCATCGCGGGCGACCTGTATGTAAAAGTGCATGTAAAGCCACACGCAATTTTTCGCCGCGACGGCTCGAACCTTGTCATGGATCTGCCGGTGAAGTTCACCGATGCGCTTCTCGGCACAACCGTCTCAATCGAATCTCTGGAAGGAAAGACGCTTGAAGTAAAGATCCCGCCAATGAAGCGTGCAGAAGAGCTTTTGCGCGTGCGCGGCAAGGGTATTCCGGAGGGCAATAGCCGCGGCGATCTTATCATTCGCCTCGAAGTCGCCCTCCCGCATAAACTTTCTGGAAAAGCGAAAAAAGCGGTTGAAGACCTGCGAAGCGAAGGACTTTGAGTTCACCCCTCGGTTTTTCTTTTGCCTCCCGCATTATTGCAGGGTGTATACTATTGTCTATTGTCTATGACCGCAACCGGCAGCATCGCACAGGTGAACGCACTCGCGACGCACACTGCGCTCTCGGTGTGGGGCGGCGCAAGCGATTTCCTCATTATCCTCATCCTGCTCTCGGTATTCTTTCTCTTCGCATGGTACGTCGGACGGGGGCCCTTCGTCGCCGTACTGCTCGCGTTTTACACCGCTTATGCGCTCTATGTGGCATTTCCGTATATGGCGTATCTACCGACCGCCCCCGCGGTGACAGCGCTCCTTGCACACATCGGTCTCTATATGGCTCTGACTCTTGGTTTCTATATCATCCTGCGGCGCGTCGTCGTCTCCGACTTCCTCTACATCGGCATATTCGGGCTCATCGCGCTCTCCTTCCTTGGCGCGGCATTCCTGCTCGCACTCGCGTACCACGTCTTTCCGGTTGCCTCGGTCTATCACTTCACCCCCGCCGTTGAAATCCTTTTCGCGCCAAAACAATACTTCTTCTGGTGGTTCATCGCCCCCGCCGTCGGCCTCTTCTTCCTCGCGCGATAAGCTTTCAGAATCTCATTCCTCGCTCGCTCGGTAGTAGCATCGCCGTGATATAATTCGCGCATGACGTTTGCTGAAGAGCTGCGGGCGCGCGGATTGGTAGAACACACCTCAGCGCCGCTCGAGCAAATCCTGGCCGGTGCACGCACGGCGTATTTCGGCATCGACCCGACCGCTGACTCGATGCAGATCGGGAATCTCGCCGTCGTGCTCCTCATGAGGCGTCTCGGAGAGGCGGGCAATAAGCTCATGTTTCTCGTCGGGGGCGCCACGGGAACTATTGGCGACCCGAAAGAAAGAGGGGAACGCCCGATGCTTGACGAAAAGACCGTCGCGGCGAATACCCGCGCGCTCAAGAGCCAGCTGACAAAAATCCTCGGACGAACCTCTTTCAAGATGGTCGATAATGCGGATTGGCTTTCAAAGGTTAAGCTCCTCCCATTCTTGCGGGATGTCGGCAAGAACTTTACCGTCAACGATTTGATAAAACGAGATATCATAAAAACGCGCCTTGAAACACCGGATGAGAGTATTTCCTATACCGAGTTCACCTATGCGCTCCTCCAAGGTTTGGATTATCTGACTCTCCATGAGAAATATGGTGTCGACCTCCAAGTCGGCGGCTCCGACCAATGGACGAACATGCTCTCCGGTGTCGACCTCATCCGGAAGCGACTAGGGAAGCAAGTCTACGCGCTCGGCATGCCGCTTATCACGGACGCTGCGGGCAAGAAATTTGGCAAATCGGAAGGAAACGCGCTTTGGCTCGATCCAAAGAAGACCTCGCCGTTTCGTTTTTATCAGTTTTGGATGAATCTTCCGGATGAAGGCATCGAGAACTACTTGAAAGTGTACACCTTCCTGCCGCTCTCTGAAATTAATGTGCTTATGGAGCTGCATCATCGCAACCCTGCCGAACGACAGGCTCAAGAAACGCTTGCGCGTCTCGTAACCGAAATCGTGCATGGACCTGCGGCGACTGCACAAGCGGCGGCGGCAACCGATGCGCTTTTCGGGGACACGCCTTTCAGCGAGCTCTCGCGCGAAGCGCTTGCCGTTGCGCTTGCCGAAGCTCCGTCAATAACGCTCTCGGGAAAAGAACTCAGGGACGGTTTTTCACTCGCCGAAGCGCTTGCCGCAGGCGGTCTCGCCTCCTCAAAAAACGAAGCCCGCCGTCTCATTGAAGGGAAGGGGATTGTGCTCTCCGGAATGACTGTTGAAAATCTCGATCAGAAACTTTATCCGGGCGACCTCGCAAACGGCCATGCCCTCGTACGCCGCGGCAAACAGGGTGTCTTGATTCTCGTTTTGAAATAAAACAAAAATCCGCTATAGTGGCACTATCGCGTCGGTGGCGGAGCGGTCAATCGCAACAGGCTGTAAACCTGTCGGGCATAGCCCTACGAAGGTTCGAATCCTTCCCGGCGCACCATGGTTTGGACGAAACCCAGTTTGGGCAAGTCCCGTGTAGCATCAGCGCTGCACCGTGCCAAACGGCCTTGGGAAAAATATCCCGGGGCCGTTTTTTATTCGATATGGTATCGTAGTCGCATGAACGATACAAAGCCCGTCCTTGTTTCCGGTATCAAACCGACCGGCGACTTGCATATCGGCAATTACTTCGGCGCGATGCGCCAGTTCGTCGAACTTTCAAGGGCGGGGAAGTATCGTCCTTTTGTTTTTGTCGCTGATTATCACGCTCTAAATTCAATGCAAGAGCATGAAGAGATGCGCCGGCGCACTCGAGAACTTGTGGTGGCCTACCTCGCCGTCGGACTCGACCCAAAAGAAGTCGTACTTTTCAAGCAATCCGATGTGCCGGCGCATACCGAACTCTGTTGGATTTTCGACACCATCACCACCATGCCATATCTCATGCGCGCCCATGCGTATAAGGATGCGGAGGCGAGGAATAAAGAAATAAACGTCGGTACTTTCAACTATCCGATGCTCATGGCGGCCGACATTCTCCTCTACGACGCGGCGGTCGTGCCGGTGGGGGCTGATCAGAAACAGCATATCGAGTATGCGCGTGATACCGCGGAAAAGTTCAATCGCGTCTACAGAACCGATCTTTTCAAACTTCCCGAGCCGTACATCATGGCGGACGTCGCGGTCGTTCCCGGTACCGACGGACAAAAGATGAGCAAGAGTTACGGCAACGTCATACCGCTTTTTGCATCGCGCGAGGAGCTTGCGAGGCGCGTGATGAGCATCGTTACCGATTCTTCAGGCGAGCGCCCTGAAAACGTGTACGCTATTCACAAGCTCGTGCGAAGCGAGGGCGAGCTTGAAAAGATGTATGACGAATATCAGGGCGATTACAAGATGCTCAAAGAATTGCTTGTCGAAGATCTCGATCGCTATCTAGCCCCCATTCGCGCAAAGTATGAAGAACTCCAAAGCGACCCTGGCATCATTGAGGAAATTCTCGGGGAAGGAAAGCGAGAGGCGCGCGCGATAAGCGAAGCGAAGATGGAAGAGGTGCGCCGGACCATCGGTGTGGCATACTAGTGACATGGAACGGACGCTCATAGGGGATTTGGGGGGTCATATCGGCGAAACGATATTGATTTCGGGATGGGTAGATGTCCGGCGCGACCAGGGGAAAATGGTCTTTTTTGATTTCCGCGACCGAAGTGGTCTCGTGCAGGGCGTGGTTCTCCCGGCAAGCGCCGCGATGGAGATGGCAAAAGACGTCCGGAACGAATATGTTGTTCGTGTCGAAGGGGTCGTGAACAAACGTCCAGAAAAAAATGTTCAGGCCGGAAAGCAAAACGGCGGCCTTGAGCTTGAAATCAAGGGTATCGAGGTATTGAGCGTCGCGGAGCCGCTTCCATTCGACACCGATGCGGATATCAATCTTGACACAATGCTCGATTACCGACCGCTCACCATTCGTCGTGAGCGCGAAAAAGCCATTTTCAAGGTCCAGCACGAAATCATCTCCGGTTTTCGTGAGTATCTCGACAAGAACGGCTTCACCGAATTCCAGGCTCCGAAACTCGTCGGCGACGATGCTGAGGGCGGCGCCGGCGTTTTCAAGGTTGAATATTTTAAAGATCGCAGTGCATATCTCGCAACCTCGCCTCAACTCTACAAGCAGATGATGGTCGGCGCGTTCGAGCGCGTTTATGCGACCGGTCCCCAATTTCGCGCCGAAAAGCATGCGACGACGCGTCACCTGAACGAAATCTCCATGCTCGACTTCGAGATGGGTTTTATCGAGGACCATACCGAGGTTATGCGCATGATCGAGGGAGCGCTCAGACACATTACCGACCGACTTGCAAGGCGCGCCGGTGATGCGTTCGCCGCCACCGGCGCCTCGCTTCCGCTTCTGCCAGAATCGTTTCCGGTTCTGAAGCTCCGTGAAGCGCAGAAAATTCTCGGCATTTCTCCCGAACCGGATCTTGAGCCAGAACATGAGCGCAGAATATGTGAATGGGCACAAAAAGAGAGAGGGAGCGACTTCATCTTCATCACCCATTATCCCGTCTCGAAACGTCCCTTCTATACGATGGAAGATCCCGAAGACCCGGGGTTCACGAAAAGCTTCGATCTTCTTTTCCGCGGCGTTGAAATTCTTTCCGGTAGCCAGCGCGTCCATGAGTACGGTGTTCTTACCGAGAAAATTCGCGCCAAGGGCCTTAATCCTGAGAAATTTTCGTTCTATCTCATGGCATTCAAATACGGGATGCCGCCTCACGGCGGCATCGGCATGGGACTTGAGCGTCTCACACAGAAATATCTGGGGCTCGACAATGTGAAAGAAGCGACGCTCTTCCCTCGCGACATGAATCGTATTGACGTGCTTCTTTCAAGCTCCATACCCGATGAATCCGACAGCGACATCTAAAACCGGTTTTTCCATCGAAACGGAAGCTTACCAGGGTCCGTTTGAGCTCGTGCTCGAACTTATCGCTGCAAGGAAACTTTTGGTCAACGATCTCGCACTCGCAAATATCACGGAGGATTTCATTCAGCACGTACGCGCGCAAGCCGCCTTCCCGGTCGAAGAGACCGCAAATTTCATCCAGATTGCCGCGATGTTGCTTCTCATTAAGTCGAAATCTCTCATCCCCGATCTCGCCTTGACCCAAGAAGAGAGTGCCGATGTCGAAGACCTCAAGCGACGACTCGAGGCGTACGAGAAAGTCCGCGAGGCCGCGCATGAACTCTCGCGCATTTTCGGAAAGACCGTGCTGCTGCCGGCAGGGGAGCGAGCCCCCGAAGTTTCTTTCGCGCCGACCCGCGACCTTTCGCAAGATGCGCTCGGGGACGCACTTGCGCGAGTTCTTGCCGCACGCGAAACAGTCGAGAGGCTTCCTGTCGCAAAGGTAACGCCGCTCGTAACTATCGAAGAGATGATGGATCGATTATCAAAGCGTGTGGAAAAAGCGTTGACAATCTCTTTTAAAGAATTTGCCGAAAACGCGAAGGAAAAAGTCGAGGTTATTGTCTCCTTTCTCGCGCTCCTTGAGCTTGTAAAACAGGGCGCTGTCGCCGCAGAACAGTATGGCTCCCATGGGGATATTCGCATACATCACGCCGCCGCAAACGCGGTTCCGCACTACGGGAGTTGAAAAGGGGATTACAGGCCCCTCTTTTCCTTGGGAAATCTTGTTTTTGTGGTGGTGCATACGCTATGATACAAGGCATGCTTACTCCTCCAGCTGCCGTCCTTGCTCTTCTCTTCGCCTCCGGCGCTCCTCTTGAAAAGACTCGACTCGCGGAGCTCCTAGAACTTAAAGAAGCGGAGCTTAAGATAGCTCTCGCGGCGCTTTCCGACTCTCTTGCAGGGAGCGGCATGACGCTCGTTGAGACTGAGACTGAAGCGGAACTGCGCACTGCGGCTGAAGCGTCCACTATCGTAAAGAAATTTCGCGAAGGCGAACTCACACGCGATCTCGGGAAAGCGAGCATCGAGACACTCGCGGTAATCGCCTATCAAGAGGGTGCGACGCGCGGTGAAATAGATTGGGTGCGGGGCGTTAACTCTTCCACTTCGCTCCGGACCCTTCTTATCCGCGGCCTCATTGAAGGGAAGGAAGATGCACGAGACAAGCGCCGCATACGATATGCACTTACTACCGAGGCGTTCGCATACCTCGGTCTTTCGCGCGGTTCGGAACTCCCGCGCCATGAGGAACTTGCCTCGCAAACTGCGGTGATTATAGAAACGGAAAAAAATGCTGCTGAAGATGCTCTTGAAGCGAGTTCTCTCGTGTAGATTTTACTTTTTTATGGAGACCCACGATCTTGATGTGCTCGCAAAACACAATCGCTTGATGCGCGAGAGCGGTATCGCTCTCTTTTTCGCCTCCGGGTTTCTCGCGATCTTCCTTTTTCTTCCCTCCACGCCAAAGAGCACAGCATCAACTCCGATCGTCGTTGCGCCATCCGCGCCGGACTCTTTCGCGAACGTTCCCATCGAAGCAAAGGCTGCGATAGTATACGATCTTGTTCTTGGAAAGCCGTTGTACGAGAAAAATGCTGAAGCCCAACTCCCGCTCGCTTCGCTCACGAAACTTCTCACGATATATGCCGCCCTCTCCATACTCTCGCCGAATACGCCCGTTACCATCCCTGCCGATGTCGTTCATCTCGATGCGCCGCACGCTTTTCGTGCGGGACAAATATTCTCTCTCTCTGATCTCGCACGACTCACGCTCACCGGTTCTCTTAATGACGGCGCCGCTGCGCTCGCCGAAGCGACTGCGGCGCGCGAAAATCGTTCCGAGAGTGCCATGCTTGCCAGCGCCGCGGCGGCGCTCGGACTCTCGCAAACCTATGCGGTCAATGGCAACGGGCTTGATGTGAATACGGCGATCTCGGGGGGGTACGGTTCGGCGCACGACCTCGCGCGTCTCGCGGGCGCTTTAGTCGAAAAAGCACCTTTGATTGCGGAGGCGACGACGAGAAGTTCCGCACAGGCTGTTTCTGAGGGAGGCACGTTTTTCTCGATAAAAAACACCGATCCTATCGTGGCCACTATCCCGCAGCTTTTGCTTTCGAAAACCGGCTATACCGATCTTGCAGGCGGCAATCTTGCGCTTGTCTTTGATGTCGGCATTGCTCATCCCGTAGCCATAGTCATTCTCGGCTCATCTGCAAAAGCTCGTTTTACCGACGGCGCTGCGCTCGTCGCCGCTACGTTTGCGCACTTCGCGGGCGTCGCTTCGCTATGATAAGTACCGCTGCGCGCGTGCTCATTCCTTCAGCAACCTCTTTTGCGCTCGGCATAGCATTCGCGCCTTTTCTGGCCAGCATTTTATATCGCGCGAAAGCATGGAAGAAAAAAGCGGGGAAGGGTAGTGGTATCGGCGGTGGCGGTACGCCCATCTTCGACGAACTCCACAGAGAGCGGGAGGTTTCGACGCCGCGCATGGGCGGCATTCTTATCTGGGCTTCCGTACTCGTAACCGCGCTGCTTTTCCTTATCTTTGCGCAAACGCTCGATACCTTCTGGCCAGCACTTAATTTCGTAAACCGCCGCGAAACATGGCTTCCTATTTTCGCACTTGCGGCAGGTGCTATCGCGGGACTTATCGATGACTTCCTTGAAGTAACCCGAGGGAAGGGCGGACTCTCTCTTGCTCGCCGACTTTCTATCGTCGGTGGCATAGGGCTTGTCGGTGGCTGGTGGTTTTACAGCAAGCTTGGCGTAAGCGCGGTCGGTGTTCCTTTTGCCGCTCCGCTCGTGATCGGGTGGCTGCTGATTCCATTTTTCGCACTCGTTACGCTTGCAATCTACGCAGGCGGTACCATCGACGGGCTTGATGGGCTTGCCGGCGGTGTTTTCGCCATCATCTTTCTGGTTTATGCGGGTATTGCGTTTGGTGAAGGACAGGCATCGCTTGCGGCATTTGCCGCTTCGGTAGCCGGCGCGACTCTGGCATTTCTTTGGTTCAATATCCCGCCGGCACGTTTCTACATGTCGGAAACCGGCAGTATGGCTCTCACGCTCGCACTTGCAATGACCGCCTTTGCTTCCGATGCGCTTGCCGGCGGTGTCGGCGTGTTTGTGCTGCCACTGGTCGCGCTTCCGCTCACCGCAACCGTTCTTACAACGTTCTTGCAAGTCTTTTGGAAAAAAGTTTTCCATAAAAAGCTGTTCCGCGTGGCTCCGATTCACCACCATTTCGAAGCGCTCGGCTGGCCGGCTGCAAAGGTCACCATGCGCTACTGGGTTATCACCATCATCGCGGGCGTACTCGGCCTCTCCATCGCCCTCCTTTCGCGTCCATTATGAGGTTTGTTCACTCTGGCGATCGTATTTTCTTCATATTGATGCTTGCGCTTGCGCTTGCGGGCCTCGCAATCTTCTCCTCAGCGTCCCTGGGCCTTCTCGCTCGCGAGGGCGGGTCGATCTCGCGCGACATTTTGCTCCAGGCAGGTCTCGGCCTTGGTTTCGGGTTTGCGGCATTTTTCCTTACGCGTACCGCTTCGCTTGATCGGATAAAACGTCTTGCGCCTTATATTTACGGTGCCACGGTCCTTTTTACCGCGCTCGTTTTCGTTCCTGGAATAGGATTCCATGCGGGCGGGGCAACACGCTGGATCAACCTCCGCTTCACCACCGTACAGCCCGCTGAATTTTTGAAGATAGGATTCGTGCTTATGCTCGCGTGGTGGCTTGCGCCTCGGGCACGCCAATTCACCGACCCCAAAAAAGGGCTGATCCCTTTTGCGGCCATACTCGCATTGCCAACCATCCTGTTGCTTATCCAGCCAAATACTTCGACGACACTCCTCATTATCGCTACCGGTTCCGTGATGTATTTCGTCGCCGGAGCCCCTTGGCGTGATTTCGGTATCCTTACGCTCGGTGTCGTTCTCGGTCTCGGTATCCTCATTTTCATGCGGCCCTACGTATTCGAGCGCATAAAAACATTCGTCGATCCTTCAGCTCATTCGCTCAGCAGCGGATATCAAATCCAGCAATCTTTGATCGCCGTCGGTTCTGGCGGTCTCCTCGGCCGAGGGTTCGGTCAGAGTGTGGAAAAGTTCAATTATCTGCCCGAACCCGATGGCGATTCGGTTTTTGCGGTCTTTGCAGAAGAGACCGGTTTTTTCGGCGCAACGGTCCTTCTCGCGCTCTTCATCGGATTTGCGGCACGCGGGATTGTGATAGCGGGAAACTCGCGGGACTTTTTCGGCGGACTTGTCGCATTCGGGTTTTCTTTCATCATAATCCTGCAGGCCTTTATCAATGTCGGCGCGATGCTCGGTATCATCCCGCTCACCGGTCTGCCCCTGCCGTTCATTTCCCATGGCGGAACTGCGCTTGTGGCGATCTTCCTCATGTGCGGCTTTATCCTCAATGTTGCGGCACGGCATAAAACCTGAAAGCTGCTATAGTTTACTCATGAAAATAGTGTTTACTGGCGGGGGGACAGGCGGGCATTTTTATCCGGTCATCGCAATCGCGGAAGCAATACACGATATCGTACGCGAACGGCGGCTTGTCATGCCGCAGCTTTACTTTCTCGCCCCGGAGCCGCTCGATCAAAAAGCACTTTTTGAGAATAGTATTGTCTATGTGAAGGTTCCCGCGGGTAAGATCCGTCGCTATATCTCACTTCAAAATCTTATGAGCGGGTTCACGACTCTTGTTGGATTTTTCTCTGCTCTTTCGATTCTCTTCCGTCTATATCCGGATGTCATCGTGAGTAAGGGAGGATATGGCAGCATACCGAACGTGCTCGCTGCATGGATTCTTCGTATCCCCATAGTCATCCATGAGTCGGATGCGAAACCCGGTCGGGCAAATCTCCTCGCGGCTCGATTCGCCACGAAAATCGCCATCTCTTTCGAGAGCGCCGCAGCATATTTCCCGGAAAATACCCGGGGCAAAATAGCTCGTACCGGTATCCCGGTTAGAAAGGCCCTCACGCGAGTGGAAAGCGAGGGTGCACGACAGTACCTCGGACTCGAGACGGGGATACCGACCATTCTCATACTTGGCGGGTCGCAGGGTTCGATAAAAATAAACGAATCAATCCTGTTTTCCTTGCCGGATATCGTTTCCTTCGCTAACGTTATTCACCAGACGGGACTCGCTCATTTTAAGAGTGTCGGGTCAATAGCGAAGGTCGTGCTCGCGGGAAGCTCGCACGCCGACCGTTATCATCCCTTCAACTACTTCTCCGAAATTTCGCTCCAAAGGGCAGCGGGCATTGCGGATGTGGTCGTTTCGCGCGCCGGCTCGGGTGCCATAGCTGAAATCGCCCTTTGGAAAAAGCCGGCGATCCTTATCCCGATTCCCGAATCCGTAAGCCATGATCAGCGTACGAACGCGTATGCATACGCCCGAACGGGAGCAGCGATCGTGCTCGAAGAGGGCAACCTTACGCCGCATATTCTCGGCTCCGAAATACGCCGTATCGCAAGCGATCCGGAGCTCGGGAAACGCATGGTTGCAGGAGCCGCCGGTTTTACCGACCCTGACGCCGCGCGCATCCTCGCAGAAGCTGTGCTTGCTATCGCGCTCGCTCACGATTCATGAATAAAGTTGTCACCCGCTTCGCGCCCTCGCCGACCGGGCTTCTGCATGCCGGTAACTATCGCACGGCAGTTTTTGCGTATCTTTTCGCGAAACATGCGCACGGTTCGTTTATCTTGCGCATAGAAGACACCGACAAGGAACGTTCGAGGCCCGAGTATGAAACGAACATCCTTGAGGCGCTCGCTTGGCTTCAGCTTGATGCGGATCAACGGTATCGCCAAAGCGCCAACGCCATCCGACACCGCGAACTTCTCGAAAAGTTAGTCTCTGAGAACACAGCATATGTTTCAAAAGAGACGCCGAGAAATCCGGGCGACAGGGAAGAGGTCATTCGTTTTAGAAACCCGGGCGGGAAAATTTCCTTCATCGACATCGTCCGCGGCGAAATAGCGATGGATGTCAGCGATTTAGGCGACTTCATCATCGCGCGCTCCTTTGACGAGCCGGTCTTCCACTTTGCGGTTGTCGTCGATGACGCTGACGAGGGGGTCACGCACGTGATCCGCGGCGAAGATCATATAGCGAACACGCCACGCCAGATGCTCATCCAACGTGCACTCGGTCTCGCCATCCCCGCATACGTACATCTGCCGCTCATTCTTGGTAGCGATCGTTCGAAACTTTCTAAACGTAAGGGGGCAAAGGCGCTTACCGAGTATCGCGATCTGGGTATACTGCCAGAAGCGATGCTCAATTATCTCGCTCTGCTCGGCTGGAACCCTGGCAACGAGCGTGAATACCTCTCGCGCAAAGATCTTGTCGAAATTTTTGATCTTTCGCGCATACAGAAAGGAGGCGCCGTTTTTGACGAAACGAAACTTCTTTCGGTCAATCAACACTGGATGCGCACGCTTTCGGATGACGATTTTCTCAAACATTTGGACATTGACCTGACCGATTTCAATGTCGAAAAGTTTCGAAAAGCCGTACCGCTTCTGAAGGAGCGCACCCACACGTTTACTAAGGCTCGCGAGATGCTCTCGGGCGAGCTCTCCTGCCTCTTTGCGGAACCCGCACTGGACCGCAATCAACTCCTCGCCAAGGAGCTGGAGGGGAGTCCAGGATTGGCCGAAACCGCCCTGGGAGGCCTCTTGGAGGCCATAAAAGCCCTTCCGGAAGGCGTTTCCGCCGATGCGGTAAAAGAGGCCATTATGCCGTTTGCCGACGCCGAAGAGCAGAAAAGGAGGGGGGGTCGGGGCGCCGTTCTCTGGCCTCTGCGGTACGCGCTTTCCGGAGCGGATCGTTCTCCCGACCCCTTCACGCTCATCTCGATACTCGGTCCCGAAGAGAGCATTTCGCGCATGCGGAAAGCCGTTGGTATACTCAAAGGATGAGTCGCGCGCATTTTGCAGCCGGTTTTTTACTTTTAGCACTTTCGTTCGTTTCTTTCACTCCAACTGTCCGCGCGCAGTCGGCGACCGACCTTCAGGCGCAAATCGATGCGCATGGTCAGCAGATAAACTTGCTTGAAGCGGAAATTGCGGCGTATCAGAAACAGCTTGACGCGCTTGGGGCTAAAAAGAACACGCTCCAGTCAACTATCAGCTCGCTCACGCTTTCTCAAAAACAGCTTGCGACGCAGATCAAGGTGACCCAAAATAAAATCGCCTCGGCAAACCTACAAATACAGGAACTTACTTTTTCTATAGGAGATAAAGAAACAACCATCGCCGCGGACCAGACCGCGATTGCAAAGGCGCTCCAGAGTGTTGCGGAAAACGAACAGTCTTCGCTCATCGCGCAGGTCATCTCTTCGTATTCACTCCGCGATGCATGGGAGACTGCCGATCGTGCGATACAATTCGATAAAGCGCTCGCGAACAACATCCGCGATCTTCACGCTGCGCGCACCACACTCGCGGCTAATCGCGACCAAGTAAACGCAACGAAAGCGGAGCTCGTTTCGCTGCAGAACGACCTGATGCTCCAGAAACGGGCTGTCGACGCAAGCAAGGCGGCGCAACAACAACTGCTCGCCAAAACAAAGAATCAGGAATCAAATTATCAGAAAATAATTGCTGAAAAAAAGGCGTCAGAAAAGTCCTTTGAGGACGAGCTGAACCGCCTTCAAAGCCAGCTGAATCTCAGCGTTCATCCCGGACTTCTACCGAGAGCTGGCTCAGGCGTCCTCGCCTGGCCATTTAGCAGCGCTTTTATGTCCGCTTGTATGCAGCGCAAGGATGTATTCGGAAATCTTTTCTGCATTACCCAATATTTTGGCAACACGCCTTTCTCTACCGCAAATCCGCAGATTTACAGCGGCCACGGCCACGACGGCATCGATATCGCCGCGCCTATCGGAACACCGGTTAAGGCAGCTCTTTCGGGTACTGTGCTTGCCATCGGAAACACAGATCTTGTCCATGATCTGTATGGGCGACAATGTTACTCCTTCGGCAAATGGATAATGCTCAAACACAACAACGGCATCAATACCATGTACGCACACCTTTCCGAAATTGACGTCTCGCAAGGGCAGTCAGTGGTAACGGGAGACGTAATTGGGCTTTCCGGCATGACCGGCTACGCCACCGGGCCGCACCTCCACTTCGGCGTCTATGCAAGCGAGGGTACTGAAATAATGACGCTCCGACAATTCCGCGGCGCAAATATCGGTTGCGCCGATGCGACGATGCCGGTAGCAACTCTTACCGCCTACCTCAACCCGCTTTCGTATCTCTAACACGCCAAAGAAGTAAACAGGCGTAGGTGCGGTACGGCGTCCATTTCTCTGCAATTGCGAGAAGTGTTTCGCGCGGAGAATTCTTCGGTAAGCCGTAGAGCGATTCGATCGCTCGCATGAGCCCAAGGTCGCCCGCCGAAAAAACATCAGTGCGTCCGAGCGCGAATATCATGAACATTTCAACCGACCACGGGCCGAGACCCCGTATGCTCATGAGAGAGAGCGCCGCCTCGGTCTCGGGGATATTTTTTAAAGCGAGCAAGTCGAGCGAACCGTTCTTGATCGCTCTTGCGATCGCTTTGAGCGTCTTTGTCTTTGCGCTTGAAAGCCCCGCATTGCGTAGTGTTCGAAAGCGTATTTTCAGAATCGATAGGGGAGTCAGCCGTCCTTTACAAGATGTTTTTACGCGTGCGAAAACAGTTCCTGCCGCCGCTGTTGAAAGTTGTTGTGAAATAACGATCGATACGAGCGATACGAACAGTGCAGTGCGCGTACGCTTCTGGGGAAGTTGCGCTGGCAAAAGAGCATGGTACGGAGTGGTTATCCTGAAAAAATTGTGGTCGACACGCCTCAGGTGTCTTAGTGCGGCCGTTTTTCTCGTCATGCCGAGATATTAGCACCAGGCTCTGTTCGTTGTATACTTAAGCCATCCCTATGCTCAGGATCGCTTTCTGGATATTCATTCTTTTCCTCGCACTTTCATTCTTCGGCATCTCTATTCAAGAAATAGTTAATTCTCCGACCGGCCAAGAAAATCTGCACTACCTCTCTTACCTTTTTGTTACCGGCCTATATTGGCTCAATGGTTACTTTCGGCACGTCTTAGGTTTTTTTGGGAAGTAAGAAATTCGCAAAAGATATATTGTGCGAAATTCATATAATGTAATGATGCGTGGTTGAGTGCGGTATGTACTTAATCTATTAATGCCTCCTCAAGTCTCCCCTCTTTCATCATGTTTGCGCGTTAGCAAGAGACATTTGCAATGATGTAATCGTACGCTTCGTCGACCGAGTCAACGAGAGTATAAAGCAGCATATCATCCTTGTTAATTGCTTTGTGCTCTTGATAGAGCGTCTTTTCGATGAACGCAAGGAGCGGTTCCCAGTATTGCCTTCCGAAAAGGACAATGGGCACCTTCCGGATCTTTTTAGTCTGCACGAGCGTCACGATCTCGAAAAACTCATCAAGCGTCCCGAACCCGCCCGGGAAATACACGTATACTTCGGAAGCGTATGTGAGCATGACTTTCCGTACAAAAAAATGATCGAAGCCGAATCGGGTCGTGAGGTACGGATTATAACCCTGCACATCAGGAAGGTTTATATTGAGCCCGACCGAATCTCCACCCGCCTCAAAGGCACCCTTATTTGCGGCCTGCATGATTCCGGCGCTCCCGCCGGTAATAACCGCGAATCCTTTTTTCGCAAGCCGGCCTGCAAGCTCTGTAGCATGTTTGTACACCTCATCCTCAAATGAGGCGCGTGCGGAACCGAAGAACGACACTGCGAGGCCGTAGCGCCGGATAACGTCGAATCCCTCGACGAATTCAGACATTATTTTAAAGATGCGCCAGGATTCTATCTTGTTCGGCTTGCAGACGAGCGGCGGACGGTCCTGCGGCATCGTGCGCTGTCCTTCGTGAACTACTTTTGCCAATTGCTCGGCCGTTTCGTGAATGGGCCGATGATCGGGTGAGGTTGCATCGTGTACGATGGGTGTATCGCGAGTCAATTCTTCATTCATAGGGGTTGATTTGCATGCTAGCTATACGAAATGATTATAGCAAAGGATACCTATGATCAAAGGCCGTTGCAGTTCGCGGCGGGCGCATATCCGGCGGCGCGCGCGTCGACGGCAGAAGCAAACCAGATCTTATTGGTTTCTGCGATGCGATCAGCTCCCGCGCACCCCGGCAGATAGTATTTTGTTCCGTTTCTAGAGGCAACCACCTGACTCGAAGTCGAGGCAACAGGGAGGAGTTGCCCGGCTGTTAAAGCTGGACTTCCCTTCCCTGCGGCATCTAATCCCGCGAGATATCCAAGTCCAAAACTGAAAAGAGAGGTCAGAACGAGAATGGCGACGAGGAGCATATCTTTCGGGATGCGTGCGAGAAACGCTTTGCATGTATCCCTTGTGTCTGCTATAGTCATCGGATACAACTATACCATCATGGCATCAACTAAAGCTGGCGGATCGGCAAAAAACCTCAATGATTCAAACCCGAAATATCTCGGGGTGAAGCTCGCTGACGGCGCGACAGCCCGCCCCGGCATGGTAATCGTCCGCCAGCGCGGCACGAAGGTCGAGCCAGGGAAGAACGTCGGCGTTGGTCACGACCACACTCTTTTCGCTCTTGCAGCCGGCAAAATAGCATTCCGCACTCGCCGCAAAACAAGTTTTACCGGTCGAGTTCTTTCCAAGAAAGTTGTGGACGTCGTGTAGAGGTTACTCGGCTTCTATCGTTACGGAAAACTTTCCGAAAACATCGCCTACAGCCACCGGGACATCAAAAGTGCCGAGTTCTTTGATGGGTTTTTCGATTTTAAAAGATGCTCGGGGCAAATCGACGTGAGCCTGTTCTTCCGCCGCCTTCCTAATCTCCGGCTCCCCCACCGCATTGTAAAGATGCCCCTTCTCGTTTGCTTTTGCTTTAATGACGATGCGAGCGTCGGCAAGCGTTGCAATATTTTGTGCAATAAGACCGACGTCAAGCTCCTTGCGGTTTATTGACTGCTTCTGGCGCATTTGCGCCTCTTTCATCGAGCGTGCTGTGGCAAAAACGGCAAGGTTTTTCGGAATGAGGTAGTTGAGAGCGTACCCGGCAAGAGCGTCTACCGTCTCATGAGTGTGCCCGACACCCTTCACGTCTTTTATCAAAACGACTTTCATTAGGGTTAATCTACCCTATTATGCGCCGGTAGTCAAAAACTCAATCGCGCGCTCCATTTGAGGATCCTGCTTCGCGCTAGCATCGGCTTTCGTAAAAGGTACGGTGATGTCCGGCGTAATGCCGTTGCCCATAATCCAGTGTCCGGCGGGGGTAATCCAGCGCGCAACGGTGATCTTGAGCGAGCCGCCGTCGAGACCCAGCAACGTCTGCACCGAACCCTTGCCGAAGGATTTAGTACCAATCAGGGTGGCGGCGTGGGCATCCTGCAAAGCTCCGGCGAGTATCTCAGAGGCGGAGGCGGAGCCGTTATCGATAAGCACGGCGACTTTTGTCCCGGCGGGCAGATCATTATAGCCGAGACTGGTGTGCACTTGATTCGGTTCTTTTCCGGCGAAGTCTTCCGTTACGATGGTCGCGCCCTTAGGAAGAAAGTGGCTCGCGATATCGACCGCCGCGTCAAGATATCCTCCCGGGTTGTTGCGCAGGTCAATGACGAGCTTTCTCGAACCTGACGCTTTAAAACGCGCGAAAGCTTGATCAAAAAGACTTGCGGAGTTGGAGGTAAATTCATAGAGGGCGATATGGTACACGCCGCTCTTCGCATCATATCCGTCATCGGTCTCGGGAACCTGGATGGTGTCACGAACCACCTTGATGTCGAGCGCCTTCCCGGAGCGAATGAGAGTGAAGTTCACGGTCGTACCGATGGGGCCGCGAATTTCGCCCACCGCCGCGTCAATCGAAACGCCCTCGGTTGATCTGCCATCGATAGCGGCGATGATATCTCCCGCCTTAATGCCGGCTATTTCGGCAGGTGTGCCCTTTAAGGGAGCGACGACGGTCAATACGTTATTTTTCACGTCAATTTCCATGCCGACGCCCGCAAAGCTTCCTGAGATATTTTCAGCGAATGCTTTTGCTTCTTGGGGCGGAAAGAAAACCGTATACGGGTCGCCATATGAAGCAGCGAGGCCTTGAATCGCACCGAAAAGACGATCTTTCGCTGAAGGGAGCGTTGAGGACGCGTGCGTGATGACATAATTCTGGTTAAGCGCGTTCCATGCCTTCCAGAAATCGGTAAGTTCAACGTTCTGGTCGGGCGTGGCATCAAGACCGTCGCCGATAAGTGGTATGTGCGTAACAACCGCACTGGCCATACTGTTATTGCCCACAAAAAGACCTGCCCCAAAAGCGAGCGCCGCGACAAGTGAGAATGATACCCCGCGCGCCACAATGCCGCGCCCGCGTGCGTGTGCTTCAGGAAGTTCCATAATCTTTATGGTCGGTAGTGTAACACTCTGGGCAGAGATGTGTACAGCTCTGCGCATGGTATCCTAGCATTATGCTATTCCGATACGAACATCGCGACGGAGTCTGGGTCGATCTGGAACAGCCGAGCGAAGACGAGGTTAGAGAAATCGCGCGCGAGTTCTCCATTAGCGAGCGCATTGAAACGGAACTGCTCTCCCCTACCCCTGCCCCGCTTGTCGCCGGCGATGTTGACATGGCGTTTCTCGTGCTTCATTTCCCCGCGCAAGGCATGCAGGAGGGCGAAACGAAGAGCCAGGAGATTGACTTTATTGTCGGGAACCATTTCATCCTAACGGTACGCTATGAAGTTATTGCCCCTCTGCATCATTTGAAAAAGATGCTTGAAACGCAGCAGCTCGTCACGGAGCACGCTCCCATAACCACGGACGTCTTGCTCGAAATTCTTTTTGCCCATCTCTATACTGCGGTGCGCGATCACACCAATCACGTCGCAAACAATCTTGTACGGGTCGAACGAATTATGTTTGACGGTCGCGAACGCGAAACAGTACGTTCAATTTCAAGTATCAGTCGCGAATTTCTGCACCTTGAGGCCGCGCTCGCAAGTCAGGAGGAGCCGCTTGGTCGTTTTCTAAAGACTCTCGTACGACGAGAATTTTTCGGCAATTCTTTCGCCGAGCGCGCCGAGCGCGTCATCGCCGAGCGCACGCAGGTCGAACATCTCATTAAGACGCATCGGGCAGTCGCAGCAGAACTCCGTGAGACCAACAGCGTTCTTCTTGAGACGCGTCAGAATGAGATCATGAAAACTCTTACGATCGTCACTTTCATTATGCTTCCGCTTGAACTGATTGCGTTCGTTTTCGGTATGCATGCGCAGGGCACCCCGCTTGAACAGAACCCCAACGCGTTTTGGATTATCATATCGTTCATGTTCGCCATGGTGGGCATTATGACGGTTTTCTTTGCTGGTAAACGCTGGATCTTTTAGCATATGTCGTGGTTAGCGCGCTTTTTTGGAAAAAAAACAATGGAAAGCGCGCGCCACGCGCCGCGGGTATTTCTCACTAACTCTTTGTCGGGCTCGAAAGAACTTTTCATACCCCTGCGGCCCGGGACCGTCTCGCTGTATACGTGCGGACCGACGGTGTATAGCCGGCAGCACATAGGAAATTTACGGCCCGGAGTTTTTTCGGACACCCTTGCGCGCACGCTCACGTGCGCCGGATACCGAGTGCGGCGCGTCATTAACATCACCGACGTGGGTCATCTGGTCGGCGACGGGGACACAGGTGAAGACAAGATCGATACGGGAGCAAGGCGTGAAGGTCTTTCGGCTTCCGCTATTGCCGAACGCTATACAAAATCTTTTCTTGACGACCTTGCCGAACTCAATGTCGATACGAAGGATATTTTCTTTCCCCGCGCGACTGAATATATTCGTGAACAAATCTCGCTCGCACGCACTCTTGAAGAAAAGGGGTTTGCGTACCGTATTCGTGACGGCCTTTATTTCGATACAAGCCGTTTCCCCGGTTACGGCGCATTAGGCGGACTCGGCACCGCGGTTCTCAAGGCCGGCGCTCGAGTCGAGACGAACCCGGAAAAGCACCATCCAGCCGATTTCGTACTTTGGAAAAAAACTTCTCCGGACGTACACCGACTGCAGGAATGGGATTCGCCCTGGGGACGCGGCGCTCCCGGCTGGAATATCGAATGTTCTGCAATGGCACGCGCACTTTTGGGTATAGAAATCGATATCCATACGGGGGGTGAAGATCTCGCTCAGACGCATCACAATAACGAAATCGCGCAATCCGAAGCGGCCTCCGGAAGACCGTTCGTTCGTTACTGGATGCACAATGCATTTTTGAATATGGAGGGTGAAAAGATATCGAAATCCCTCGGTAATGTGCTGTACCTTTCCGACATTGCCCTGAAGGGATACCACCTGCTTTCGCTGCGCTACTTTTTTCTTCAGGCGCACTATCGCACTCCCCTTTCTTTTTCATGGGATGCGCTCGCCGGCGCCTCCGGCGCGCTTGAGCGGCTCTGGAAACTCGCGCGCGAAATTGCGAGAGAATCCGGGCGACGCAACGCACACTCCGAAACACGCGAACGCTTTCTTGCCACGATGCGCGACGATCTTGCGACGCCCCAGGCACTCGGCATCCTCTGGGACTCGCTCAAAAGCGAAGAATACGCGCCCGAAGAAAAGTGGGGACTCCTTGAGGACGCCGAGATGCATCTCGGGCTCTCTCTGCTCTCCCCGCCCTCTCCGGATATTCTGACGGGAGCGGATATTCCGAAAGATATAAAAAATAAGCTCGCCGCGCGCGAGGCGGCAAGAAATTCAAGAGATTTCGAGGAAGCCGACCGTATCCGCAACGCCATCGAACACGGTGGATATCGTGTGGATGACGGGCCTGACGGGCCAGTGTTGACTCGGGCGCCTCTTTGATACAATTAAGGGATGGCCGCCGATCGCATCCCCCCGCAGTCGCTCGAATCCGAACGCGCCCTTCTGGGCGCCCTGCTTCTGAAGCCGGACGCCATTCATGATGTCTCGGATCTTATTCACCCGGATTCTTTCTACGCGGAGAAACATCGGCTCATATTCGGCGCGATGCGTGAGCTTGCCGAACGCGGCGAACCGATCGATCTGCTCTCCCTTTCGCAGCGTATGCAAGATCAAGGCATACTTGAGCGGGCGAGCGGGCGCAGCTACCTTGCCGAGCTTGCCGGTTCGGCTCCGGCACCCGGTAATTTCTCCCACTACGCGGAACTCGTTTCGCGCAAATTCCTGATGCGCTCCCTGATCGACGCGGCATACGGCATTACCGAATCCGCGTATGACGACGCGCGCGAGACGATGGAGGTGCTTGATGAGGCCGAGAAAAGCATATACGCCATCGGCAACGCATCTGCCGCGCATAAATTCACCGCGATTGGCGATAAAATTCACGAGGCATGGGACCGTATTGAGGCGCTCTCGAAAAAAGAGGACGGTATTCGCGGCGTCCCCTCTGGCTTCCCCGCGCTCGACAATCTTCTTTCCGGTTTCCATCCTTCCGATCTCGTCATCATTGCCGCGCGCCCGTCGATGGGCAAAACTTCGCTTGCGCTCGACATCGCCAGGAACGCCGCCGTGCGCCACAATGTCCCGGTCGGCATCTTTTCGCTTGAAATGAGCTCGGAACAGCTCATTGATCGCATGCTCGCGGCGGAATCCTTTGTCAACTCCTGGAAACTGCGCACCGGCCAGGTAAAAGAAGAAGAGGACTTCGGCCGAATCCGCGACGCGCTCGAGTCGCTTTCAAAAGCGCCGATCTTTATCGATGATAAGCCGGGTAACAATATCCTCGCGATGCGCGCGGTAGCGAGACGCTTGAAGCGCGAGCGCGGTATCGGGCTCATCATCGTCGACTACCTGCAGCTCATGGCGCCGACTTCGACGAAGGCCTCCGACTCCCTCGTTCAGCAAGTAACTGAGATTTCCCGCTCGCTCAAATCGCTTGCGCGAGAGCTTTCCGTGCCGGTCATTGCTCTTTCGCAGCTCTCGCGCGCCGTGGAGCAACGCGGGGGCAAACCCCGCCTTTCCGACCTGCGCGATTCCGGAAGCATCGAACAAGACGCAGACGTCGTGCTCTTCATACACCGCGAGGACAAGCGCAATCCCGAAAGCGATAGGCCGAACATTGCGGAAATCCTCATCGAAAAGCATCGTAACGGGCCGACCGGCAAAACTGAGCTCTATTTCGACGAGAAGCGCGCGACCTTCCAAAGCATCGAAAAATCGGAATACGGAGAGCTCGCAACGGAGTTTTAAAATGGACCACATTGATGAGCTCGCGCAAGCGCTCGGCCGCCTCCCCGGGATAGGTCCGCGACAAGCCAAACGTTTTGTCTTCCATCTTCTTGCCGCGCCGGAAAACGAGCGCACAAAACTTGCCGAGCTTATCGTATCTCTGGGTAAAAATGTCCGTCAATGTCCGCTCTGTTTGCGTTTTTATAACGGTGGCGTCGCGCGAATTTGCAATTATTGCGCCGATGCCTCGCGCGACGACACGCAGCTGATGCTTGTCGAAAAAGACCAGGACCTCGCGGCAGTCGAGCGCGCCGGCACCTATCACGGGCGTTATTTCGTCCTCGGCGGCGTCCTTACCCTTTCCGGCAAAGGAACTTTCCGGAAGAAAGAGTTGGCGAATGCGGTAGAAAATCGTTTGAAGACCGGTTTGAAAGAAATCGTACTTGCGCTCTCGGCAACCAGCGAAGGCGAACATACCGCCGACCATGTGCGCGAATTGCTGGCGCCATGGCGTGACCGTATAAAGATCTCGGCTCTTGGTCGCGGCCTCGCGACCGGGAGCGAGCTCGAATACTCTGATGCGGAGACCCTTCGCGCCGCGCTCACCAATCGCAAGGAAACCTAGCGCTCCTGGACGAAAGTGAGCGCGCGGCCTTTGAGTGATGCCCGGCCGGTGCGGCCGATGCGATGGATATAATCTTCGTAGGTCGAGGGGAGATCGTAATTGATGACGTGTGAGACCGCCGGGATGTCGAGCCCGCGGGCGGCAACGTCGGTCGCTACGAGCGCGCTCACCTTCCCCTGCTTGAATGCCTCGAGTGCGCGTATGCGCGCACCATGCGTTTTATTGCCATGGATGCTCTCGGCGTGGATGTGCAGGCGGGAAAGCGCCTTTGCAAGCTTCTCAACGCCAAATTTCGTGCG
>JAGXBE010000008.1 GCA_018971265.1 Patescibacteria group bacterium
CCCGGTCTTCTTTGAGTCAGAAGTGTTTACGAGTGCGCAAGCGCGCCGGGCGAACGAACATGCGCCAAAGTCGCGCGCTCCGAAGCGGCATAAAGCGGTCGACGACTCCGCCGCCGCGCTCATTCTTACCAGCTACCTTTCACGCACACATCATGAATAAGCCGCGCATAACGATGGGCGAGTTTAGCAAAATAGAAGTGGAAGTCGGTACTGTCCAAAGCGCCGAGCGCGTACCAGAGACCGAAAAGCTCTTGCGGCTCAGGGTCGATTTTGGGGAAGAGGGCGGTCCGCGCCAGATAATTTCCGGCATCAATGCCTATGTGCAAGACCCGGCATCGCTTCTCGGGCGCCAGCTAGCATTTGTAACGAACTTGGAACCACGGACGATACGCGGGCTCGAGAGCAATGGCATGCTTTTCGCCGTTGGTTCGGACGAGTCATTCGCATTTCTCGCGCCCGATCGAGAGGTGCCGCCGGGCACCAGTGCGCATTGAATCTTTCAAACCTCTCCATCGCGTTATACTGCACCCATGACTTTCGTTTTCGGGGAACGTTTCCGCGCCAACTTCGCACCGCCTGCGTATATCGCACTCCCGCTTTCCGGTATTGATCTTTCGACGAGCGGCGTTAAAGCAGTGCGTCTTTCTCAGGGGACAGAAGGTCTGACGCTGGCAAGCTACGCAGAGGCACGGCTGCCTTCAGGCGCATTTACTGACGGGGAGATAATAGATCGAAACGCGGTTGTCGAAGCGATCGCCGCCGCCGCCAAGACGTCCGGTATTTCAGCAGCCAATGCGGCACTCCCAGAATCGAAATCGTATCTCTTCGAAACGACGGCGCTCGGCACAAAGAAAGCGGAATGGTGTATTTCTGTCGAGCAGCATATCGATGAGCTCGTACCCCTGCCGCCACCGGAAACATCCTTTGACATTATCGGAATGGGGCAAGGGAAAAATGGCGAAACGCTCGTCGCAGGTATCGGTTTTGCGCGCCGCATCGTCGACGATACGCTTTCGGCGTTTGATCAGGCAGGAGTCCGTGTCCAAGCCTTGGAAGGCGAAACTTTTACGATGGCGCGCGCCCTTCTTCCTACGGGAGACGAATCCACGACGCTCATTATTGATGTCGGCAAAACAACCACAAAGATGGCCATAGTCGCAAAGCGGGTACCGCTTTTTGCGACAACAATCGGTATCGGAGGTCACGCGCTTACGCTTGCGGTGCAGAAACACTTTGGCGTTACGGAGGCCGAGGCACGGAAAGTGAAAGCCGATCGCGGGATCGTACCCGCCCCGGGGAACGAGGATTATCTAGCCGCCATGCTCTCGACCGTTTCTGCGATTCGCGATGAGATATCCATGCGTCTCAACTACTGGCAGGAAAGGGCGCTGCTTACGAAAGCGCACGAGCCGGTATCCCACGCCATTCTCGCCGGCGGCAACGCCTCAGTGCGCGGATTTCCTGAATACCTTGAAGGCGCTCTCAGAGTCCCTGTCGCCGCCGGTGATGTTTTTACGAATCTCGCTTCGCGCGATACGTGGATTCCGTCGCTTGACTATACCGAATCGCTTGCTTATGCAACAGCGATAGGCCTTGCTCTGCGCGATTACACCCACCCCTATGCATAGAGAACTTACCAACCTGCTTCCCTTAGAACGCCGACGTGCGCTTCGGAGGGACTATATATTGCGTCTCGGAGTTATTGCAGCACTTTTTGTAAGCGCACTCTTTTTTATTGCGGCCGCGCTCCTTCTACCGACGTATGTTTTTCTTACCGGAAGTTTTAAAGTAAAAGAGACGCACCTCGCCAATATTGAATCCACTCTTTCTTCGGTGAGCCAAAAAACAATTTCCGACCGTCTTGCCGCTCTTTCCGACCATGCAGCGACGCTGATCGCAATCACAAACACACCCTTCGCGAGCGTAGTCATTCGGGAAGTACTCGCCATACCACGGCCGGGCATTACGCTCTCCGGTTTCGTTTATACTCCCGCGGCGAGAGGCAGACCCGGGGTGGTGACGGTTTCCGGCACGGCCGCAACGCGCGATACTTTGCGTAATTACCAACTCGCGCTCGAAGGCGCGTCATTTGCCCTCTCCGCCGATCTCCCGGTTTCTGCGTACGCGAAGGACACGGCTATTTCTTTCACCATAACCGTAACCCTTGCACCATGAAATCTCCTCTTGTTCACCTCATCCTCGCGGCCGCGCTCTGCATCGCTTCCATCATCGGCTACGGAGTGTGGTATACCGTCGTAGCGGCTCAGAGCGCAGCCGTGGCAAATCTTGAGAATCAGATTTCCACGAAGATTCAAATTGTTAGCCGTGTTTCTTCCGCGCAAACGGCTCTTGCGGGGATAGCAGGCGATGAAGCCGCAGTACAGAGCTATTTCGTTCCCGAGACCGGGGTAGTCGCTTTCATTAACGACCTCGAAGCGCGCGGCCGTGTTCTTAAGGCGGACGTAAGCGTTCTTTCTGTGTCCTCGGGAGGCACAAAAACACATCCGACGTTCGCGTTCATCATAGTCGTCAAGGGGCCATTCGACGCTGTGATGCGCACGGTCGGTGCAATCGAATACGCTCCGTACGCCCTTTCTCTCTCGTCCCTCTCGCTCGGGCAGGATCCCACAGGCGATTGGAGCGCCAGTCTCAACCTCCTCGTCGGTTCAGTGCCGCCCGCGGCGGCGACAAGTACAGAGCAAGCTGCGCCGAGCGGGAACGTCTCTTCCTCCGTGCTTCCACCCGCTCTCACACATCCACAACCCTTATGACCCCAGCATACATCTCTGACCATATCGACTCCCTCTCGGAACACCTACGTCCGGCCGGATATCTTAATCCTGCGCGCGACTGGTCCGTGATGATTGTTTTGTCAACAATAGTTCTTGCCGGCGTCATTGTTTGGAATGTGTGGGCTTTCGATACGGTCGCAAACGGTGGTATCATCGGCGCACCGATTCCGGAGCAGGTGCCGACGTTTAACCAGTCTTCACTCGACACCATCCACTCGATCTTTGTTAACCGCGCCGACGAGGAGGCGAAATATCAGTCGGGTGCCTACCAGTACGTTGACCCTTCGCACTAATGGAGAGATAGTACGGTATAGGGCAGAGAGGGTATTCTTGCCTCGATAGCTCAATGGATAGAGCAGCGCTCTTCTAAGGCGTTGATGTGGGTTCGATTCCTACTCGGGGCACAGCCAGCGGACTGTAGATTATATAGGATAGGAAATTGTAAACAGACATTTGTCTGTCGCCTTCAGCAAATCAGCTCGATTTGTGCTACGATGCCGCGGAATCCGGGCGCGGTCCTCGGATGAAGTGAACTGTTCCTTAAATTTAAGGAGTGCGCCATGTCGTTGACATGCGACGAAACCGGTCTGGAGATAAGGTACGGCGACGTTCTCATGGCGGGAACGCGCGATGACGCCAAGTTTTATTCCGCGCTAAGCCGGAGGGCGCTCGCGCATATCCCGGATGCGGAGAAGCGTACGGCACCCTGCAAACCCGGCGATGGCGGCGTGAACATCCACGAAGCAAGCTCCTTGCGGAGTTTCAGCGGAGATTACACGATCGCGGACTTCACGCCAGGGGAATTCCGCTTTTCTCTTTCAAAGGAAACCGCCGAGAAGTATCTGCCGAACCATCTCAGGCGTTATGCGATGCTTTCAGGCGCATGACGCGTTGCGCTAAATCGACGCCAAACTACGAGCCCCTTGCGGAACACGCTTCCGCTCGGGGCTCCGCTTTTTCAAAAATTGAAGTTTCCATAGAATTCGTTATCCTTCGAGCATTCGCTCCGCGAATCCTCGGTCTAAAACTATCCATTTCAAGGAGAGAACATCGCTGGCACGAAATAAGCAATACAAGAAAGGGCATGTGGCGGAACTGGTATACGCGTACGTCTCAGAAGCGTATGTCGCAAGACTTGGGAGTTCGAGTCTCCCCATGCCCACAAAAACCTTAGGCATTTCCCGGAACAGGTTTAAGAAAAATGGTCTCACCGCGCTCGCTAATACATGTGATCGGACGGTGGGCGATACAGGACTCGAACCTGTGACCTTCGCAGTGTAAATGCGTTGCTCTACCAACTGAGCTAATCGCCCGCATGCATGGGGGAACAGTAGCAAATATCGCACCGGCGCGCACGGTCTGGCCCGAGTACGTGGTGTAACCAAAGGAAGCCGGAGCACGGTTTGCATAAGCATGAACCGGCCGGACAAACCAGGAGAGAATCGAGGTCCGTCGACGGTTGCCATATTTATGGATGGCAATCGACGGTGGGCCCGCGCGCGCGGACTACGAGCGGTATCGGGTCACGAGGCCGGCAAGGCGGTCTTCATGAAGTTCCTTGATTTTTATACCGACGTTCGGCAAAGATGGGGCTCCAGGAACTATATTTTCTATGCATTCTCAACCGAGAATTGGAACCGGCCGGCCGAAGAAGTCGCCGCGATCATGGGAGTTTTCACGCGCGCTTTCGACGAGTTCTCTTCTTCTCTCCCGCATCTTCTTGCGGCGGGAATCAGAATCCGTTTTCTCGGCGAACGCACGCTTTTCTCTCCGCGCCTGCAAACGCTCATGCAGAAAATCGAGAAGGATACGGAGCGCGGAGCATCCGGCACCATCGCGCTCGCCGTTTCGTACGGAGGCCGGGCAGACATAGTGCAGGCGGTAAACCATTTCCTCAAGGAGGCCCCCGGGAAGCCGTTCACGGAACGAGACATTGGAAAAATGTTGTGGACGGCGGACATTCCCGAACCGGATTTGATTATCCGGCCCGGAGGGGAAAGGCGATTATCAAATTTCCTCACCTGGCAGTCGGTGTACAGCGAGCTCGCGTTCACAGATACGCTCTGGCCAGATTTCACACAAGAAGAACTCGAGCGTATTTTTGCCGACTACGCCCTTCGAGATCGCCGTCACGGAAAATAGGAAAATGGTAGGGTGATGGGGTATGGAACTCCCGATTCTCTATGAAGATGAGAATGTCGTTGCTATTGCGAAGCCCGCAGGGATGTTGACGCACGCCGATAACAAGTCGGACATGATGACGGCAGAGGAGTGGTTCAAGATGAAGTATCCGGAGGGCGCCGGATACGTACATCGACTTGACCGGGACACGTCCGGCGTTCTTCTTTTTGCGAAGAATGCATCCGCATACGAGTTCCTGCGCAAAGCATTTCGCGACAGGGAAATACAGAAAACCTACGTGGCGTTTGTTTATGGCGTACCGAAAGAAAAGGGAGGTGTTATCGACTTTGATATCGGACGTTCCCGCAAGGATTTCCGTCTTCGAAGCGCGCAGCCCAAAGCAAAAGGGCGCCTGCGCGAAGCGCGCACCCTGTATGAAGTGCTCGGAGAGGCCGAAGAGTGCGCAATGCTCAAGGTAAATCCGGAAACAGGCAGAACGCATCAGATACGCGTGCATCTCAAGGCAATTCATCACCCGGTTGTCGGCGACGCGCTCTACGCTCCCAATCATCCCGCTGCACTCGGCATCTCCCGCCTCGGCCTCCATGCGTATGCGCTCGGTATCCCGCTTCCCGGAGGTGCGCATGCCATAATCACCGCACCGATACCGAAAGATCTTACTCCAGCATACGAGCGTTTCCCTGATACAACAGAAAAATTTGCCGTCCTTCGCGACGCATGCTAATGTGCGCAGAACATGCAAAAGGTCATAACGCCAATCAACGCGGAAGGGCGCGCGAAACTCGGTATACGAGCGGGCGATACGGTGCGCGTCGTTCAGAATATCGTTGAACTCAAGAAGGGACGTGGCACCGACAAAAAAGAAAAAACCACCAAGAATGCCCGCAAGCAAGTTTTTGAAGGTCTTGTACTGGCGGCCAAGCACGGCACTGAGCCGGGCGCTTCTTTCACCGTCCGCGCGACGCTTTCGGGGGTCGGTGTCGAGAAAACATTTCCGCTCTATTCTCCGGTGATTGATTCGATCGAGATAGTGAAGCGTTCTCGAGTGCGCCGCGCAAAACTTTACTTTATTCGCGAGAAGGCGGCAAAGGAGGTTAGCCGTCAGCTGCGTAACGCGCGCATGCTCCACCTCAAGAGTGACGAGGCGGTCGCATCTGCGGAGGTGATTCCCGAGGCCGAGACGAGCGATGCCGTCGTGCCGGCCGCTGAAGGAGAGAAAGAAGAGGTTGCGGCGGCATAGCTTTCAAAAGCGGAAATTGCCAACCGCTTTGCGGTTGGCAATTTTTCGTTTATAGTACTTTCTCTGCCCAGGTGGTGTAATTGGTAAACACGTATGCTTGAGGTGCATATGCCGCAAGGCGTGGAGGTTCAAGTCCTCTCCTGGGCACAAAACAAAGGAGCCGCATGCGAAAGCGTGCGGCGACTGTTGTTTTGTAACCACAGGAGAGGACTTGAAGGGCGGAGTGCGGCGGCGCGAGCCAAGGCCGAACAAATTTCTAGCAAGAAATTATGTTTGGCCAGGCCTCTCCTGGGCACCATCGCATTGATGAAAAGAAAGACCCGGAACGTAGAAAACGTTCCGGGCCGCGTGATCGGATCCACACCTAGCGGATCCCGAGGATCTTGTCGACGCCCATGAAATTGACGACGAAAACAAGAAACCCGAGCGCCACCACGAACACGACAAGATTCGCGAGCTCGTTTTTGGTGAATCCAAGAAACAACGTTTTCTCGAACCACCAGTTATCCAAGTGCCGGCGGCGCGGACTCTCTTTCATGTCGTGCATGATAGTTCCTCCTGTGGGTTGTACTCCGGTTTGTACTATAGCACCCTTGTGTCAATAAGTCAAGGTTCATGCATGTCTTCCCGGACAACATATATTATACTGTGCATATATGCTCTATACGGGAAAGGGGGACGGAGGGACGACGAAAGTATTTGGCTGCGACCAACAGCGGATTTCGAAATCGTCCGAGCTGCCGGAAGCGCTGGGCGCGCTCGATGAGCTAAATGCATTTTTGGGGTTCGTAAAAATACGCGCCCACGGCGACCCACGCATCGTTGACGTTCTGCGCGAAGCACAGGAAGCGCTCTTCATCGTACAGGCGGAAGTTGCGGGCGCAGATAAGCGCATCACGCAAGAGAAGGTTGAAACCATCGAAACCATCGTGAACGAGATAGAAAAAGAAATCCCTCCGCTCAAAGGTTTCTCTATTGCCGGCGGCACGGAACTTTCGGCACTCCTCGACGTCGCCCGGACCCTTGCACGCCGCGCCGAGCGCCGCATCATCGCGATCACCGACTCGCATGTACGCGAGCTCGCACCAGAGACCAAGGCATACATGAACCGTCTCTCCTCGCTGCTTTTCGCGCTTGCGCGCCTTGCGAACCACCTCGGCGGCGTCGCCGAGGAGACACCACACTATTAGCGCGATGTTTCGTTACGCGCATTCTTCTTACATCCGTGGTATAAAAATCGTGTATACATGGCGGCTATGGTGTAACGGTTAACACTGGAGCTTGTGGAGCTCTCGATCAGGGTTCGATTCCCTGTAGCCGCCCCGATTCTCGTGCCGAACTAAATATAAGAGAGTATACTGTTCTCCATGAAGGGTCTTCTTTTCGGTGTCCTGCTCGTCTTCCTTGTCGGAATAGGAGGATTTATCTATAGGAATGCCGTTGAATTCTCAAACCAGCCGATCGCGTGCCCGGTTGATGCCGAGATTTGTCCGGACGGCACGTCAGTTTCTCGCACCGGCCTCTCTTGTACCTTTCCTGCTTGTCCGCCGCCGAATGTTTCGTTCCCCGGCGTCGCCATTGTCTTCGCTATTCCCTCCGGATTTGTTTCAGCAGCGCTTCCCGATGCCACGACCATCGCCGCCTATGAGATGCCAGCGGCCTCTACGAGCACGGCGGACATTATCATTCGCCATTACGCCGTCGCAGCTTCTTCGACTGCACTCGCAGTTATTCAGCAAACAGCGATAAATCTTGCGTCTGGCGCCCCCGCGCCAGTGACGGCATTCTCATCAACGATTCTGGGTACGCATCGATTCACCGTTGTTTCAATCGAGCGTTTTGAGGGCGTTATTGACGTCGCGTATTATCTTACGCGCGGCACCGACGTATTGCGTTTTGATGCGATTGATAGAGGCGTTGTGAATTGGACCGATCCGAACCTCGACTCTTCCGTGCTTCCGGCTCAGGCGGCGCTTCGTAAACTCCTTGCGACTCTGGGAGCGTAGGGGAACGCAGACGGTGCTATAATCGTGACGAGTTAATCTTCATTATATTTCGGTATGAACAACTCTCCCCACGACCTTTCCGGCAACTACGGCGTGCGCATCGCGCTTATCGGCGTTCTCGCCATTCTTGCGCTTTTTTTGCTCGCTCAAACGATGAGCATCGTCCAAAACTTCGGACGCCCGGCGCATTCCGCAACCGACACCATTACGGTGACCGGTTCCGGACAAGCGAGCATGGCGCCCGATGTCGCGCGTGTTTCTTTCACGGTTGAAAACACCGCTTCGGCTGTGAGCGATGCGCAAGCCGCGACCACAAAGCAAGCAAACAGCGCCATCGGCTTCGTGAAAGAACAGGGCATTCTCGACAAGGATGTAAAGACGCTGTCTTACGATATTTCGCCGCAATATGCGTACCCGAATCCCTGCGGCCCCGGCATGATGTGTCCCGCGTACGGGGGCGCGCCCAAAATAACCGGGTACCGGGTTGCTGAAACAGTCCAGATAACTATACGCGACCTGTCGAGAGTCGGCGCTCTGCTTGAAGGACTCGGGAAACAGGGTGTACAAAACGTGAGCGGCCCCGCATTCTCTTTGGACGACGCCACGTCTGGGTACGATGCTGCGCGCGCCGACGCAATCAACAAAGCAAGGGAACAGGCGGCACTACTTGCAAAACAGCTCGACGTATCTCTCGGAAAGATTGTTAACTTTAGCGAGTCCTCAGGAAATCCTTATCCGGTTCTGTATGGTGCGCGCACGGCTGATTTCTCGGCGGCTCCAATGGCCCCGAACGTGCCGGTAGGCGAGAATACCTACAACGCATCCGTCTCGATTACATACGAGATTCGTTAGCGCAGCCCTCTCTCAAGAGCTCGCGCCCGCTTCGATGCCGCGGGCTCTTGACGCGCGTGACCACCGTGCTATCATGGTTTTTGTCAAAAGCCCGCAGGGCTTTTTTATTTCGCGAACGATACTTTTATGACCTCACCATTCACGTATTTGAAGCACGTGCGCGAGGAATTCGCTCATATCGTGTGGCCGACCCCTCGGACGGCGGTAGCGCATACGCTCGTCGTCATTCTTATCGCAACGATAATCGCGCTTTTAATCGGCATTCTCGATTATTTGTTCGGTTCTGTGGTGAGTCGTATCGCGGGCGGCTAATTTTTACCGTATGAACGAAACAGAGCATATGCCGCCGAGCGGAGAAGCAGATCTGCCGGAAGAAGTAGGCATGGCGGACATTGCCCCTTCACTGCGCAAGGAGGTTCGCGACGAAACGATGCCTCGCGAAGAAGATGCGCGTTGGTATACCATTCACACCTATGCCGGATACGAAAATGCCGTGGAGCGCAATCTCAAGCAGCGCATCGAATCTCTCGGGATGGAAGGAAAGATATTCAGTGTCATCGTTCCGACCGAAAAGAAAATTCGCGTGAAAGGCGGCAAGCGCATTGTTGAGGAAGAGAAAATATATCCGGGCTATATCCTTGTGCGTATGATCGTCGACGACGATTCGTGGTTCGTGGTACGGAATACGCCGCGGGTGACCGGATTTGTCGGCTCCGGCAACACCCCCGTTCCGATGGAAGAGGCCGAAGTCGCATCGCTTATGAAGCGTATGACCGCAGAAGCGCCAAAACACCGCATTGATCTTGTGAAAGACGACCCGATCGTCATCGCCGACGGCCCCTTCAAAGATCTTGAGGGCAAGGTGGGCGACATTGACGAAGATCGCGGGAAGGTGAAGGTAATGGTCTCGATGTTCGGGCGCGAGACTCCCGTCGAATTGGATTTTCTACAAATAAGGAAGCTTTAATTTCGTGAATGAAATTAAAACAAACATTCAGGTCACACTATTTGGCGGGATTTCCGTGCGCCAAAAATGGGACGAAGGAAACTTTGCGAAAATGCTGCAATTGACCGCGAACAATTATTCATATAGATTTTATCCATGGCTACCGTCGTAAAAAAGATAAAGCTGCAGATTCCAGGCGGTGCCGCGACGCCGGCACCGCCGGTCGGCACCGTGCTCGGCCCTGCCGGCGTAAATATCGGACAATTCGTCACGCAGTTCAACGAGGCGACAAAGGAGAAGAGGGGAACCATCATCCCAATCGAGCTCTCGGTCTATGATGATCGGTCGTTCACCTTCATTATGAAGAACCCGCCGGCCTCGCGACTCATTCTGAAGGCGCTTGGCATCGAGAAGGGCTCAAGTAAGGCTCCCCAGCAGAGGGCGGGTACGCTCACCCGGGCGCAGGTCGCCGAAATTGCCGCGGAGAAGATGCCGGACTTGAATGCGAACAGCTCCGAGGCCGCCGCGCGCCTCATCGAGGGCACTGCGCGTTCAATGGGCGTGGAAGTGAAATAAAACTTCCACGAGCCTGAGGCCGACGGGCCGAGGCGGGGTCGCGAGATTTTCTAGCGAGAAAATACTCGTGACTGGAAGTGAAATAAATAAATTTTGCCGAAAAACGGGTGTGGAAGCGAAGCTTCCACACCCGTTTGCTTTTTGCCCGTGCAGCGCGTAAAGTCCGTCTTGGCTGTACTAAACGAAACAAATCGAAAAGGAGTGTGACAATGGCAACCACGTTCAATGAAATAAGCGTCCGTGTCCTGGCAAGGACCGTCGTCGACCGTGAAGCGGTTCGTAACTGGCTTGATGAAATGGGCGCCGATGAATTCGAGATCCCCTCGGAAGAGACGGTATCCGACCCGGCACTGCTCGTTGCGCTTGCCGCCAAGCAATGTTACATGGCGTTCCAGCCGGGCCTCAATCCGAACGTCAACAAAGTCCGCAAGGATATGGTGGAGTATCTCGACAACGTATTAAAGCAGCGGCACGGCTCTGTCATGGAACACGGGGTGTTTACCTTCGGTATCAACGGCTGCTCGCGCGTTTTCACCGGAGAAATGAATCGTCACCGCGCAGGTGTCGGTATTTCCGAACGCAGCATGCGGTACATCCGATACACCGACATCAAGTTCTGGATGCCGGAATGTTTTCGTGATGACGATACCGATACGCCCGAAATTACAGAAAAGAAACGAGAAAGCCGTGAGATTCTCGTCGCACAATTCGAAAGCCAGGAAAACATGATGACGCGCTTCGGTGCGATATGGAAAAAAGAATTGTCGCCGGAGAGCACGTTCCATGCAAAGAAAGTTCTCACATCGGCATTTCGGCGCGGCATCGGCATGGGTATCGCCACGGGCGGTGTCTGGTCGCTCAATCTTCGCGCACTTCGGCATGTAATCGCCTTGCGTACGGATGCGGGAGCAGAGGAAGAAATCGTTCATGTCTTCAAGAAGGTCGGTAAGATTATGGTTGCGCAGGTGCCGGAACTCTTTGGAGACTTCAAGGAAGTAAATGGCGCGTTCGTTCCTGAATACTGGAAGGTCTGATCCTCTTCCTCATCCTGAGCGGCGACCCAAAGGTCGCCGCTTTTTTTATAACAGTTTGCTTTTTACGCTTTCGGCGCGTACAGTCTGCCCGGGCTGTACCATTTGTCACCAATCAGAAACCAAATAGAGAAGGAAGACATCATGCCAAGAACCGGTGTTTTGCCGAAGCAGATGCTTCGGGAGCTTTGTACGACGGGGTACATTGAGGGTATTGACGAGCAGTATCTCAATCCGGCGTCCATAGATTTGCCGCTTGCGGACGAGGCGTATCGGCTCGAAACCATCTTCCTGCCGCTTCGTGGTGAAAGGGTGCGGGATCTCTTGCCGCTTGTCGGCGCAACTTCGCACAGTTTCGGCAATCCGCTCGAAGTCGGCGTGCCGTATCTCATCCGCATCGCGGGAACATGGAAGCTGCCGAGCGTGGTGTATGGATACGCGAATCCGAAATCATCCACTGGCCGACTCGGTTTATTCTGCCGTATCGTCGCCGACGGAGTCGATATGTATGAAGCACTCATCGGCCCGGGGTGGAGCGGAGAGGCGTGGGTGCTCGCGCGCGCGGATTACTTTCCGGTGCTGCTCGCGCCCGGGCTCGCCGTATCGCAAATGCGTTTTTTCAACGGCAAATCATTTCTTGATGACCTGCATACCGAATTTGCGATCGAGAAACACGGGTTGCTATTCAACCAGGAGAAGGGCAAGGTATTGCTTGCGGATGCGCACCGGCACGCCGACTCGTTTCTCCTCTCGCTCAAGGTCGGCGAGAGGATGGGTTACGAATGCAGGGGAACCCGCAAGATACTCGATCTGAGGGCCGGCGGGAAGCTTTCAGACTACTTCAAACCGATACATGCCGTACGGGGCGTGTTTACTCCGCGTAAGCACTGCTTCTATATTCTTACGACGAAGGAGCGGGTAATGGTTCCGCCAAGCCTCTCGGCAGAGCTGCGCGCTATCGATCCTCGGCTTGGCGAATTCCGGTCGCATGCCGCCGGATATATCGATCCGGGCTGGGGATACGGCACAAACGGGGAAGAATGCGGCCGGCCGATTACGCTCGAGCTCATCCCGCATGAGGACATGCTCGTCCGGGACGGACAGATGATCGCCCGTATTCGATACGAGTACATGAACGAAGTTCCCGAGACCGTGTACGACGCGGCACAATCAAACTACGTCGACCAGCACGCGGCGAAACCATCGAAATACCTTCGTGAATAACATGATCCTTTTGCCCCACAGCGATTGCACCGCTGTGGGGTCCTCTTTTATTTATTTCGATTTCCTGTAGGATACTTCGGGTTAACAACGGAAGGAGTTCGGTTATGGGTAAGTACATTGTGTTTGACGGTATGGACGGATCGGGAAAGGGGACGCAGCTGAGACTGCTCGAGAAGGATTTCTCTCACGCGGCAGTCTTTACCCGAGAACCCGGCGGGACACCCCTTGCCGAAGATATACGGAAAATCGTTCGCGACAGCCCGCTTGCTAGAAAATCGACGGCACTTAGCAACTTCCTGCTTTTTTGGGCAGCACGCGAAGAACTCCAGCAGAACTTCGTCACTCCGATGCTTCGGTCCGGGGAACATGTTCTTTCTGATCGCGGCGATTCGTCAACGTTCGCATATCAGATCTGCGGCGAAGAACATGAAGAGCTCCTCGACTTGTTCGTGAGCATGCGGAAACTGGTGTTCGACGAGGATGCCGGGCGCCGGGCGCCTGATCTGTATATCATCTTCGATTTGCCCTCTGGAGTAGCTCGCGCTCGCGTGATGCAGGACTCGTGTCGAGAGAAGACCCATTTCGATGCACGGGACATCGGGTATTACGAGAGGGTGCGAAATGGATTCCGCAGGTTTTCGGAACGGCATCCGGTCATTTTCATTGACGCCATGCAGACTCCGGAAGAAATGCATCGTTCTTTGGTGAAAATACTCGCGACAGAAATGCTAGAGACAAATCTGCCCTTGCAGTTTGATTTGGCCTAGAGTGTCGCGAACTTTTCATTGCCCCGCTCTCCGGCGCACCCCAGGTGCGCCGGTTTTTCATTTCTTCCGGCCGGCAGGTCTGCTACACTCGCCTCATGGAGGAGCAGATCAGGAAGGCGGTCGGTGCAGCGCTCCGGAAAATTGGCGCTCCGGAAACTGTGTTTGCAGTCGAGCGACCGAGTGTCGCCGCGCATGGAGACTATGCGACGAATGCTGCGCTTGCGGCGGCAAAAGCGCTTGAGGAGAATCCGCGCGAGCTTGCGGACGCGCTCGCGCGAAATATCAAAGACGCCTTCCGCGAAGCCGAACGCGTGGAAGCCGCCGGCCCGGGCTTCGTGAACATTACGCTCTCGCGTGAAGCGGTCATGTTTGCGATCGCCGAAGCGGATGCGCAAGGGCCGGAGTGGGGGAAAGGTAGCGAGAACGCAGGGCAGCGCGTGTTGATCGAATATACTGATCCGAATCCGTTTAAGGAAATGCACATCGGGCATTTGATGAGCAATGTTATCGGCGAGGCGCTCGCGCAGCTTATCGGCTCCGGAGGAGCGGTCGTCATTCGTGCAAATTACCAGGGTGATGTCGGTCCGCATGTCGCGAAAGCGCTCTGGGGCCTGCGGGAGGCCGGTATTAAGGAACCGTCAACGGCTCGTGAGATCGGAGAAGCGTACGTGGCGGGTTCTCGCGCATACGAAAAATCGCTGGACGTGAAAGCGGAAATCGAGGCGCTCAATCAGGCAATTTATGCGGGCAACGATCACGAGCTCACGGAGCTCTGGCGTAAGGGCCGCGACGTCTCGTTAGCCGGATTCGAGAACACCTACCGGCATCTCGGCACTCATTTCGATTACTATTTTTTCGAGAGTGAAACAGCTCAATCGGGGATGCGCATTGTGCGCGACGGCTTGCGCAAAGGCGTTTTTGAAGAGAGTGAAGGCGCGGTGATTTACCGCGGTGAGAAGAAGGGTCTCCACACGCTCGTGTTTATCACGAACAAGGGTACCCCGACCTACGAAGCGAAAGACATCGGGCTCGCTTTCTTGAAAGAAGAGCGGGTGCAGAGTGATCATTCGATCATCGTAACGGCGGCCGAACAGATCGGGCATTTTAAGGTTGTGCTTGCGGCGCTCGAGGAGCTCGCGCCGACCATCGCCGCGAAAACGTCGCATGTGTCGCACGGCTTCTTGCGTCTCGTGACCGGCAAGATGTCCTCGCGCGAAGGAAATGTCATCACCGCCGACGGACTCATCGCCGAAATTACCGGAAAAGCGAGCGAGAAGAACGCCGACCCGCTTATCGCAGAACAGGTGGCGATCGGCGCTATTAAATACATGGTGCTGCGCCAAGCGCCCGGGTCGGACATCATCTTCGACCCCGAGAAATCGCTCTCGCTCGAAGGCGACTCGGGACCGTATCTCCAGTACGCGCTCGTGCGCGCGAAGAAAATTCTCGCGTACGCCGGCGGAGGCGGTGGCACCGACACGCCAGGCGCGCCGTATGCCATTGAACGGCTGATTCTGCATTATCCGGAAGTCGCCGCTCGCGCCGCTCGCTCGCTCGCGCCGAACCTGCTTGTAAATTATCTCACAGAGCTTGCGGGCGAATGGAATTCTTTTTACGCCACAGAGCAAGTCCTCGGCAGCCCTGAAGAAGAGTATAAACAGCGCGTTGTCCGCGCTTTCGCGAACACGATGGGGAACGGCCTCGCGCTGCTCGGTATCCCCGCCCCAGAAAAAATGTGATTGTACATGCGCGGGCAACGCGTTATATTCGTGTACAGACTGCACACCCGTGCAGTCAAAAGAAAAGGAGTCGGTATGTGTTCAAGAAATAAGGCAGGAGGATGCACGACTGTTCGGTGCATCGAGAAAGCAAGAAAGCAGTGCGGGTGCACGATGAAGGAGTTTTTCACGCGCGCGCTGTCGGCCGCAGACACCGATCGAGGGCTGAAAGGGCGCGGGCTTCTCTTCAATGGAACCCCCACGGCGTTGGCAATGACGATTGAAACTGAAGTAATGCGGTTCGAGTTTTTGCAGACCCAGGGCGTTCCGGTAAACCCACGATACCGGATTCCGGAACGCGTCATTGCATTGGCCAAGAAGGTAATCGCCGACCATTCCCCGCGCACGTTCCCCAGACTGAAAAGAAAAGACCGACTGTTATCCGCGTCCAGAGTGACACTCGGGGCGTAAGCGGCAGTCCACGACCGGCCACGGAAATAACCGTGGCCGTTTCTTTTTTGTCTCATAAACGCTACGATGAAGAGGTATGGCTGAATCATCCGAAAAATCGGAGGCGGCGAAGCGCGAAGAAGAGACTCTTGCTTTTTGGGAGCGCGAGCACATCTTTGAAAAGTCGCTCGCCAAGAAATCACCAAAAGGAGACTTCGTTTTTTACGAGGGTCCGCCGACTGCCAACGGCAAACCTGGCATTCATCACCTTGAAGCCCGCGCTTTCAAGGACGCGATTCCGCGCTACAAAACAATGCGGGGTTATCGCGTACGTCGCCGTGCTGGGTGGGATACGCACGGCCTGCCGGTCGAGCTGCAAGTCGAGAAAGAACTCGGTTTTTCCGGGAAAAAGGATATCGAGCAATACGGCATAGCGGCTTTTAACAAGAAATGCCGCGAGAGCGTGTTCACGTATATTGATCTCTGGGCAAAGTTTACGAAACGCATCGGCTACTGGGTCGACGACGCGAAGGCGTATTTTACGTTCGACGTCCCCTATATGGAGGTGCTCTGGCATCTCCTTGCGCAGATTTCAAAAGACGGGCGGCTTTACAAAGACTATAAAATTGTCCCATGGTGCTCGCGCTGCGGAACGGCGCTTTCCTCGCACGAGCTCGCACAAGGTTATGCCGACGTAAAAGATCTCGTCGTTACAGCGAAGTTCGAGCTTGTTGACGAGCCAGGGACATTTCTTCTCGCGTGGACGACCACGCCGTGGACTCTACCCGGGAACGTCGCGCTTGCCGTCGGCGAGAATATTGCGTATGGAAAATATGAGAAAGAAGGCGAACGGGTAATCGTTGCGGATGCGCGCGCGCAGGATGTGCTCGCCGATGGATGGACGCGCATTGAAGACGTGCCGGTACAGACACTCGTGGGTAAGAAATATATGCCGCTCTACGGTTTCGCAAAAGATCTCTCTTCTGAAAGTGAGAAGCCGAATTTCGAAAAAGCATTTCAGGTGTATTCTGCAGACTTTGTCACGACCGATGATGGCACCGGTATCGTGCACACCGCGGTGATGTATGGCCAGGAAGATTTTGAGTTGGGAACCAAGATAGGCCTTCCGAAGGTGCATCTGGTTTCGCCGGAGGGGAAATTTATCGCGGGCACCGGTTTCCTCGAAAATCGCTCGGTCGTGGAAGAAGAAATTGCCGTCGATATTGTGAAGGATCTCGCCGCCCGCAACGCTCTCTTTTCAAAAGGGAAGTACGAGCACAGTTATCCTTTCTGTTGGCGCTGCAAGACGCGCCTCATCTACTACGCCCGCGATTCGTGGTACATCCGCATGTACGACCTGCGCGGGAAGCTCGTCGCGGAAAATAAAAAGATTCATTGGGAGCCGGCCTACATTCGCGACGGACGCATGGGCGAGTGGCTCTCCGGCGCGAAAGAATGGGCGATAAGCCGCGAACGGTATTGGGGGACGCCGCTGCCCGTCTGGCAGAGCGCTGACGGCAGCGAGCGGCTTGTTGTCGGCTCTCTCGCAGAGCTTCGAAAACGTACGAAAAAGTCCGGTAACACGTACCGGATAATGCGGCATGGGGAGAGCGAGAAAAATATCAAAAATATCGTGAGCTCTGATCCTTTCAGCAACAATCTTACCGAGCGCGGAAAGGAGGAAGTCCGCAAAACTGCTCGCGCGCTTGCGCGTACCGGCATCGATATGATATACGCGTCTCCTTTCATGCGGACACGGGAGACGGTGGAGATTATTACGGAGGTCCTCGGCATTGATCATTCAGCGATAGTTTTCGATGAGCGGTTGCGGGAAATTAATTTCGGCACGCTTTCCGGCAAGCCCCTCGAAGAGTTCTTTGCGTATCGCGATGCGCACGCGCCCAATTTCACTGAGAAGATGCCGGGCGGCGAAAGTTACGCGGATGTGAAGCGGCGGGTGGGCGAGTGCCTCTATGAAATCGAGTCGAGCACGGTCGGTAAACGCGTGCTCATCATCACGCACGGCGTGTGCCTTGAATCGCTCGTCGCGCTGTGTCGAGGCGGCGATACGGGCGTTTTGAGAGAGGTCGTATACGCGTCTGATTTTCGTACGGGACAAGCGCACCAGCTCGATTTCGTTCCCTTGTCGCACGACGAGGAGTACGTGCTCGACCTGCATCGCCCATATATCGATGACCTCGTTCTGGTTTCAGAAAAGGGAACGGAACTGCGCCGCGTACGCGAAGTGATAGACGTTTGGTTCGATTCAGGTGCGATGCCGTTTGCACAATCGGCGAATGGGCGCGGGAACGAGCCGCTTGGCACTTTTTTGAAGAAGGTTGAATATCCCGCCGACTTTATCAGCGAAGCCATCGATCAGACGCGCGGATGGTTCTATACGCTGCTTGCCGTCGGGACTCTCGCCGGACGCGGGACGGCCTATAAGAACGCAATTTCACTCGGGCACCTGCTCGATGCCGAAGGACAGAAGATGAGTAAGTCGAAAGGGAATGTTATCGATCCGTGGGTTGCGATGGAAAAGTGGGGAGTCGATACGCTTCGTTTCTGGATGTACAGCGTGGCACAGGCTGGAGATTCAAAGAACTATGATGAAAAGACGATCCGAGAAGCGGCGAAAACTCTCTCCTGGCTCGATAACAGCGCGAAATTTTACACGCTCTTCGCTTCCGAAGGCACACCCGCACCCGACGTCGAGCACGGTACGGAAAAAGAGACGGTCCTTGATACGTGGATGCGGGTGCGCGTGGGAAAGACGATTTCGGACGTTACGAAAGCGATGGATGCGTACCGACCTTTTGAGGCGACCCGTTCGCTTGGCGCACTCTTTGAAGACCTTTCGCAATGGTATGTGCGGCGGATTCGCGACCGTGCGCGTGCCGGCGATCGGGGTGCACTGCGCACATTACGGGAAACACTGCGCACCTGCGCCCTGCTCCTCGCGCCTTTCGCGCCCTTTCTTGCGGAAGACGTCTTCAAAAGCGTGCGCACCGCGGAGGATCCGCCCAGCGTTCACTTGGCTGATTGGCCGCAAGCGAGACCCAGGTGGCGATTCTTCCGCAGCGACGATGATGCGCTCCTCATCGGTATGGCGCGCGTACGAGCGCTTGCTTCGGATGCGCTGCAATTACGGCAGCGTTCTCTCATCAGGGTGCGCCAACCGCTCGCGAGACTTTCCGTGCCGGACTCTCTTTCCGAGGAGCTTGCACACATTCTTGCCGAGGAGGTGAATGTGAAGCACGTCTCGACCGGACATGCGGCCATCGAACTCGACATAAAGCTCACTCCAGAGCTCGTCAAGGAAGGCGACGAGCGCGAGATGGCGCGTGCAGTTGCACAGGCGCGCAAGACTGAAGGATACTCGACCAGAGATGCAGCGCATGCAGAACCGAAAGCGGAAGGGAAGTACGAAGCAGAGCTTTCGACCGGCCTCATGCGCTTCGATCTTATCCGCGATGAGGCATAAATACGAAACGCGCGGCATCGTAGTGGCCCGTACGCCCTCCGGCGAGGCGAATGCGTTTATAACTTTCATTACTCCAGGATTCGGCCTTGTACGCGCTCGCGCGCAAGGCCTGCGCCGTCCCGGCGCCAAGCTTGCCGCCGCACTCACGACCTTTGCCGAAAGCGAACTTGTACTCGTGCATGGAAAGGAATACTGGCGCGTTACGGGAGCGGTCCCTTTTGAGAATTGGTTTATGCGGATGCAGCGGAGCGCACCGCGCAAAAGAGCGTCTCGCGTGTGCGGTCTTTTACTGAGGCTTGTCGCTGACGAAGCGCACGATACCGCGCTTTTCTCGGTCATCTCCGGTTTTTTTGACGCACTTACCGTTCTTCCCGAAGACACGCACGATGCCGCTGAAATACTGGCGGCGCTGCGGGTGCTCGCGGCACTGGGGCTCGATACGGGGGAGATACCCGGGGAACTCTCCTCTTTTACGCCCGCAATTCTTGCTACGGTCGTACGGGAACGCCCAGCGTACATAACACGTATTAACCGAGGTATCGTCGCCTCCGGCCTCTAAATTCTTGTATACTGATAGCGATGCCACCTCGTGACCAAGAAGACGATACTGGCTCGCTTGAGCGCGCGCGCGCCCGTCTCTATTCGCCTGACGCCCAACAGCCCGACCCGCATTTGCCGCACTCCGTCGCGAGCGAACATTCGGTGCCGCACGGATGGAAAGAAGATACGCTGCCTGCGGCAGCTCTGTCTCGCGGCAGGCGTCACGTGCATCTCGCAAGCATATTCTTCGTGACCGCACTCGTATTTTTCCTTGTCTCGCTCGGGATTGCCGGCTACTTTTTTCTTTACGGCGGCAACTCGGTTTCGGTAAACAACATCGCGATTAATCTCCAGGGCCCGACGACGATCGCCGCCGGAGACACGGTTCCGCTCTCGCTGACCATTGAGAATGGGAATCCAGTCGCGCTTAAGGACGCGACAATCGAGATTGATTTTCCGGACGGCTCTCGCAGCGCCACCAATGTTCTTAGCCCGTATCCACGTTACGTCGAAGATCTGGGGACCCTTGAAAGCGGCGGCACCGTGACCCGCTCGTTGAAGGTCGTCGTCTTCGGCGCAGCCGGGCAGACGCTCACGTTGCCGGTCTCATTTTCTTATAGCGTACCCGGTTCCAACGCCGTCTTTGTGAAGAAAACTTCCTATGCGCTTTCGGTTTCTTCGACCCCGCTTTCGCTCTCCGTCGATACGCTCGCCGAAACCGTGTCGGGTCAGCCCCTTACGATCACGCTTACCGCGCGCTCGAATGCAGCCGTGCCGCTCAATAACGTCGTTCTTGTCGGAGCCCTTCCGTTCGGCTTCACCACCACCTCGTCCTCGGTCCCGATTAGCAACTCCAGTTTCCTTCTCGGGACCCTGCTGCCCGGGGCAAGTAAGACGGTAACGCTTACGGGAACACTCTCAGGCCAGGACAGCGAGCAGCGCGTCTTCCGCTTCAGCATCGGGACCGCAAATACCCCGACCGACCAGACGTTGGCGATTACCTACATGACCCAAGACGCAACGGTTGCGATTACGGCACCCTTCATCAACGCAACGCTGGCTATCAATGGAGATTCGGGGTCGAATGTCGTCGTCAAACCCGGAAGCACACAGAGCGTCACTCTTTCCTACGCCAACACGCTTGCGACGAACGTAACAAACGCGACAATCGCCGTTACAGTATCCGGTTCCGGAATTGACTATGGAAGCATTCAAAGTTCGAACGGCTTTTATCGTTCCGCCGACCATACCATCATATTCAGTCGGGACACGGACCCCTCTTTGGCGATGCTTGCCCCCGGGGCTTCGGGCATTGGCGCGTTCACTCTCTCGACTTTGCCGGCGGGCATTTCGACTCCGACGATACTTTTCACCATCTCCGTATCCGGTACGCGCATCGGGCAAACGAATGTACCGGAAGAAGTGAGCGCGTCGCTTACAAAAACCGTGAAAATCGCAACAGCGGTAGTACTGCAGGCATCCTCGCTTCACGCGTCGGGACCGTTCGCCAACAGCGGCCCCATCCCGCCTCGCGCCAATCAGCCCACGACCTACGCGATTGTTTGGAATGCGCGCACTGACGGGAATGCCGTTGCCGGCGGTGCGGTAACAGCAGTCTTGCCGAGCTACGTTTCCTATACCAACAAAACATCCGGCACGGGGTCCTTCTCGTACGATGCGGGATCCCGTACCGTGACCTGGAATACGGGCGACTTGTCGCAAGGCACCTCTGCACAGGGATCTTTTCAGGTTTCACTCACGCCATCGACTTCTCAGAAGGGCACGGCGCCATCTTTGACCGGCACGGCAACATTTTCCGGTTACGATCGTTTCGCGGGTGTACAAGTGTCCGCAACAGCAAATCCTGTGACAACCGAAACCACCGGAGATCCGGGGTACGTGAGTTCAAACGCAACGGTGCAATAGAGGGTACGCCTCTGGAGATCGTTTGTCCGCGCCTTGCATTCGAGAGCTTTTTGCCGCACTCTTAGCGTATCGTAAGGTGATTCCATGAATGACCAGACCCTAATGGAAAAGATCGTCTCCCTCGCCAACCCCGGTACCACAACCTCGCTCCGCTCGGTTGGCTACGGGGCAGGGCGTCGCTATCCCGTATGACTACCGACTTGATGGAGAAAATCGTATCTCTTTGTAAACGGCGGGGCTTCGTGTTCCCCGGTTCTGAAATCTATGGCGGTCTCGCGGGTACGTTTGACTACGGACCCTTTGGCGTCGTTCTTAAAGAAAACGTGGAGCGCATCTGGCTGCGCATGTTTCGCGACGAACGGGATGACATGTATGGCGTCGATGCCGCGATATTGATGAACTCGAAAATATGGGAAGCAAGCGGGCACGTTGCCGGCTTTTCCGACCCGCTCGTCGAATGCGAAAAATGCAAGAAGCGTTTCCGTGCGGATCATCTGGAGGACTCTCAAACATGTCCCGAGTGTGAAGGGAAGCTCGGCGGAGCGCGTGAGTTCAATATGATGTTCAGGACGCGTGCCGGTGCCGCGGAAGACGAGTCGGCAGTCGTATACCTGCGCCCCGAAACGGCAGGCGGCATCTTCTCGAATTTCAAGAACGTCGTGGATTCCCTGCATCCGAAACTGCCATTCGGTATCGCGCAGGTAGGGAAGGCGTTTCGAAATGAAATCGCCCCGCGCGACTTCATATTTCGTCTACGCGAGCTTTCGCAGATGGAGGTTGAATATTTCGTGAAGCCCGCCGATTGGGAGCGGGCGTTTGAAGAGTGGCGCAAAAGCATGCATCTTTTTGCCGAGACGATCGGTCTCCCGCACGGCATGGTGCACGAACTTGAAGTTCCTGCCGAAGATCGGGCGCACTACAGCAAACGCACGATCGATTTCGAGTTTGACTATCCCTTCGGCCGCAAAGAGCTCTGGGGTCTCGCGTATCGTACCGACTTCGACCTCTCGGCGCATGAAAAAGGATCGGGT
>JAGXBE010000032.1 GCA_018971265.1 Patescibacteria group bacterium
AAGACGCCTTGGTTATTTTCATGCGTTTTCCGTTTTCAAAAAAGTACGTGCCGATAGTATCGGCGTAGGCGCGGTATTTGTTCCAATTTTCCTCTGTAGGAGCGTCAAGCGAAACGAGCCCATCCTCTTTTTTCAATTTCCGCGTATGCGAAGCAAGCGCAGCGTTTTGCGGCGCTGGCACGAGCTCCCCGCGCACAAATGCGGGAAGCGTGTCTGCAAGCAGCGTCGCCCCCATCGATATGAGCCGCGGGCGCAGCTCGCGCGCCGTTTCTTCGGGCGCTATGGCGATACTTTCTTGCGCGAGGACATCGCCCGCGTCGAGTTCGCGCGCCATTTTCTGGATAGTTACGCCGGTTTCTAGCTCGCCCGCGAGGAGCGCGCCTTCAAGCGGCGTCGCGCCGCGATATTTCGGCAGAAGCGAGTAATGGATATTCAAGACGCCTCTGGGGAAAGCGGCTATGAGCTCTTCGGGAAATATCTTTCCGTAGGCAACGACAACAGCGTAGTCGCATCCTTGTGCGCCGATTGCGGCAACACTTTTGTCATCGAGCTTTTCCGGCGTCAGCACTGAAATGGCATGCTCGAGAGCCGTTACTTTCACCGGCGAAGGGGTGAGCGCGAGGCCGCGGCCTTTCGGCGCGTCAGGCGAAGTCACGACAAGGGCGGGCAAAAAGCCGCGCTCGAGGAGGACCTCAAGCGTTTCGCGGGCGACTTCCGGCGTACCGAAGAAAACGAAACTATACTTCGGGCTCATGGGTGACTCGAATGAGATGCTCGGCATGGTCGATGAAGAGAACACCATTCAAATGATCTATCTCATGCTCGAATATCTGTGCGAGCAGTCCGCCCGCGCCGCGCTCAAACGCGGAGCCGTCGATGCGGCGCGCGCGAACGGTAACGCGTTCGTGCCGCAGGGTCGTGCCATAGATGCCGCGCACGGAAAGACACCCCTCATCAGCGGCACTGCGTTTACGGGAAGTCTTTACGATTTCGGGATTAACGTACGTCTCTACTTCGGGCACGGGATGCGCTTCCTGCGATGCAGAAGAGGGATGGACGGGGAGCGTACGGTCCTTCCGCACGATAAAGAGGCGGTAGGAGACGCCTATCTGCGGGGCGGCCAGCGCAACGCCTTCCTTTTCGCCATCAAGGGCCTCTGCCATGGAGGCGATGAGTTGCGCGAGCTCCGTCGAGCCGAAAAGGTCTTCCGGCACCGGCGCCGCTACTTCGCGTAGCACTTCCGCGCCGTCTTGCACGATTTCTTTCATCGTGTCCTACTATAACAGAAAATCAACGCGGTGGGTGTTTCTCCGGATCGAGCTCCCACCAGAATTTTTTGCTGAAATTTTCCGCCTGGCTGCACACGCTTTTCAGATAGTAGAGATCATTGGTGGGGATTTTCTCGAGCACGGTGCCGAGGTGCGCCATCGTCATAGGGGCAAGCCCGTCTTGTTTGCGCGAGTAATTAAGGTGCCGCAGGAAAAAGCGCATCAGCTCGCCCCGCTCGGTTAGGCGCTTCCTTCCCCTGGGCGCCGCGGCCGCTTTTTTCTCAAAGTCGGGGAGAATGTCGCCGATAGACTTCATGACCTTCAGTATATCGTCCCCACGCTCAGCTCGCTTCAATGCTTGCACCAAGCTCCTGGAGACGGCGTACGATGTTTTCGTAACCGCGATTGATACTATAGACGTTGCGAAGGGTCGAGCGACCCTTGGCACCGAGCATTGCGACGAGGATGATGGTCGCGGGCCGCAGCGCCGGCGGGCAAATGACTTCAGCCGCCCTAAGGTCTCGCGGCCCCTCGATAGAAATGCGGTGAGGGTCGTGCAGGTTCGTAATCGCTCCGAGGCGGTCGAGCTCGGTGTAGTAGATCGCGCGTTTTTCATATGACCAGTCATGAATGAGCGTCGTGCCTTTCGCTTGCGTGGCGATGACGGCGAAGAAAGGGAGGTTGTCGATGTTGAGCGCGGGATAAGGGCGCGCATGGACCTTTTCGGGGAATGCGGAGAGCTCCGAGGGTTCGATATGGATATCTGCCAGCTTGGTAATACCATTTTCTGACACGCCCGCGTCAGTGACTGAAAATTTCAATCCCATTTTCGAAAGGACGAATAACTCCACTTCGAGGAATTCGATAGGCGCCTTGAGAACGGTGAGTGCGCTCTTGGTCGCAATAGCGGCCGTAATAAAGAACATCGCGTCGGTCGGATCCTCGGCAACGGTGTATTCGATATCTTTCCGTATCTCCGCAATGCCGACAACCGTGAGCGTGCTCGTTCCGGCGCCTCTGATGTCGACACCGAGCGCCTTGAGGAAACCGCACACCTCCTGCACCTGGTAATTTGCAGAGGCATATTTAATGACGGATGTTCCCGGGAGTTTCGCGGCGGCAAGAAGGGCGTTCTCGGTCGCAGTATCGCTCGCTTCGTAGAGGACAGCGGTAGCCGGCGCGAGTCCATTGTGGCGAATGCGATACCGATCGGTCAAAGTCTCGATAGTGACGCCAAACCTCTCAAGCACCCAAAGGTGCTGGCGTACCGAGCGCAGCCCCAAAGTACATCCGCCCGATTGCGGCAATTCGAAATCGTTGAACAAGTGGATCAACGAACCGATGAACATGAGGATGCTGCGCGTTTTGGTCGCCGCGTCGCGATCAATGAGACCGACATCGATTTTTTCCGGCGGCACGATACTGAGGCTCGAACCTCGCCACTCTACCTCGACTCCAATGGAGCGGAGTACCTCAATGAGCCGATTCACTTCCTCGATTTTCGGCATTTGATGGAGCGTGGTCCGCCCGCGATTGAGAAGGGAAGCGGCCAAGAGCGCGACGGCGCCGTTCTTAGACCGGCTCGTCTCGACGCTCCCCGAGAGCGGTCTGCCTCCCTCGATGACGAAATTCATTTCTCCTTGCATGAAGGTATCGTACCATTTGCATTTCGTACTTTGCGCGAGTGCAGAGAGGGGGATACTATACGGGTAATGTCTTTCTTTTCCCCAAAGCTCGGTGTTGATCTTGGGACCACGAACATATTGGTTTTCGTACCCGGGAAAGGAGTCGTTACAAACGAACCATCGGTCGTCGCCGTCGGCAAGGCGCACGGCAAGCATGGCGGCAACAAAATACTCGCTATTGGTGCGGAAGCGAAACAGATGGTGGGGCGCACCCCGGACGACATCATTGCCTATCGTCCGATGAAGGACGGCGTCATTGCGGATTACCGCGTAACCGAGGCGATGCTCCGTTATTTCATGCGGAAAGTACTCGGCAGAAATCCGTTCAAGCCGACAATGCTTATCTCGGTCCCCGCAGGCGTTACGTCGACCGAGAAGCGCGCCGTTATCGAAGCAGCCATGAAAGCGGGCGCCAAAAATGCCTTCGTAGTGAAAGAGCCGATACTTGCGGCTATTGGGGCCGGCATTCCTATCCACGAGCCGATGGGACGAATGATCGTCGATATCGGCGGCGGCACGATAGATGTTGCGGTGATTTCGCTTGGCGGCATCGTTGCCTCGACAAGCGTGAAGTGCGCCGGCGACCGTCTCGATCGCGCCATCGTTGATCATGTGAAAAAACAGCACAATCTCGCTATCGGCGACAAGACCGCGGAAGAAGTGAAGATAAAAATCGGCGCAGCGGTGCCGCTCACCGAAGAACTCACCCTTGCGGTCAAGGGCCGCGACCTCATTTCCGGCTTGCCGCGCACTATTGACATTTCAACCAATGATATCGTGCAGGCGATGGCGCGAGAACTGCGCGAAATGACGCAAGCGATACGCAAAGTGCTCCAGGACACTCCGCCCGAACTCGCCGCCGACATCATCGACAACGGCATCATTCTTACCGGCGGCTCCTCGCAGTTGCGCCAGATGTCCGAGCTCGTATACCGCCGTACGGGAGTCGTCGCAAAGCTCGCGCAAGATCCCTACTATTGCGTCGCGCGCGGCACCGGCATCGCGCTCAAGCATTTGCATACGTACCAAAAAAGCATCTTGGCGAAGCAGTGAAGAGCGATCAGAGGAGCAACCGTATGCGGCACCACACATTCTTTATCGAGGCGAGTGCGGAGGAGGGGATAGCAGCGGCACGGGCATGGGCGGAACGAGAGCTCGGAGCAGAGGCGCACAGAAATCCGGACATCACCGTGCTCCAATACGGACTTTTCTCGGTCGAGGATGCACGGCGGGTCTCTGAAATTGCTGCCGGAACAGCGCTGGCAGGCGAGCACCGGGTCGTGATAATTACCGCAGACCGTATGTATTATGAGGCGCAAAACGCTCTACTAAAGCTTTTTGAAGAACCGCCGGAAGGCATGCATCTTTTCCTTATTCTGCCGACAGCGGGCGGGCTTTTGCCGACCCTCATCTCGCGTGTCGCCGTGCTTGCCTCGAACGAAGGGCCTGCGAGGCCTTTCATTTCCGAGAAGGCGATGGAGTTTTTAAAGGCGGGGGGAGAGAAACGAAGCGCGCTCATAAAGAAACTCGCGAACGGAAAGGATGAGGAAAATCGGCGCGAGAGCCGAGACGAAGCGATACGGATTGTAAACGGTATTGAAGCCGTTGCTTACGAAGCGCTGCAGGCGCGCAGCGACGACAAGGGCATCGTCGCGCTCCTCTCGGACATTGCGGTTTTACGAGGATACC
>JAGXBE010000033.1 GCA_018971265.1 Patescibacteria group bacterium
CTATAGGATTCTCGCCGCCCGCAAGCGTACGCGACTCTCCGATCACGATTGCCCCGACATCTTCCTTGGCGATGAGCGCGCAAAGCTCGTCAATAAGCCGCAGGGTCGTTGGGACGATGCTGTGCGGGAAGCCCATCGTCCCCGCTTCGTCGGAGAGCGCAAGGCCCGCCTTCTTGGTTCCATAGTCTATGCCGAGATATCGCATGGTATAGAGTGTATGGTACAATACGCGGGTATGCACTACTTCTCGCCGTTTTATTCCCCCTTTGCGCCCGGCCTCATGATCGCGCTCCTTCCTCTTATCATAGTGGTCGCTCTCTGGACGGTGATCCTTAAGGGCTTCGCGCTCTGGTACGCCGCTCGCGGCAGCCAGAAAGGGTGGTTCATCGCCCTTCTTATCATCAACACGCTCGGTGTTCTCGAGATCATCTATCTCATCTGGTTCCGCCCAAAAGATAATCGATCAGACACGCTTGAAGAAGCGCCGATACGCACCTCATCATCGGCGCAGTAATTCAGGGATGGTTGGCTGAGAGGTCGAAAGCAGTGGACTTGAAATCCACCGTACCGCAAGGTACCGCAGGTTCGAATCCTGCACCATCCGCTCGAAGACTTTCGTATCGAACAGACTCGAAGACCTTATTCGAGGACGTTATTGCGCAACACGTTTTTAAGAAATCCAAAGCTTCGCGAATCGGCCCGGATTTTCTTCGCTACGCCTATCTGCCGTATAAAAGTTATGCACTCGCTGCCCTCGCGGAAGGCATCAGTCGAGGCATAATAAACACATATGCACCATCATATTCTACGTGAAGTAGCGAAAGTGGGCGTTGGGTTAGTCATGGCGGACATCATTTGTAGCGTCTGGCTCTCAAGCGCTGGCCTTTTGCCGATCACCGTCCTCGGTATCGCCTGGAGCGTGAGTGCAGTATGGCCGGGAATCGTGTTCGATCTCGCGCTTATCCTACTCCTTGCGCACTACGGCTGGAATATGAAGCTCCCCATCACATCGCCGACCGAGGGTGGACTCCTTAAGCTTATTGGCATCGTTTTCCTCATCGTCGCGCTTCTTCATCTCGTCCGTATCGCGTTCGGATGGAATTTTATTCTCAACGAGGTGAACGTCCCAATTTGGCTCTCCTGGCTTGGCGTTTTTATTCCTGGGTATCTTTCGTACTCGAGCTTCCACTTCGCTCTGAAGAAATAGGTTAGTATTGAGAGAATGGCAGGACTTTCTTCCGCAGAGGCGGCGCGGCTGTTGGTACAGCGTGGGCCAAACGAGATAATTGAGAAGCGTCCTAGCGCGTTCGCCAAGCTCGCCAAGGCGCTCGCGTCGCTCGCGTCGCTCATGCTCATTACTGCATCGGCGCTCTCGTTCTATACCGGCCAGCATTTTGACGGCTTCTTCATCCTCGCGCTATTGGCCCTAAACGTCGGCATGACGCTCTGGCACACGAGGAAGGCCGATAATGCGCTCGAGGCGCTGCGTTCGCAGCTTTCGGTTGAGGCGAAGGTGCTGCGTGATGGAGTTTGGAAGGCTGTTCCCTCGCGCGATTTGGTCGTGGGAGACGTTATCGAATGCGACGTCGGCGCGCTTGTGACCGCCGACGCGTATATCGACGCAGCGGTCAATCTTGAGATCAACGAAGCCGTTCTCACCGGCGAATCGATGCCGAAAGAGAAAAAGGTCGGCGACACGGCGTACTCCGGCTCCGTTGTCGTGACGGGAACCTTTACCGGGACGATTTCTGCAACCGGCAACCATGCGTTCTTCGGCAAAATTGCGTCTTCTGGGAAAGAGGAAAAGCGAAAATCGAGCATGGAGCGCGACATTCTCTCCATCTCTCGGTATCTGATTATCGCGAGCTTGATTGCGGTTGCTATCTTAACTGTAGTTTTCGTCATCGACGGCCAGCCGATCGCCGACATCCTCATCCTCGACCTTTCACTCCTCATCGCGGGCATCCCCGTTTCCTTGCCGACCGTAATGACTCTCATCATTTCAATTGGAGCGCTTGCGGTGGCGGCCAAGAGGGCGCTCGTACGCCGCTTGTCGTCACTCGAGGACTTCGCGAATGTTACGCTACTCCTGACTGACAAGACCGGCACGCTCACCGAGAACAAAATATCAGTCGAGCATACTCACGCATACGCGCCTTTTTCAGAAGATGAGGTTCGTACTTACGCTTCTTTAGCCGCAGAGCCAGGCAGCACCGCAATTGACTATGCAATTGTTGCTGCCGGACGACCGGAATCGTCATCGCACCACGCGCTTCAAACGATCCCCGCCGACTCGACCCGCAAGCGCACTACCGCGCTCATCGAGCGAAACGGCGTTCGATACCTAGTGTCTATCGGCACGCCGCCGATCATTGAGAGCTTGTGTACGCCGCTCGACGGCCTCACAGAGTCAGTGCATCACGATATCGAAGAAGCCGCAAAGAATGGTTCACGCGCAATCGCCGTCGCGCTCAAGAAGAATCCGTCGGGCATCGAGGATGAACGCGACATGAGCTTCATCGGTTTGCTTGTCCTCGCCGACCCACTCCGCGCTGATGCGGCAGAGACGCTCTGCTTTCTCAAAAACGAAGGCGTTAACGCAATCATGGTGACCGGCGACACCAAAGAAACCGCCGCGTATGTCGCCGCAACACTCGGGCTCGCTGGTAATACCATACGAACGAAGGATCTCGACCTCGTACATCTTCCAGTCGGCATCTTTGCGACGACCGCCGCCTTCGCTGAGGTCTCTCCCGAGGACAAGCTCGCGCTCGTGACAGCTGCCCAACAGCACTACGCCGTCGCCGCGACCGGCGACGGCGTCAACGATCTGCCTGCCGTGCGCAAGGCCGATGTCGGCATCGCGGTCGCGAACGCCGTCGACGCCTTGAAGGGTACGGCCGACATCGTTCTCCTTGATTCAGGTGTCAGTGTGATGCAAACCGCGCTCACCGAAGCGCGCAAAATATTCTTCCGCCTTTATAACTATTCTGTTTATCGCATCTCCGAGAGTTTCCGCCTCATCGTCACGGCACTCGTCCTCGGCCTTATCATCAAAGGATTCCCGCTTACGCCCGTGCAGATTATTTTGCTTGCGTTCTTGAATGATATTCCCATTATCACGCTTGCTTTCGATCGCGTGAAGCGCGCCGACCGTCCTGCCGACGTCGCACCGTACGAACGCTTCACGCTCGGGACGCTCTTTGGTCTCGTCGGAGTCACGAGCAGCCTCTTCATGTATTTTCTGCTTGCCGATGTTTTCCATTTGCCACTCGCCTTAATTCAAACAGCATTTTTCCTCAAGCTGACCGTATCCGGCCACATGCTCGTTTATGTCGCGCACACCAAAGAGCGTTGGTGGAAGTTTCTGCCTGCCAAGAGCGTCATCTGGGCGACCTCTCTCACCCAAGCCGTTGCCACTGGACTTGCCGTATCCGGTCTGTTCGTCACGGCCATCCCGCTTTCGCTTGCTACGTTTGTCTGGCTCTGGGCATTCTTCTGGATGCAGGTAAGCGAAGAGATGAAAACCGTCGAATCAAGGTTCGATTTGAATCCACAGATCCTAGTGCCTCACATCATGGTACAGAAATAAAAAATGTTGGGGCGATGGGGGGCGCTCCAACATTTTGAGAATCCGCTTACGCGGCTATTTTCCTGCCATGGATATTTTTCACCCGCGCGAGCCGAAGTGTTTCGAGTATGCGGATGTACAGCCACCCGACATCGAACTCGTACCATCTGCACGAGAGTTTTGCAGATGAGGCATATCGGTGGTGGTTGTTATGCAGCTCTTCGCCGCCGATCAGAATCCCCCATGGCACTATGTTGGTGCTCGCGTCTGTCGCCTTGTCGAAGGCGAAATTGCGATACCCCCAATAGTGCCCCACGCCGTTCACTACGCCTGCGGCCCAAAACGGAATCCAGAGCATCTGTACCGCCCAGAGAGTGATGCCGATCGGTCCGAAGAGGA
>JAGXBE010000034.1 GCA_018971265.1 Patescibacteria group bacterium
GGATCGTCGATCTGGTTCTTGCACTAAGCACGAATCTTTGCGAGGGACTCCACGGCTTATCCTTCCGATGGACGCACCCGTACCAACAGCACGGACGGCGCATCCCCTCTTTGAGTTCCGAAACGACCCTCTCGACATGCTCCTTCCTCTTTTCCGGCGTCTTGACGGAGATAGTCCAGCAGATCCATTCATTGCGAGAAAGCGGCGTGATATCTTCCCAAACCGCCAGAGCCTTCGGATCGGCCGCGAGCGCTTTCCGCAGATCTGCCGGCATCGTATGTGCGACGCCGCCGGGGATCTTCTTAACCATGCACCTAGTATACAAAACCTTAAAACGCGAGGGTCCCTTTCTCGCGGCTATCAGAACCTGCCCGATTACTGAAACCAGCCGAAGTGCTGGGTGAGCAATAAAAACCCGATTGCCAAAACAAAGAAAACGCCGAGCGCTATGCCAATGGTCTTATACGTGTCGAGGTGCGGAGCAAGGATGATGACCACGAGCATATAGGGTACCCACGCAACCAAGGTCCCCGCCAGCACGAGCTCCGCATGAGATGACAAAGCGCTGCCGCCGCGGGACTCGCCGATAAAAAAGTACGCGATGAGCGTGAAAACCGGTATCAGCGTCGCGAGACCGGAGAGCAATCGGAAGCCGCTTTCTTCCAGGAACACGATTGCCGTAGTGACGACGCCACCCGCTACGAAGTAGATGGCTAGATCAAACATCTCAGATAGTATATAAGACTCTGGGTGCCTATCCGGATTTGAACCGGAACCGAGGGCTCCACAAACCCTAGTGCTAACCATTACACTATAGGCACCATATGCGCGCCGTGGAGCGCGAAACGATCCCTCGGACCGGTTGTGCGCAGGAGAGGACTCGAACCTCCAATCCCTTGCGGGAGCTACCACCTCAAGGTAGTGCGTCTACCAATTTCGCCACCTGGGCAAGTGGACATTACTATACTACAACTGCTTCTTCTTTTTCTTCTTTCGGGATGCTTTCCGCGCTCGGCGTTTCTTCTGTGCTTGGCGCATTTTCTTCGGCTGGCGCAGCTGCGGCAACCTCTTCGTCGCTCTTCAGGTGCATCATGCGCGCGTTCCTCAACTGGCGGCGTACCATCTTCGCCGCCTTCTCGCGGATGAAATAAAGCTTCGCGCGGCGGACGCGGGAGCGCTTCACGATCTCGATCGAGTCAATAACCGGGGAATAGAGCGGGAAGGTCTTCTCGACACCGACGCCCGAGAGCGTCGCGCGCACGGTGAAGGTCCCGCCCGGCTCGGTGCCGTGTTTCGTCGCGAGCACGAGTCCCTCGAAGACCTGCTTGCGGGCGTTCTTGACGGTCTTTTCTTTCTTGTCGGTACCGCGACCCTTCTTGAGCTCGACGATATTCTGAACGACGCGCACCGTGTCGCCCGGGCGGATACCGAGTTTGGCGCGTCCTTCAGCATTAACCGGCGTGATGACGTTCTTCATGTTTCGCGCACTGTATCACGCGCGGCGTGAGAGGGCAAATGTTTAACGCGCGCCCGGGAAGTACGTAAGCGCACTGACGACGTCGGCAGGAGGAGGGGCTTCGAAGGTACGGCGTTCCCCTTTAGGGAGGGTGATCGTGAGCGAGGCGGCGTGGAGCGCTTGGCGGGAGAAGCCAAGGAGGCAGGGCTTCCCTTTCGCGTAGAGCTTGTCGCAAATGACCGGGTGATTGATGTGCTTCAAATGAACGCGGATTTGGTGCGTGCGGCCGGTTCTCGGGAATGCTTCAAGATACGTAACCTTCTCGCGTGTCTCCGGATCTGTGCCCCGCGCAAGCACGCGCCAGTCAGTGACGGCTGCGCGGTGCTTCTTCTCCTCTCCTGCGCGCGCGACACCCCAGCGCGGCGGCATCGAGCGGATGCGTACGATCTCTGCTTCGATCGTGCCCTGGTCTTCTGCCGGGTGCCCGTAGATGAAGGCTCGATATACCTTCTCCGTCGTGCGGCTTTGAAATTGATTTTTAAGAAATGTGTATGCTTCTTCTGTTTTCGCAAGAATCATGACGCCTGAGGTGTCGCGATCGAGCCGATGTACGATGCCGGGCCTCGGGACTACCTCACCCTGGGGGCTTTCCCACGGTTCGCCTACCGCAGCGAGTGCTGGGTAACGCTCGAGCACCCACGTCACTACCGAGGGCTCTTTAGTTCTGCCGTCGCTATGCACGATGAGCCCGGCGGGCTTATTGATGACAAGCGCGTCATCGTCTTCGTATATGACGGCTGGTTCCATTACCGAAAAGCGTACACTCCATTACCGGCCGTGTCGACGTTCTCGCTCGGAGAAATCAGCAAGGACCGCGTCGAGCTCTTCCTTTGAAAAATCGGGCCACAACGTATCGAGGAAAAAGAGTTCGCTATATACCGACTGCCAGGGGAGGAAGTTCGACAGTCGTTTCTCGCCGCCGGTGCGAATAATGAGATCGGGGTCCCGCATACTTGTGCTCCAGAGAACGGCGCGCATGTCTTCTTCGTTCATACTCTCCTTCCCTTCTTTAAGAAGCCGGTTCACTGCGGCGAGAATCTCCGCACGGCCGCCATAGGAGAGCGCTATGGCGAGCGTCTTCCCGGAATCGCTGTGCGAACGTTCCCTCTCGAACCTCTCTGCGGCCGCGCGTAGTGATTCGGGCAGGCGGGTAAGGTCGCCGATGAAGCGGACGCGAATACCCTCTCGCGAGAGTTCGTCGAGCTCGCGCACGAGCGCGCCGCCAAAGAGCTTCATGAGATGTTTGACCTCTTCTGGAGGACGGTTCCAGTTCTCCGTAGAAAATGCGTACAAGATAACGGTATCGACACCGCGGGCAAACGCGTGACGAGTGATTTCCTTCGCTTTTTTCAAGCCGGTCGCGTGCCCCTGCGAAATCGACAGCCCGTGGCCTCTCGCCCACCGGCGATTGCCATCCATGAGAATCCCGACGCATTGCGCCTTCATACTTATGCGAACCGACGTGTTCGCTTTTTAGTTTCAAAACTTGCGTAAATTGACACTCGCGATATAGAGCAGTACCGTACGTCGAGAAACTTTCACGAGGAGACTGCCAATGCCGCTCAAGAAACGAATTATCGGTATCGACTTCGACGATGTACTTGCTGACTTCAATACGAGCCTAGCCAAATTCCACAACGAGATTTATGGAACTTCATATCGGAGGGATGACATCGTCGTATATGAACTTGGGCATACGTGGGGATGCTCAGGCGAAGAGGCCGCTCGGCGTGTGAGTGAGTTTTATCACTCGGCACATCATGATCGCATCGCCCCAGTGAAGGGTGCGGTGCGCGTGCTTAGCCAGCTTAAACGGAAAAATGTCTTTGTCATCATCACCTCGCGGCCGGAGGGTGTGAGAGGAAGAACTTTCTCGTTAATTAACAAGTATTTCCCGCGGATGTTCAAAGAAGTACATTTCCTTGGTCACTACCACGGCACAGAAGCGCGCAGAGAAACGAAAGGTGATATGTGCAAAAAGCTTGGAGTCGAGGTATTCATCGACGACTCACTTGAGCACGCTGCTTCGGTGAGTAGAGAGGGTATCAAGGTTCTTTTGTTCAACACGCCGTGGAATAGACACAAAAAGCCGGCGCATGTCGTAAGAGTGTTCGGCTGGGGCGATGTTCTCAAGAAACTACGTGCGTTGTAAGTTCAAGCTCCGGTGGGCACATCTCCGGAGCTTTTTGTTTAACAGCTTGTTTGTGGGCGCTAGGTATCAGCGCTTCCGAGTTCGGCTAACTTCTCAATCCATCCTTTGATGGTAAGGAAGATGTGGGTATCACACACGTATATCTGGAATGTACCGTATGGCAATGAGTGCTTCTTGTTTTTACCCGCACTACTTGGCTTCG
>JAGXBE010000035.1 GCA_018971265.1 Patescibacteria group bacterium
ACGAAAAGCGCGATTTCTCGCGCCTTTCGTGGACTTTGAGCCTCTCGGGATTGAACTGGATTTCGACACTTTTGATGCCGGACGGTCTGCATGACAGGCCGCACTACCTTGTTGCGGGGGCCGGAATCGAACCGGCGTCTGGAGGTTCTTCTACACCCACTGTTTCCAGTAGGAATGGACTATACCACAATCCCATAAGGACTCTCCCATTATAGTCTCTGAACCTTTCCCGGCTTGCCCGAGACTTGGCTGCTGATCGCCGAATCTTCTTGTTTTTCAGGCATTCGCGCTCATCCTTTCGAATCGCGCTGTAGCACAAGAAGCTCTAACGGTGTTCCAGCAATTTAGAGAGTTTTTCCGCTACCCGTTACCGGATAGGGTCACGTTCTTCACATGAGCCTCCCGAGGTACCTCTCCTCTACCCCGCTACGGTACGCCTCTGAATGAGGCGTAGTGCCACAGTACCACTTGTAGAATTGGAATACAACAGGGTGAGGAAGTAGGCGACTTCACCAGAGACGGTGGATTCATAACCTAATCAATCGATAGTGATGCTAAACTTGAAGTATGGCTCATAAAGATCCCGCACGAAGAAAAGAGTACCACGCCAAGTATATGAGGGAGGTTTGGTATCCGAAGAATAAGAACAGGCACATTTCATATGTTCGCAGAAATAAAAGTCGGGTAACCGAATTTATTGAAGAATATAAAAGAGCGCGTTCGTGTGCTGATTGTGGTTTTTCAGGAAGAGAATTTCCGTATGTGCTGGATTTCGATCATGTTGATAGTAGTGCGGTCAAGAAATTTAACATAGGAAGCTGGTCTCACACTGTGCTGAGTATTGAAGCGATTAAACAGGAAATAAAGAAATGCGAATTGGTTTGCGCAAACTGCCACCGAAAGCGGACTTTTTCAAAAAAAATTCAATCTAAATCATCTTGAATTCGCGAAAGACGGACTCGTAGCGGGCGATGGTGCGGCGTGCAAGCGTCTCGGAGAGGTCGAACGAAGAGCCCTCGTGCGCTATAAGATTCCGCACTTTATGCGCCTCCCATGCGTCTTGGAGCGTATTGAAATCGGATGGCTCGACGCTCTTTAATTTTTCGCCTATGCCTTCGCCCTCGTAGCCTTGTTTCGTGAGCATGTCATCGAGCATGATGTCGGCTTCGATGATGGCCTCGCGCCACTCGCTTGCGCTTGTCCCGCCCGCGAGCGACTCGATATGCTCCCAGCGGGGATTCGCGCCGCCCGTTGTCTCTGGCGCTAGCACTAAGGTGCCGTAGTATTCCTCTTCGCGTTCACGGAGGTCAAAAAGCCGCATTGTCGCATATGCGATGACAAAAAGCCCCAGGATTGAGAGTACGTAGCCGATGATGACAATTCCGAGCCAGAGGTGCGCGAGCGACGCTTGAAACGATGAGTAGTCTGCCGGCGTATGCATACCGATCAAATCATACGCTCGACGAAAGAAATATTCGGTGCTTATCTGGTTCGCGGGCGTAGTGGGCATTCCCTCCAGTATAGACGAAGGTGTTATGTAGTATGCAGCTTCTCCACCGCAGTCCCCAATGTAAAAAGCGCGTGTTCCGCTTGGTGCGGCGCTGTGAGATGTATCCCGACGGGAAGGTGTTTCCCTTCTCGCTCGACAGAGCCCATGGGAACGGAAACCGCCGGCATGCCGGTGAGGTTCGCGGTCACGGTGAAAATGTCTTCTAGATACATCGAGAGCGGATCGCTTTTCTCGCCAAACTTAAATGCCGGAGACGGCGTCGTCGGGAAAGCTATGACATCGGCTTCTTTAAATGCGCTCTCGTACTCGCGGCGCAGCACGCCGCGCACGGCATCCGCCTTGCGATAGTAGGCATCGATGTAGCCGGAAGAAAGTACGAAGGTGCCGAGCAGGATACGCCGGCGGGCTTCTTCCCCGAAACCTTCGGTGCGCGAAAGAAGGTAGTCATCGAGCAGCGCCTCTCCGCGTGCGGCATGTCCGTAGCGGATTCCGTCGAGCCGTGCAAGATTGGTCGAAACTTCCGCGGGCATGATGATGTAGTACGTCGCGAGCGCATACGCACTCATCGGCAGCGTAATATCAACGAGCGTGTGCCCGGCACTGACAAGCTGCTTGAGCGTGTCTTCAAACGCGGCGCGCACGTCGGCATCGATACCTTCGCTAAGCAGGTGTCGCGGTACGCCGATGCGCATTTTGCTCTGAATATCGTGCCTGGGGTAGAGGCCGTCAGGGACGGTCGTCGAGTCGAGCGAGTCTTCACCGCGAATCGCTTCATAGAGAATACGCGCATCCTCAATCGTCTTTGCCAAAGGACCTATCTGGTCGAGTGAAGAGCCCAACGCAATGAGCCCCGAGCGCGAGACGGCGCCATAGGTCGGCTTCAGGCCAACGATACCGGTGTGCGCGGCAGGCTGGCGGATAGAGCCGCCCGTGTCGGAGCCAAGCGCGGCTATGGCGAGATGCGCCGCAACGGCCGCAGCAGAGCCGCCGGAAGAGCCGCCGGGCACGCGTGACGTGTCGTGAGGATTCTTCGTCGAACCGAATGCCGAGTGTTCGGTCGAGGAGCCCATCGCAAACTCATCCATGTTGGCACGCCCAAGGAAGAGCGCGCCGGACTCTCTCAGTTTCCGTATGACCGTCGCATCATAGGTCGCGCGATAGTTCTCAAGCATTTTGCTCGCGGCGCTCGCGATCTTTCCTTCTATCAAAATATTATTTTTCACCGCAAGCGGAATGCCGCAAAGGAGCGGTGCTTTCTCGCCTTCCGTATCGATGCGTTTCTGTGCGGCGGCTATCGCCGCTTTGTCGACATCAAAGATTTCCAGAAACGCCTTTAATTCCTGATTTTCCCCGTGTGCGGCAGATGCACACGCGTCCCAGAGCTCGCGTACGGTGAGTTCCCGCGCGCGCAGCGCGCGGGCGGCGAGCGCGATGGTCATTTCATTCGGCTTCGTCATGCGAGATGATCTGCTTCACTAAGAGCGCGTCGCCCTCGCGGGCGGGGAACTGTTCTGCGAGTTTTTCAGTGTACGCGCCGGGCGCGTGCGGTTCGCCGTCCTCGCGCATGATGTTGCGCAAACGCGGTTTTTCTACCGCCGCGCCCTGAGGAAGTTCAACTGTTTCAAGCTGGCCGACATACGCCAGTATCGCGTCAAATTCGCTCGTGAATTTTACGAGCTCCTCGTCCGCTATCGAGATGCGAGCGAGCGCCGCAAGCTTTTTTACCTCCTCTACCGTCGCCATTACCGCACTCTATCATGGGCGCAGCTTCTTGAGGAACTCCGGCTCTCCTATAACGGGAATGCCAAGCTGTTTTGCCTGCGCAAGCTTGGCACCGGCCGCTTCTCCCGCAACAACGAAGGAGGTCTTGGACGAAACTGCTGCGGCCGACTTGCCGCCGGCGCGTCGCACGAGCGCTGCGGCCTCTTCGCGCGAAAGGGTCGAGAGCGTGCCGGTAATGACAACCGTCTGTCCGGCAAGAGGACCCTTCTCCGCCGCAACGACTGGACGGATAGTAACGTGCTTCTCAAGACGCGCGATAAGTGCACGGTTATTCTTGTCTTTGAACCACGCCGCGACAGAGCGGCCGATAATCGGACCAATGCCGCTTGTGCGTATGAGGGCCTCCTCGCTCGCCGCGGCGATTCTTGGGAGCGTTTTAAAATATTTCGCGATAAGAAACGCCGTTTCGCCGCCAACGTGCGGAATGGAGAGCCCGATGAGAAGCCGATCGAGTGGCACGCGCCGCGCGTC
>JAGXBE010000036.1 GCA_018971265.1 Patescibacteria group bacterium
AAAAGTATTTTGGCGAAACAGTGAAGAGCGATCCGGAGCAACCGTATGCGGCACCACACATTCTTTATCGAGGCGAGTGCGGAGGAGGGGATAGCAGCGGCACGAGCATGGGCGGAGCGAGAGCTCGGAGCAAAGGCGCACAGGGATCCGGACATCACCGTGCTCCAATACGGATTTTTCTCGGTCGAGGATGCGCGGCGGGTCTCTGAAATTGCTGCCGGAACAGCGCTGGCGAGCGAGCACCGGGTCATAATAATTGCCGCGGACAGCATGTATTATGAGGCGCAAAACGCCCTATTAAAGCTTTTTGAAGAACCGCCGGAGGGCATGCACCTTTTCCTTATTCTACCGACAGCGGGCGGACTTTTGCCGACCCTCATCTCGCGTGTCGCCGTGCTCGCCTCGAACGAAAGGCCTACGAAGTCTTCCATTTCCGAGAAGGCGATGGAGTTTTTAAAGGCGAAGGGAGAGAAACGAAGCGCGCTCATAAAGAAACTCGCGAACGGAAAGGATGATCAGAATCGGCGCGAGAGCCGAGACGAAGCGATACGGATTGTAAACGGTATTGAAGCCGTTGCTTACGAAGCGCTGCAGGCGCGCAGCGACGACAAGGGCATCGTCGCGCTCCTCTCGGACATTGCGGTTTTACGAGGATACCTCCATGATCGCTCCGCTCCGGTGCGCATGATCCTTGAACATCTTTCGCTTGTTACCCCGAAAGATTTGTTATGATGCGTGCATGGCATACGATTTCTCTACACTCAAGAAGGACATTAAAGAAACCGAAGAATGGCTTCTCCGCGAACTCGCCGGGGTCCGCACCGGTCGGGCGACCCCGACTTTGCTCGACGCGATAAAGCCCGAGGCATACGGTGTGCGCACGCCGCTCATGCAGCTCGCTTCCGTCTCGGTAGAGGATGCGCGCACGCTGCGCATCATTCCCTGGGACAGCGCGCTTCTGAAGCAGATCGAGAAAGCGATTACGGAAGCCGATCTCGGCGTCGGCGTCGCCATCGACGCCCAAGGACTCCGTATCTCATTTCCCGAACTCACGAGCGAACGGCGGGTACAGCTCCTGAAAATCGCAAGCGATAAGACCGAGCAGGCGAAGGTAACGCTGCGCTCTCACCGCACGGCTGCGCTCCATGCCCTTGACGCTCTGAAGGAAGACGGTGGCGTGGGCGAAGACGAGATAACACGGCTCCGCGCCGAGGTCCAAAAACTCATTGATGCAGGAACCGGTTCGCTTCTCGAGATTCTCAAGAAAAAGGAGACCGAAATCGCGAATTGACCAATTATGGAGATACTTATTTTCATAGTGGTCATCGTTGCGCTCATCGTGGTGCACGAGTTCGGGCATTTTGTCGCGGCAAAACTTTCGGGCATGCGCGTCGACGAGTTCGGGCTCGGCTATCCGCCGCGCGCGGCGGTTATTAGGAAAATAGGCGAGACCGTCTATACGCTCAACTGGCTTCCTTTCGGCGGATTCGTGAAGATTTACGGTGAGGATGGCGGAGAGGGAAATCCTCGCGCGTTCTCCGCGCGGCCACGCACCCTGCAAGCGTTTGTGCTTGTCGCCGGCGTCGCGATGAACCTTCTTTTCGCTTACGTACTTATCGTCGGCGCGCTCGTGAGCGGTACGCCGCGCGCTCTTTCTGCGGACGAGATTGCCCGCGCGCACAGTACCGAACTCGCCGTGGCAAACGTGCTCCCGGGCTCGCCCGCCGCGCGCGCAGGGCTTCTTCCGGGCGATTCGATTATGAGCGCGAAAGACGCGGTGGGGGAGTGGCATGCCGCAGATCCGGGAAGCTTCACGACATTCATTGCGGGAAGTGGCGGGGCACCGGTCGAACTTGCCGTGAAGCGCGGGGCAGACGAGCGCGTTGTTACGGCGACGCCCACCACGAATGTCGTTGCGAATAATCCCTCGCGCTACGCGCTCGGAGTCGAGGTTGCCACCATCGGTGTCATGCCGCTCTCGGCGCTCTCGGCGCTTGCGCAGGGGGCCGCATTTACGTGGTACGCGACCGCACTGACGGCGACAGGGCTCATGCATTTTTTTTACAGCATCTTTACGCTTCAAGCGGACCTCTCCCAAGTGACCGGTCCCATAGGTATTGCCGGTGCGGTCGGTTCCGCCTCGGCAGCGGGTCTCGGAGACCTTTTTTCAATCATGGCGATTATTTCCATCAATCTCGCGATCATAAACCTGATTCCTATTCCGGCGCTTGATGGCGGCCGGTTACTTTTCGTGCTCATTGAGGGCGCCATTCGCCGCCCCATAAAGCCAAGCGTCGCGCGCGCGGTCAACGCGGCCGGTTTTGCGTTTCTCATCCTGCTCATGTTCGTCGTGAGCGTGCACGATATCTTCAGGATTGTCGGGTAGCAAAGAACGGCAAACACTTTTGCGCTTGACGCGCGCGCGGCATATACTGGATCTATAACCATGTCTATGCGGCAATCGGCACTTTTTACGAAAACGCGACGCGAAGCGCCGAGAGACGAAGAGGCGAAAAACGCGCAACTCCTCATTCGCGCGGGGTTCGTGCACAAGGAGATGGCGGGCGTCTACGCGTATCTGCCGCTCGGTCTTGCGGTAATCGAGAAAATCAAGCAGATTGTCCGGGAAGAGATGCAATCGATCGGGGGGCAGGAAATAATCATGACCAGTCTCCAGCGTAAGGAGCTTTGGGAAATGACTGACCGCTGGGATGATAAAAAAGTGGACGTATGGTTTAAGTCGACATTCAAGAACGGCTCAGAGGTCGGATTCGGGTGGTCGCACGAAGAACCCATCACGGACATGATGAAGCACTTCATCTCGAGCTACCGCGATTTGCCGGCATACGTCTATCAGTTTCAAACGAAACTGCGTAATGAACTGCGGGCAAAGTCAGGCATCATGCGCGGCCGCGAATTCGTGATGAAAGACATGTACTCCTACACCGCCGACGAAACGGCGCACAAAGCGTTTTATGACTCCGCAATCGCCGCATACCTGCGAGTGTTCGAGCGCGTAGGGCTCGGCGACCGCACTTTCCTTACATTCGCTTCGGGCGGCGCGTTCACGCAGTTCTCGCACGAATTCCAGACGCTTTCGGACGCGGGCGAAGACACGGTGTATTTGCATCGCGCGAAAAAACTCGCGATTAACAAAGAAGTGCTTACCGACGAAGTCCTCGCCCAGCTCGGCGTCGCGCGCGGGGAGCTCGAGGAGGCGAAGGCCATAGAAGTTGGGAATATTTTCGACTTTGGCGGCGTGAAATCAAAACAGCTCGGACTTTTCTATAAAAACGAGGCGGGCGAGGAGGTTCCGGTACATCTCGGTTCATACGGCATCGGCATTACGCGGCTCATGGGGACGGTGGTTGAAGCGCTCTCCGATGAGAAAGGACTCGTATGGCCCGAAAACATCGCGCCGTTTGCGCTCCACCTCGTTTCTCTCGGGAAGGACGGTGACGAGGTCTCGCGAGCGGCGGATACGCTGTATGACGATTTAGTGAAGGCGGGGAAGGATGTTCTCTACGATGACCGCGACCTTCGCGCCGGAGAAAAATTCGCGGAAAGCGACCTCATAGGCATTCCGAAACGCATCGTGGTCGGCAAAGATGCGGCTGCAAACGGTATCTTTGAGGTGGTTGACCGCGCAACCGGCGCGGTTTCGAGAGAGTCGCGCGAGAAACTCCTTGCGAAATAATATGGCGCGATTTTCAAAAAACCCGTTCTTTAGCAGTGACATAG
>JAGXBE010000009.1 GCA_018971265.1 Patescibacteria group bacterium
CCGCGAGGAATTTTTCGATTTCTATACCGTCACCGAGAATCTCGCTATTGCAGCGGGGCTGCCGAAGCCGAAGCTCTATGTGATAGACGATCCTGCGCCAAACGCAATTGCGACCGGCCGCGATGAAGAACACGCGGTCGTCTGCGCAACGACGGGGCTTCTCGCCATGATGACGCGTCCGGAGCTTGAGGGCGTCATCGGTCACGAGCTTTCGCATATCAAGAATCGCGACATGCTTCTGATGACGGTCGCGGTCGTGCTCGCGGGCTTCGTCGCCCTTGTCGCGAACATCTTTTTGCGCGTCTCTTTTTGGGACGGGGATCGTCGCGACAATAACGGGAATGCGATTCTCATGATCCTCGCCGTCGTTGGCATCGTGCTCGCTCCACTTGCCGCTAAGCTGATCGAGCTCGCCGTCTCGCGGCGCCGCGAGTATCTTGCGGATGCCTCGGGCGCGCTCCTCACGCGGTATCCGGAAGGCCTCGCGTCTGCGCTGCAAAAAATCGGCGGCTACGCCGCGCCGATGCGAAATGCAAATCTCGCAACCGCGCACCTTTTCATAGGCGACCCTTTCGGGGTGAAGTCTGGCGGCAGCTCCGGCTGGATCGAGCGCATGTTTTCAACCCACCCGCCCATTCCAAGCAGGGTCCAAGCCCTGCTTGGAAAATAAGAGCATCCGATGCTATAACAAGACGCATACGAGCTCTCGACAGGGCTCTAAAACAGGAGGCGTCGCATAGTGGTCTAGTGCAAAACAACCATTTTGGTATTAGCCCAATGATATACTGAGACCATGGCAGATTTGACCTCGTTAAAATATCCGAAGAAGAGTCACCGTAGAAAAGTAAAAATACCAAAATCTTCTACAGATTTGGCTGAATTTTTCGGAATAATGTTGGGGGACGGCGGCATCAATAACCTTTGGCAAGCAAATATAACAGTAAACGCAGTTAAGGATTATCAGTATTCTCTTTACATAAAAAAACTTGTACAACGATTGTTTGCCATTACTCCAACAAGTTTTATCTACAAAACTAGAGATGCATTAAGAATTCTCATAAATGGTATCTCAATTGTTGACTTCTTGGTTTCAAAAGGGTTGCCACGAGGAAATAAATTGAAAGCAGGACTCAAGATACCTCAATGGATATTGCGCAAGGCGGAATATCGACGAGCAGTCGTTCGTGGCCTTATCGATACGGACGGATGTCTTTATATTCATGTTCATACTGTTTCGGGGAAGGCCTATAAAAACATCGGACTAACTTTTTCGAGCCGGTCCCCGGAGCTAATTTTTCAAGTCGCTGGCATATTTGAAGAATATGGTATTATGCCGCATATTAGCGGAAGAGGGGCGGATATTTACTTGTATCGGAAAGAGGATGTCGAGCAGTATTTGAAAATATTCGGGTCTTCTAACGAGCGTATTAGTCTTGTATATAAAAAATGGAGAGGTGCCTGAGTGGTCTAAAGGACATGCTTGGAAAGCATGCGTGGGGGAAACCCCACCGCGAGTTCGAATCTCGCCCTCTCCGCCCGAAGACTTTTGTATCGGACAGACCCGAGAGCCTTATTCTAGGCCGTTATTACACAGCACATTTTGAAAAAACCCAGATCACTGCGCAAGGATTTGAATCGTCGCTTCGACGTCAAATTTCCTTTACATTTCAAAAGTCCGAAGTAAAATAGACCAACATGGCAGAATATATTGCCAACAAAGTTCAAAAAATGCGCACTGACTGTGAGACAACTCAAGAAGAGCTGGCAGAAAAGGTCGGGGTCAGCCGTCAGACGGTTATCGCTATTGAGCGGGGACGGTATACTCCCTCCGTGTTGTTAGCTATGAAAATTGCTAAATTCTTTCGCGTGTCCGTCGAGGAAATTTTTTCAATAAGCTATGAAAAGTAATGCAATGATTCAAACGGCTACCGCACTCGGCACGTTGGTGCTTGCCGTCTTGGTGCTCAATCCATTTCGAATATGGATGCCTACTATGATGGCGATGGCCCTGCTCGCAGCGCTCTTTCTTGCGTTTTGTGTATTTGCCGTATTCGTGGTTCGGGAAAAAGCTGCTGATGAGCGAGATGAACAACACCGGACATTTGCCGGTCGTGCGGCCTTTCTCATGGGCGCGTCGCTGCTCGTGATCGCCATTCTTATCGAAGACCTGAAGCACAGCCTGGATCCCTGGCTCGTCATCGTGCTTATAGGCATGATCGTGGCAAAATTGGCGGCCCGTTTCTATAGCGACTACCGTCTATAGGGCTACAGCCGGTCTGTGGATAACGGGATGTAAAGTACACTTTACATGTTGTTTCTTTCTGCCTATACTGATGTCATTACTCTAATCGGCAAAACTGCCATGAATATGCGCAATTGGATCGTCGGAATCATTATCGCGGTTGCAGTAGGTGGAGGAATTTATATTTACGCAGCGTCTCGGCAAAACACAGGCAGTGACGCAATGATGCACGGGAGCACAACTTCCGATTCTATGATGCATGAAGGCAGCTCGACGACCATGATGCAGGATACAAGTTCGAGTTCGATGATGCATTAATAATTTGGTATGTCCGGGCTTCTCGTTATCTCATTCGTCGCAGGTATTCTCACCGTACTTTCGCCGTGCGTACTGCCGCTCCTGCCCGTGATCGTCGGGGGTTCCATGGCAGGAGAGAAGAGTGCGCGTCGAGCAGTCACGGTTACCGTATCTCTCGGCGTGTCAGTTTTTGTCTTTACTATGTTGCTCAAGGTTTCGACCGCGTTCATTAATGTGCCACCGGAAGTCTGGAACTACGTTTCAGGCGGCATACTGCTCATTGTGGGGTTGGTGTTTCTTTTTCCGAACCTCTGGGACATGGTGCCGGGGCTCGCAAAGGCGAACCGCGATACGACCAAGCTTATGTCCGCGGGTTTTATGCGGCAAAACTTTTGGGGTGATGTGCTGGTCGGTGCGGCACTTGGTCCGGTGTTCTCGACTTGCAGCCCTACGTACTTTGTGGTGCTTGCCACGGTATTGCCAACAAGCCTCGCCGCGGGTGTTACCGATATTTTTGCCTATATCATCGGCATGTGCGGTTTCCTACTTGTGATTTCAATCGCTGGGCAGAATCTCTTGGCGCGCCTTGGTCTCGCGACTGATCCAAAAGGCTGGGTGCGTCGCGTCATAGGCGTGCTTTTCATTGGTGTTGCGGCAGTGGTTGCTACTGGCTCACAGGCGGCAATAGAGGCACCACTGTACTCCATCTTTGATGAGACCAAGATAGAACAGAACCTGCTATCGAACATGCCGATGCCCGCAACTACTACGGCAACAACGTCTGCCGTGAGTGTGGCGTCTTCGACAACGTCAGTGGCCGAGCGCCTCACTGTCATCCAAAAAGACGCCCGATATCAAAAAGCCCCTGAGCTCGTGAATCCTGACGGCTATATCAATACCGATGGTAAACCCATCACACTTGCGCAGTACAAAGGAAAGGATGTGGTGCTCGTGGACTTCTGGGACTACAGTTGCATCAATTGTCAGCGCACGTTCCCGTATGTAAATGCCTGGTACCAAAAGTATAAGGATCAGGGTCTTGTCATCATTGGCGTACATACTCCAGAGTTTGCATTCGAACATCTGCAATCGAACGTCCAAACAGCGGTCAACCAATTTGGAATTAAGTATCCTGTAGTACTCGACAACGAATACCAAACATGGAGCGCATTTCAAAACGAATATTGGCCGCGCGAATACCTCATCGATATCGACGGCTACATCGTTCATGACCATGCGGGCGAAGGCGACTACGAAGGAACTGAAGTGGCTATTCAGCAGGCGCTTGCCGAGCGCGCCGCCCGGCTTGGCATAGGATCAGTCGCCACGTCGACGGTTACTATCCCCGATTCTGATCTCTCGGCCATAAACAGCCCTGAGACATATTTCGGATCAAACAGAAACAAATACTTAGGAAATGGGACTCCAGGCGCTGCGGGCACGCAAAGATTTACTCTTCCGGGTACTCCAACCATGAACACTCTGTATTTCGGGGGCAGCTGGAACATCATGCCCGAGTATGCCGAAGCGAGTGCCGGGGCAACGGTATTGTTTGAATATAGCTCTCATGACGTGTACATGGTCGCGGCAAATTCAGGCGCACCCGTAAAAATAAAGGTATTGCGTGACGGCAAACCGGTCGGTAGCTTTGGCGGTGCGGATGTCGATGCGAATACGAGCGAAGCGACCATTGACGCGGATCGCCTTTACAAACTTGTTCACGATCCGTCAGCTGGCACTCATACGATCGAGATTCAGGTCGAACAAGGTATGCTTGATGCATACACCTTCACGTTCGGGTAATTCACACATAATTAATCAAAGACCTATGAGACACGCGCCTATAGATGAAGAAGATTTGAAGAAGCGGCTTACACCCGAACAATACGAAGTCCTTAGGAAGAGAGGTACTGAGGCCCCCTTTTCTGGGAAACTCATTCATCCGGATAAGGATGGTTTCTACAAATGTGCCGTGTGCGGCAGTGCGCTTTTTGCTGCCGACGCAAAATTCGAGTCGGGTACCGGATGGCCGAGCTTCGATCAAGCGTTGCCAGGAGCAGTGAAAGATGTGGAGGATAATTCGCATGGAATGAAACGAGTCGAGACGGTATGTGCTGTCTGCGGCTCGCACCTCGGGCATCTCTTTAACGACGGTCCTACCAAAACCGGCAAGCGATACTGCATGAACTCGGTGTGTTTCGAGAGTTTTGACGATAAGGCGAAGGCTGCTTAATAGATGCTAACAGGTGAAAAGATAAACATGACCAAGAAAATAATACTTGCCGGAGGGTGCTCTTGGGGCCTTGAGGATCTCATACGGACACAGCATGGAGTAATTAATACGGAGGTCGGATATACGGGAGGAAGTGTGGATAATCCGACATACGAGAACCATGAAGGCCATGCCGAGGCGGTGGAGATCGAATATGATCCCGAGAAGACCTCCTACAAAAAGCTTTTGGATTTCTTCTTCCAGATCCACGATCCCACTACCTTGAATCAGCAAGGAAACGATCGAGGTACATCGTATCGTTCAGCGATTTTTTATGGAAACGAGGAAGAAAAGAAAGAAGCCGAGAGATTCATCGCTATCGTGAATGCGTCAAAACGCTGGAAAGACCCGGTAATCACCACGCTCGAACCTCTAAAAAAGTTCTATCGCGCTGAAGAGTATCATCAGGACTATCTGCAAAAGAATCCGGGCGGTTATACCTGCCATGCCATATGGTTCGACAGCTATATAAAGCCCGAGACGGATTCTGCTGGGTCTAAATAAAAAACCGAAGAGATTTGAACTAAATCGAGAATTTGAGAGAAGTCGATACTTGCGGCGTAAACCCTTCGAGACGCTGTTGATGGTTCGAATGCTTTAGACCACGCCAAAGGCGCTTTCGCGCGGCTGACTTCGCAGCAATTTTGTGTAATTTCTCCAGTGTCGTTATACTCGGGACACATGACTCTTCGCATCCGTCTCGCAGCACTCATCTTTTTTAGCATCGTCGGCGTCGGCAGCATTATCTTTGTCGCGAAAACACACAGCGATAGTGTTGCATTGATGGATGGCGCCTCACTGGAAAACCAAGGACGCTACTTTGAAATCTCAACGACTTCGCTTCAGTCCCTGCCGGCTGCAACTACGTCCACGAAAAAACTCAATCTTCCAATCCTGGTCTATCACATCGTCCGGCCGGCATATCCGGGCGACAGCAGGGCGGTGCGCGCTATCGCGCTCACGCCGGAGACATTTGACGCGCAAATGAAATATCTGGGAATGGCAGGATACCATGTCGTGCGTTTTAGCGACCTCGAAGCGTATTTCGGAAGCGGAACCCCGCTTCCGCCAAAGCCGGTCATTCTTTCTTTTGACGACGGGTGGAGCGATCAGTTTACATACGCACTTCCTATTCTTGAAAAATACCGCTATACTGCGACTTTTTTCGTGTTTACTAACCCGATCGGAACACGCGGGTTTCTCTCGTGGGATAACCTGCGGGCGCTCTTGGACGCCGGCATGACTATCGGCGCCCACACGCGATCGCATCCTTACCTCACAAAGATTACCGATCCGGGCATGCTCTGGAAAGAAATTGACGGAAGCAAGCAGAAACTGGAGAAGAAATTAAACGTTCCGGTGAGCGAATTCGCCTATCCTTTCGGACAATACAACGCCACGGTCGTAGCAATGGTGAAAAAAGCCGGCTATGCAAGCGCCCGGGGAGATTATTTCAGCGGGGAACAGGCAGCTGACCGGCTCTATGAACTGAGCGCCATGAACGCCCCCACCACCACGGCGCTTTTCGAGGAAAAGTTCTAAGTGTGTGCTATACTACACCACAGGTGCACGTTCGTGCGCAGCTCGCGTTATTAGATTAGCAAGCAACTTAATTATTATGGCAAAGAAGATATTTGCAGCTCTCGGAATCGTCGGTTTTCTTGCGACGGCAGGAATCGCATTTGCACAGACAACCACCGATAATACCGGAGGAGGTTCCTCGCAGTCTGCTACGGCGACCGTTGCGCCGAGAACACAACCGATGGTGCTCGAAGTCAATTCGGGCGGGCGGGTGCTTCTGCGCGGTACCGTCGACACGGCGTCGGCAAACTCGCTCACGATAAAGGGCTGGGGCGGAAACTGGACAGTGAACGTTTCGGCGAATACGGAGGTAATGCCGAAGGGTGCGGCGGTTTCAAGCCTCCAGCAAGGCGATTTTGTCGGAATCCTGGGCACGGTAGACCAGAGTTCAAGCTGGACTATCGATGCGACGCTCGTGCGAGACTGGACGGCGCGCCAGGCGCTGAATCAAGAAGTCAAGACCAATGTACAGGCGGTTCGCCAGGAAATGTCGGCCGCGCCCCGAACGATCCAAGGTACATTAAGTAACCTCGATGCAACCGCACAGACCTTCACGCTTACAAATGCTGGGGGCACGGCATATGCCGTCTCGCTCACTTCAGGCGCAAAGATTCTGGCGAGAAATTGGTTAACGCTCGACTTTAGCAAGGTCAGCAACGGCGATACCGTCCGCGTCTACGGTACAGTCGCAAGCTCCACAATCACAGCATCAATTTTCAGAGACGTCTCGGTTCGGTAGCAAATCAAGTCCAGTAGTGCGGGACAGCAAAAAAACGCCCTCGGGCGTTTTTTTGCTGTACACTCTGAAGAAACAGCATGTCACGACATTATTTTTACGCGGCACTCTTTCTTTTAGTGGCCGTTTTGGTGTCTTTCGTAATCTCGTTCTTATATAGGACGCAGCCACTCCAAAAGGAACCTATCCAAGAAGCAGAGTTTGGAAAAATGTCCTTAAGAATCGAGTATGCGACAACGACCGCGGCGCGAGAAAAGGGACTCGGCGGCCGAAGGAACATAGCGGACGACTACGGCATGCTTTTTGTATTCCCAAACGATGGTTACTACGGATTCTGGATGAAAGATACGCTCGTACCGCTCGACATGTTCTGGCTTGACGATAAAGGACAAGTTACTTCCTTCGCCCGAGATGTCGCTACCTCGACCTACCCCCATGTCTTTTACCCTTCAGAGCCGGCACGTTATGTCCTTGAGACTGCTGCAGGGTTTGCACAGGCGAACGGCATCACGATCGGTACGCCACTGGTGTTGCAAAACTGGCCGCGCGTTTCAGAGTAGTCCTATCCACAGGGTGTTTTGCGCGAGCAGGAGTAAAATAGCTTCTACGATGCGTTCCGAAGTTTTCGATGTCAGAAAACAGGCAACGTACGCCATTATCCGCTAGCAGCATCTGCCCATGCCAAAAATCGCCAAAGTTCACGTGAATGTGAAGCCGCGCACGTCAAGCACTGTTCTTGCAGCAAAGCAATCTATCTCAAGAGAGACGGCACGCTACCGCGAGATGATTCCGCAGATAGAAAAACGTGACGGCCGACTCGTCCCGTTTGAATTCGACAAGATTACCGCGGCAATCCAAAAGGCGATGACGGCGGCGGAAGAGGGGGATCTGGATGACGCCACCCTCGTGGCGCATCAAGTGGCGGGCGAACTCGGACGATTTGCCAAAAAATATAAAAATCTTCTTCCCTCGGTCGAAGGCATCCAGGACTCAGTCGAAAAGTACCTTATCTTGAACGATTACGTAAAGACGGCGAAGAGCTATATTCTGTACCGTGACAAGCGCGCTCAGCTACGCGCAGCACACATTGAGGTACCGGAGCGTGTGCGAAAACTTTTTGAGGAAAGCAAAAAATATTTCCAAAACAACTCACTGGGTGAGTTTGTATATTTGCGCACGTACGCAAAGTGGATTCCCGAGGAGGGGCGGCGGGAGACCTGGATAGAGACCGTCGATCGTTACGTGAATTTCATGCGCGAAAATCTTGGCGATAAACTTACCGAAAAAGAGTATTCCGAAATACGTACGGGCATTCTGAAGCAAGAGGTCATGCCCTCGATGCGGCTCATGCAGTTTTCAGGCGAAGCAGCGCGGCGCTGCAATACCTGTGCGTACAACTGCACGTTTACCGCGCCGGTCAAACTCGAGGACTTCGCGGAAATTATGTACCTCTCAATGCAAGGCTGCGGCGTTGGGTTTGCGGTCGAGAGCCAGAACATCGAGCAGCTCCCGCAAATAATGAAGCAGACAGGAAAGACGCTGCCGACGCACACCATCGCCGACTCAAAGGAGGGCTGGTGCGATGCGCTTACGCTCGGACTTACTACGTGGTACGAAGGCAAAGACATCCTCTTCGACTTCTCCAAAATCCGTCCGGCAGGCGCACGGCTTAAGACCATGGGCGGGAAGGCGAGCGGTCCGGAGCCGCTCCGCAGCCTGCTTTCGTTTGCGCGCGAGCGCGTACTCGCACGCCAAGGCCGCCGGCTGAGAAACATTGATGCGCACGACATTATCTGCAAGATAGGAGAGTGCGTGGTCGCGGGCGGCGTGCGCCGCACCGCAATGATTTCGCTTTCCGATCTCGATGACGTGGAAATGCGCGATGCCAAGAAAGGACAGTTCTACATGACCGATCCGCACCGCTCTATAGCGAACAACTCTGCAGTCTATGAAGTGCCGCCAACCAACACCGAGCTCATGGACGAGTGGGTGGCGCTCATGAAGAGCGGCTCGGGCGAGCGTGGCATCTTCAACCGCGGGTCGCTTGCGATGACTTTCCCGAAGCGTCGCACAGACCATTTCAAAAAAATCGGTTTTATCGGCGAGGATGGTGTCGTGCGCGGATCTATCGGCACGAACCCTTGCGCCGAAATCATCTTGCAGTCGAAACAGTTCTGCAATCTTTCAGAAGTCATAGCGCGCGCGGATGATACGGAGGCGTCGCTTGTTCGAAAAGCGCGTCTCGCCTCAATTCTCGGCACCTATCAGTCAACTCTCACGAAATTCAACTACATCTCTAAAGACTGGACCGATCATTGCGAGACCGAGCGTCTTCTCGGCGTCTCGATAACCGGGCAGTGGGATTCACCGGTAGCGCGCCGCGCCGAAGTAATGCGCAAACTTCGCGATACGGCAGTTAAAACAAACGCCACCTACGCAAAGCGTTTCGGTGTTCCCGCGTCAATGGCGGTTACCGCCGTGAAGCCGTCGGGAACCGTCTCGCAGGCGTTTAATTGCGCTTCAGGCATCCATCCGCGCCATGCGCCCTATTACATTCGCCGCATACGCATAAGTTCGACCGACTCGCTCTTCAAGATGGTGGTCAACCAGGGCGTTCCGTATTATCCGGAAGTGGGGCAGTCGATGGAGGAGGCGAATACCTACGTGCTCGAGTTTCCGGTTAAGGCGCCCGATCACTCGAAAGAAGCGCGGTTCAAGGACGATCTCCCCGCTCTGGAGCAGCTCGAGTACTGGAGAAAAGTAAAGCTGAATTACACCGAACACAACCCTTCCGCGACCATTTCGGTCAGTGAGGATGAGTGGATTGGCGTCGTCGATTGGATCCAGAAGAATTGGGATATTATCGGCGGACTTTCCTTCCTTCCGCGCTCCAACCATGTCTATCGCCTCGCGCCCTATGAGACGATTACGAAAGAAGAGTACGAAGAACGCATTGCGCGCTTTCCCAAGATAGATTACTCGCAGCTCATCGCCTATGAACGTCAGGATGAGACGGAGATGAAAAAAGAACTTGCCTGCGCTGGCGGTACCTGCGAGATTCTGTAAGGAAACACAGTCGATAGAAATTTCCTAAGGAAAAGGAAGAGCGAAAACCCACGCAGGAGCGTGGGTTTTCGCATAAATTATAGACCGGGCCGATAAGCCGAATTCTGTCGTGAGCGATCATTTGTCTGGGATTCTGATTGCTCAGAACCTCGAGCGGCACTCTCTTCCAATTGACGTACCACAAGGGCACTTCCATTTTTCTAACACGGAGTACCGTGAAGAAAAATTGGTCGAGCGCGGCCTTGCACGGCGGTAAGGATTTGGCCGTTTCACCTCCCGAGTCGCCTCGGAAACTCGTCTCCGGGTCCTTTCGTTCCCGGAGACGTCTCTTGCTTTCGCTCAAGACGTCTCTGCTCGCACCTCGCGCCTCGCAGCGTGCGGGTGTTACCCGCTACCATTCTCCCCGCCCGAGAGCGGGGCCGTGTTCGGACTTTCCTCCCTCGATTTCTCAAAGGGCGATCGCTTAGCCCGGTCGACGCGCATTGTACCACAATACTTCCTGTGGATGAATAGCTGGACAAAGGTGGCGGCAAGGTATACTGACACTATTATCACCAATTAAAATAATAGGAATTACGTATGCCCCCTCAACAGCCAGCGGTCGCCTCGCGCCTTCGCTCTTTCGAGACCATGAGCTCATGGGCTCTCATCGCCACGTTCATCGTTGTTCTCTTCATTTTCATTCCGTCCGCGTCCGTTCCATTCGTGGCAACGAAGACCTTCGCGCTCGCTATCGGCGCGCTCATAACGCTCGCGTTCTATATACTCGCGCGACTTTCTCGGGGAAATATAATATTTCCACCGCTTGCGCTTGTCGGTGCGCTCTGGCTGCCGGCAATCGGCTACGCACTCTCGTCGGCGTTCTCCGGCGTTCCCTTTATGAATGCTCTTTGGGGAGGAGCGCTCGAACCGGACACGCTCGGCTTCATGCTCGTGGCGACCGTACTTGGCACCTTGACGGCTCTCGTATTGCGACGCCCCGAACAGTACCGTTCTTTTCTCTCGACGAGTTTCTTGGTATTCAGTGCCCTCGTTGTTCTTGAGGCGCTTGTCGTTATCATCGGGCAGTTCGCGCCGAATTTTGTTTCCCCCGCGTTCTCATTCATAGGGTCTTTTGAAGACCTCGCGTTTCTACTCGGGCTTGGCGTGATTGGCATCCTCATAACCCTCCGGTTTCTCGAGCTTCCGAGACGGGCGTATCGGGCACTTCTGCTCAGCGGTGCCGTAGCACTCGCCTTGCTTGCCATCGCAAATTCTTCGTTTGTCTGGATGCTTGTCGCACTTGTCGCACTCGGCCTTTTCGTCGAGGCGGCGATGCGACGCAGACCAGAAACCGTGGATAGCGATCTCGACGAGGCCGTCGTGATGACCGAAATGCCGGCAGAGACGCGTTCGGGTACGCACTCGATTGTCTTGCCACTCTCTGTACTTGCCGTCTCTCTCTTCTTCCTTGTCGGCGGGACTCTCGGCAACGCCCTGGCAAACACCCTCCAGGTGAACGTCCTCTCAGTCCGTCCTTCCTGGCAGTCGACGCTTTCAGTTGCGCAAAATGCATACACTACAGCACCTGTCTTCGGCACCGGCCCAGGTACGTTCGGCATCGAGTGGCTCAAATATCGCGATGCGGCACTCAACTCAACCGTATTTTGGAACGTTGACTTTTCTTCGGGCATCGGCTTCATCCCCACTTCGTTCGTAACAACCGGTCTCGTAGGAGCATTCGCCTGGATTGCGTTTCTCGCGCTCCTTATCGTGCTCGGATTGCGCATGCTTATCATGCGCGCGCCGGAAGATGCGTTCATCCGCTATGTCGGGATACTTTCGTTTGTGGCGACACTCTACCTTTTTGCCATAGCGATTTTCGCTCTCCCCAGCGCGATACTCGTTGCACTCGCGTTTTGTTTTGCAGGTCTCTTTGTATCTTCAACACGCTTCGCTTCAGGAAGTAAACAGTGGGGCATTATGTTCTCCCGCAGCCCCCGCCTCGGTTTCGTTATCGTGTTCTCACTGACGCTCCTCTTGCTTGCCTCGGTCGTTGCCGCGTACTCGCTTGTCGAGCATTACATCGCTGCGACTGACCTTACGAAAGCGGAGACCGCCCTCGCCGCAGGGAACCTCGATGCGGCGGACCAGGCGGCTCAAGATTCGATAGCATTTGCTCCAAGCGCGAGTGCGTATCAAATTGCAGCAAGCATCGCCACCGGGCGTCTCGGGCAAATAGCCGCCTCTTCTACGATGTCCAAGACCGCAGCACAACAGGCATTCCAGACAGCACTCTCCGCTGGCATTAACGCAGCGCTTACCGCCGTACGTCTCGCGCCTTCCGACTACCAGAATTGGATTGTGCTCGGGAATCTCTATGCTCAGGCAGTACCTTTGAAAGTCTCAGGAGCATATGACAGTGCAAAGACTGCGTATGAAAAGGCGGAGAAACTCAACCCTACGAACCCGCAGATACTGTATGTGCTCGCGCAGCTCGACATTGCGAACAACGACATAAAGGCGGCGCAGGCCGACTTGGTGGCCGCAATCGCACTCAAGCAGGATTACACGGCAGCGATATTCCTCCTCTCGCAGCTCGAGGTGCAAAGCGGTAACGTGAAGGATGCGCTTACAGCCGCGCTCGCCGCAGCCTACTTCACCCCGAACAACCCGAACATCCTCTTCCAGGTCGGTATCCTGAGCGCCGCAGAAGGCGATTATGCCGGCGCCGCCGCGGCGCTTTCGGCAGCGGTCAATGCAAATCCTCAGTTCGCGAACGCGCGTTACTTCCTGGCGGCAGTCTACGCGAAGCAGGGAGATATGCAGAATGCACTCGCACAGATAAAGGCAATCGCAGCGCTTTCAGCTGACAATGCCCAGGCAGTCGCCTCTCAGACGGCTTCACTTGAGGCAGGAAAGAACCCGTTCCCCGCAAATCTTCTCTCCGCGTCCTCGACGCCGGTGAAATGAACAAAGTGATACCATAAGGGAATGGTCCAGAGGATTCTTGAACGCATCGCGGCACCGGTACGCGGCCTGCACCAGGCCGCGTACTTGCTTGCCGCGCTTACGCTCGCTTCGCAGGCCTTGGCGCTTTTGCGCGATCGTACCTTTGCGCATACGTTCGGAGCCGGTCCCGTGCTCGACCTCTACTATGCGGCATTTCGCGTTCCTGATCTCGTCTTCGCCTTGGTCTCCTCGCTCGTGAGCGCATATGTTCTTATTCCACGCATCACCGGAATGGATAGGGAAGCGACCCGGAAACTTCTCTCGGAATCAGCATCATTCTTACTTGCGGTTGGAGGAGCGATTTGCGTAGCGCTGGCATTCTTCATGCCCGAATTTCTTGCATTTCTGTATCCGAATCTTACAACGTCGGCATACCAAGCGGAGTTCGTGCTTCTGGCGCGAATATTGCTTCTGCAGCCCATGCTGCTTGGGCTTTCCGGCGTGCTCGCGAGCGTGACACAAGTGCACAGGCGTTTTACGCTCTTTGCAATTTCACCCGTTCTCTACAATCTCGGAATCATCCTCGGCGCCGTTTTCCTCTACCCGCGTCTCGGTCTTCCCGGGATCGGGATCGGCGTCGTTATCGGAGCGTTCGCATATCTCGCCGTGCATATCCCGATAGTGATAGGCGCCGGTGTCATGCCGCGGCTTCGATTTCCGACTCTCGCTCGTATTCTGCCGGTGGTGCGCGATTCCGTACCTCGGTCTCTTGCGCTCGGGATGGGTTCAATTACTGCGCTCGTGCTCACAGCATTCGCCTCAAGAGTCGGTACCGGCGCGGTTTCCGTCTTTACACTTGCCAGCAATCTTGAAGCGGTCCCGCTCGCGCTCATCGGCTCCTCTTATGCGGTGGCGGCATTTCCCGCCCTGTCTGAAGCGTCTGCGCTAGAAAAACGTTCCGAATTCACCCGTATTCTTTCGGCGAGTTCACGGCATATCATCCTCTGGTCAATCGTCTCTCTCGGACTCATCATTGTTTTGCGGGCGCATATCGTGCGCGTCATTCTCGGGACCGGTGCGTTTGATTGGAACGCGACGCGCCTCACCGCAGCGCTTCTTGCCATCCTCACGGTCGGTCTTGTCGCGCAGGGACTGGTACTCCTTTTCTCGCGCGCGCTGTATGCGGTGCGGCAATCTTGGCGGCCGCTTTTTTATCAGATTGCGGGTGGCGTCCTCACCGTCCTTCTCGCCGTTGTATTTCTTATGGCGCCGAAAATTACACTGCTCTCCACCCTTGCCGCTTTCTTGCGCGTGAGCAACGTGCCGGGGATTGAGATTCTTCTACTCGCCCTCGCGGCCACGCTCGGACAGCTTTTCCTCGTAATCCTCTCTTTACTAGCCTTAGGGAGCGTTGCTCCGGGCCTTGCCCGCCTGCTTGTTTTGCCGCTCGCAGAAGGTCTCGCGGCCGCGCTTCTCGGCGGAGGGGCCGCGTACGCCACTCTTTCGCTTGAAGGTGGCATCGCGCCCTTGACGACTCTCGCGGCGGTCTTCACACAAGGATGCGTCGCCGGTATCGTGGGTCTTGCCACAGCTGCGCTCACGCTTTATTTCATGAAAAACGAAGAGCTCGGTGCTATGGTTCGCGCGTTCGATAAACTCACACGCTCGCGCGGCGATCGTGCGGCCGTTCTCCCGCCTTCCGCTGAGGAGCCGATTCAACCGTGAACCCGGAATACATTCGCAACTTTTCCATAATCGCGCATGTCGACCACGGCAAGTCGACACTTGCCGACCGTCTGCTTGAGCGCACCGGTACTATTCCCGAGCGCCTCATGCGGGATCAGGTGCTTGACCGCATGGATCTTGAGCGCGAGCGGGGCATCACTATAAAAATGCAGCCCGTAAGAATGGTTTACCATTCTGGAGGCCCAGAACGAAGCGAGGGGCAGAAATATATTCTGAACTTGATTGACACACCGGGCCACATTGACTTCTCCTATGAAGTTTCCCGAGCACTGAAGGCGGTCGAGGGAGTGCTTCTCCTTGTTGACTCGACACAGGGCATACAGGCACAGACTTTGACGACGCTTGCCGCCGCACAGGCGCAAAACTGCACGATTATTCCGGTCGTCTCGAAAATCGACGTTCCTGCCGCCCGAGTGAGCGAGGTTGTTGCAGAACTCGCAAAACTTCTACACGTGCCGGAAGGAGAAATACTCTTGGTCTCCGGAAAAACTGGAGCCGGCGTTGACGGTCTTCTTGAGCAGATTGTAAAGCGCATACCCCCGCCTCGCGGCCTTTCACCGAGCGCCGCCAAGGAGCCGCGAGGACTCATCTTCGACTTTTCTTATTCGACGCATCGGGGTATCTCGGTGTTTTTGCGAGTCTTTGATGGCACCTTCAGAAAGGGTCAATCGCTCACATTTGCCGCCGCAGGACAGGATTTCACGGCGCTCGAAATCGGGATCTTTACGCCCGGAGAAACTCCTTCTGGCACGCTCTCCGCAGGCGAAATCGGCTATATCGTGACCGGCGTGAAAGAGCCGGGGATCGTCGCCGTCGGAGACACTATCGGTGCGGCGAAAGGCGAACTGCCGGCACTTCCGGGATACGAGCGCCCGCGCCCTGTCGTTTGGGCCTCAGTCTATCCGGAGAGCCAGGATGATCTCCCTCTCTTGCGACAGTCCCTTTTGCGTTTACGGCTCTCGGACTCCTCGCTTTCTTTTGAAGAAGAATCCTCGGGAGTGCTCGGGAGGGGTTTCCGGTGCGGATTCCTCGGACTTCTTCATCTTGAAATAATCACCGAACGCCTCAAGCGCGAGTTCTCTCTTTCACTCATCGTCACCATTCCGACCATCGCTTATGCGGTCACCGGCACCAGCGGCGTCCGTGAGATTGTTTATACGCCTGCGAAATTTCCGGAACACGGCAACATAGCACACATAGAAGAACCGTGGGCGAAAGTCACAATCATTACACCTCCGGAATCAATCAGCGCGCTCGTTCAGATGCTGTATGAACACGAGGCGCGCACGCTTGCGACTGAGACTTACCAGGGCGGTCGTGTCGAGATGACAATCGAAATGCCGCTCCGGGAGCTTATGCGCGGTTTTTTCGATAAGCTCAAAAACATTTCTTCGGGATACGCGTCTCTTTCTTACGAGCTCATTGGAGAACGGCCGGCAGATGTCGTGCGCCTCGATATATTGGTCGCGGAAGAACCCATACCCGCATTTGCGCGCGTGGTCGCGCGTCGCAGGGTCCAGGAAGAAGCCGAGAAAATGGTCGAAAGAATCTATGCAATCTTGCCGAAACAGCTTTTCGTCACCAAGATTCAAGCAAGATCGCAAGGGCGCATTATTGCGTCAAAGACGCTTTCGGCGATGAGAAAGGACGTCACTGGGTATCTTTATGGCGGAGACGTCTCGCGTAAGAATAAGCTTCTCGACAAGCAGAAGCGCGGGAAAAAGAAGATGCTGGAGCGCGGGAAAGGAAAAGTAAACATTCCGGAAGAAGTTTTCATGAAGATGGTGCAGGAGAGCGACCGCTGATGCTCATCGCCGTCTTCGCGCTATACTAAAACCATGCGCGCGAAACAGTTGCGGCACGGACTTATCCTTGGAATGCTCTCACTTGCTGCCTTCTGGCTCTTGTCTCTTATCTGGGGGCTTGCAGAGAAGGTTCAGGTAGCGGTATCCCAGGCACACGACGCGCAATGGCAGTACCAGGCGCTTGAAGAGCGTAAAGCAGCGCTTGAGCAAAACCTCGCAGCGCTCGGAACCGCTCGCGGAGAGGATGCCGCTATCCGCACGGCATTCGGAGTTGCGAGACCCGGAGAAGAGGTTATCGTGGTAGTGCCGCCTGTCCCACCGGCTACCACATCGCCATCCTGGTGGCAGCGTTTCTTGAATTGGTTCTGACAGAAAGCGGGTATGGTTTAGTGGCAGAACGCGACCTTCCCAAGGTTGAGACCCGGGTTCGATTCCCGGTACCCGCACAAAAAGAATTCAGAGCGACGACGTACCATGTAAAAATCACGATACTTTTGCAACCCTATAATTTATGATAGGATTTTTATAGGCCTGTAATTTTGAAAGGACTCCAGTGAAGATCGAACATGTCGTGTTAGCTGTAAAAATAGTCCGACGGGGGACCATTCTCGACGCGCTCCACGAAATATCCTCCGGTTCGGTGCGGCTGGATGTACCGAAAGGTTTCAGATGCAACGAT
>JAGXBE010000010.1 GCA_018971265.1 Patescibacteria group bacterium
TTTGATGAGAACGACATCACACGTTTAGAAGACAAGTACGGTCGTTCGTAACCGCGAGTAAACGGATTGAGCGCGCTTCCTTAAGGCCAGATATGTGGTAGAATCACGGGAGATGCACAAAGTGTGCGGACCCATCCTATGCGGCGGCATTGCTTTCGCTTGAAGTGCCCGCCGCAAGGCAGGTGCGGGGAGGATCATACAGCGGTAATTTCAACCTCAACGAATCCTGGAAGGGAAATGAGATGGAAAAGTCAGTGGTTGTAGTTTGCTCGAAGAGTCCGCTAAAGATTCGCGCGGTGGACGTAACGTTCCAGATGCTCGGCCTCGGAGCGGAAATTATTTCCCGCGATACGGAATCCGGCGTCGGCATTCAACCTATCGGCCTCGATGCTATGGAGACCGGCGCTCGCAACCGCGTACAAAACGTGGAGCAGTTGCGACAAGATCCTGCCGACTTCTATATCGGCATTGAGTGCGGGCTTGTGTGCCGAAACGACAACTGGTTCGTTTCGCATTGCGTATTCGCCCGCAGAGAAGAAAAAGAATCGATTGCCTTTGGATCATTCTTTCCTATCCCCGTATGGATGAAAACGAGAGCCATCGAGCAAAAGAGCTGTCTCGGCCGAGTCGCGAGAGAGCTCGCCGGCGGTGGCGAGAAAGATCCTGAAAGGTATCTTTCGCAAGAATCGATCTTGCGCGAGCAGATCATTAGCCAGGCGGTGCTCTGTGCCCTTGTCCCTCTGTTGCACTGCAGTCGATTCAGGGAACATTAAAAACGGTGCTCGGCGAAAGTCTCTGACTTTCGCCGAGCACTTTCGTTTTTTATTTTTATGCGCGAGAGACGGGACTTGGTCAGGAGTAATTCGCTCGCCGGCGCTCGCAAATTCTCACGACCCTGCCTCGCGGTTTCGCCTGCTGGCTCGACATCGCTCTGGCATTCAAGTCCCGACGCAAGCTGCGCTTGCTTCTCTCGCGTCATGCGAAAAGCCCCCGAAGGGGCTTTGCTTTGCGCGAGAGACGGGACTTGAACCCGCAACCTCCGCCGTGACAGGGCGGCGCTCTAACCAGTTGAGCTACTCCCGCGTGCTGGAGACCTCGTCCGCTATCCTAGCAAACCCTGCTCGAAATGTCGTGTGCGGCCAATTCTCTTGCCTGTATCCGGGCAAGAGAATTGGAGGTGCCATCGTTGTGCCGGCGGCAGGGATCGGACCTGCGACCTCAGCTTTATGAATGCTGTGCTCTAACCAACTGAGCTACGCCGGCAATGAGGACACAGTAGCAAAAGCACTCCGGAGAAACAATGCGCTTTCAGGCGAGGCCGGGAAAATAATCGGTCTTGATAAAGCGGCGCGAGACGCCGAGGTCGAGAAGGGTGTGCTTCATACCGGATACCATGCCGGGCGGGCCGGAGAGGTAAAAGAGACGTTCACGGTAGTCGGGAATCTCTTGCTTGATAAGCGATGCGTCGATCATGCCCGCATGTGCGCCGGGCAGAAGCGAATTTCCGCCAGCAAGCACGTACACGGTGCGCAATCCTTGCCGAGCGGCGCGCGCGAAGACATCTTGGTATGCGACTTCCTCGGCGGCGCGGCTTGCGTAGAGTAATACTGCGTCGCGGGATTCTCCCGATTCAATACAGTATCGCGCCATGCTCGCAAACGGCGTCACGCCGATACCGCCCGCGATGAATGCAAGCTTGCGTCGCGTATCTTTCGGCAGCGTAAAGTCGCCCCCGAGTGAAGAGGCGTAGATGGTCCCGCCCTTGTGGAGCGCGCCGAGCGCGCGTTTGAATGCGCTCGGTGCATCATAGAGGCGTACGCCGATTCGCAGATACTCATCCTGCGGTGCTGAAGCGATCGTAAAAAAACGTCGATTACCGCGACTATCAAATGGCACTTTGCCGAGAGTCCATTCAAGATATTGCCCGGGCAAAAAACTGAACGGACGCTCACTTTGAAAGACGAACTCATACATGCCGCGCGCAAGCGTGCGACGTCCGACGAGCGTAAGCGCGTGGCGCCCTTTCGGACTCACGAGGTAAGAAAAGAGGTTCCCTGAAAGAAGCGCTGTCTCGGGCGAAAAATAAAACGAGCCGAGATGCGCAGCGGGTGCGAAAAGCGCACCCACAAAGGCGCCGTATGCGATACGTAGCAGTCGCGTATGCGGCATGGTGAGGGGCTCGGTGAGCATTGCAAATGCGAGAAAAAAGAGCGCAGAATGGAGAAGCGTCGCCTGTACACCGCCGATAGGATTGAGCGAAGTGAGCGCGACGGCGAGAAGCGCGACAGAGATAAAGGCGAAAACGAGGTCGAATCGTCGCAGCTTATAGACGATGACCACGCCGCCAAGGACGACAAAGGGTAGGAGCGCGAGATTTCCTCCAACCCACCAGGTTGCACTCGTGCCGAGCACAAGTGCAGAAAACAGGACGGCGAATGCCGCCGGATTGAAAATATGCTTATTTCCGAGTGAGAGCACGTACTTTGACGTCATTGCCGCTACCGCGATGAGAGAAAGCAATACGGTGCCTCCCGTATCACCCGCGATTGGTGGCTGCAGGATGAGCGTGAGGATGAGCGCAGTCGTAACGGCGGATTCATAGTTCGTCACGGCGCCAAAGAACCACGCGAGGATCTCGTTGCTGATCCATGCGGCGGCGAGAAGTATCATCGCCGAGTACAGCAGTGCGAGCGGCGCATACGGCAGTATGCCGAGCGAACCGAAAAGAACTGCGGCCGCGAGAAGTGCGACGAGATAATAGAGCACCAGACGATACATCGTGGTGCGATCGATCAAGGCCTTAAGCGCGGAAATCATGGCATCGTAAACACACCCAAGCCGCTTGTCATGGTAGCGACGCCCTCCGCGTCGATCGCGTAGCCCTCGAAGCCCTGCAATGTCTCGATAAACTCAATGCCACGCCGCCCCATCGCGAACGCGGCGGTGGCAAAACGGTCCGCTTCGAGCACATCGGGACCGATTACGGTGGTGCTCACGATGTCGCGCAGCTCCTCCTCCGGCGCATGGGGATTATAAATGTGTGCGCCGCGGATATACGAACCCGACGTTGCGACACCCCTTCCCTTCGGATACACGATTTTCACCACCTCATTTGTTTTAAACGGATTCCTGATACCGACGCTCCACGGGCCGCCCGCGGCATTTACGCCGCCCATGGCGATGTCGCCGCCCGCATTCACAAAAAAGTCTTCGTGGCCCGCCGCGCGGATGCGCGCGGCGGCATTTTTCACCGCCCATCCTTTCACGATACCGGAAGGGTCGATCGTACCGTCCGGGCAGCGGATATCGAAGTACCCGCCCGTTTCCGCTTTCGTTCTCTCCGCGAGAGCAAGGACTTCGCGCATGTCGGCGCTCGCCTGTACTTCACCGTTCAGCACCCTCTCGAGCGCCCCGGCGCGGGAGAGACGCGATATCTCGCTTTCTTCTTTGTAGGTGCTAAAACGCTCGTCGACAGCGACTAGAAACGCAAATGCCGCCTCAAGCGCGTCTGCGTTTCCTGCACCCACGATTTCTATCTCGATGGGCATTCCCATGATAAGCCGCGTTTCGTGCATGCGGAGATCAGCTGTGCGCTTTTTCAAGCGCTGAGGCGAGCGACTGCCGAAACGCCAGACTCGTATCAGTTGCGCCTGAGATTATGTCCACATTTGCACTCTGCGCGGAGATTGCTTCTTGCGTAAGCATCGGCATTGCCTGGCCATTGATAAAACGCGACGTACCACGGTCGTTCGGATACGAAAGGAAGGCGACATCGGCAAGAGATCCGTTCCTGATGGTCGCCTGTACCTCGATAGTGCCGTAATAGGCGTCGGCCATGCTGCCGATGTATGCGCCGTCTTTATAGGCGCTCTTTGCGGAAACAGACGCCGAAGACACGGGCATGGCTGGCGGTGCCGCCGGCATGGGTGCGGACGAGTGTGCAACCGTTTGGGAAACCGGTACTGTCCGCAGGAAGACGTAGAGGACCGAGGATCCGACAAGGACAAGCGCGGTGAAAATCTTTTTCATGGATACACCCCTTATTACTCCCCATCCGGCGCTTTCATTTCATCCCATTTACACTACAATGCAGAGAGTGCGCTCTCATCCCGTTATTATCTAATTCACATCCGTGTATGCGCCCGCAAGAGGACCGTTCATTTGCCGTGTTACGCATCGTGTTCGGTTTCGTCTGGCTCGTAGATGCATATTTCAAGTGGAGTCCGGCATTTATCAACAACCTCACTTCGTACCTCGCCCAGGGCGCGCAGGATCAGAGCGCTCTCGTGCAGGCATGGATACATTTGTGGGTGCAAGGGGTGAATGTCGACCCGCACTTTTTTGCAATCGTGGTCGCGCTTTCGGAAACAGCGATTGCGCTCGGTCTTATTTTCGGCCTCCTGAGCAAAGTAACGATGGTTGGCGGCATGTTGATGGCACTTGTTATCTGGTCGACTGCCGAGGGGTTCGGCGGCCCGTATCAGCCGGGCTCGACCGATATCGGCGCCGCCATCATCTATTTCGTCGTGTTTGTTGCACTCTGGCTCGGCAAGAGCTGGCGCTATTACAGTCTCGATAAGCTGCTTCACGAAAGATATTCTTTCAAAATCGGGAAGTGGTAACTAATTATGTTCAGCTTCCCATTCGGACCCAAAAATGTATCGGCCGCCGAAGCGTATGAACGCCTTGGTACGAGCGGCCACGTACTGCTTGACGTACGCACCCGGGAAGAAGTACGCGCGGAGAGTATTCCCGGTGCGCTCCACATCTCGCTCGATCGGCTTGAGACGGAAGCGGAACAGCTAAAAAAATATACTTCCGTTCATGTCATCTGCCGCTCCGGCGGACGGAGCTCAACGGCAGCCAACCTCCTCCGGGGCCTCGGCATCACGCATGTAGCGAGTGTCGAGGGCGGCCTTCTCGCGTGGCAAAAAGCAGGGTTTCCGGTTAGCCGGTAGTGCCGCACTCTCCGGCATTCTGCCGGTTCTCCGTACCAAAGCGCGCGGGTCTTGCCACCACCAATGTTATGCACCGGATGCCCTTTTCATTTCTCCTAAAAGCGCCATACTTGAATCCACGGCATCCGTCTTTATACATAAAATTGTAATTGCCGTCATGTTATGAAAATACTCCATCGGATTGCGTTCGTGCTGGTAATTATCGGCGCCCTCAACTGGGGTCTTGTCGGTCTCGGAGGTTTCGCCGGAACGGACTGGAACGTCGTCCACTTCGTACTTGGAAGTTGGCCCTCGGTTGAATGGATAGTCTACGTACTCGTCGGTCTCTCGGCCCTCTATCTCGCGTTCACCCACAAGAGAGATTGCCGCATGTGCTCAGTCGGAATGTAAAGGCCGCGGGCGTTATATACTCAAAAACCGCCTCTCAGGGCGGTTTTTGAATGCTTAAGCGAATACGCGTCTCCCCTTCGGCGTACATAAGACGAAGAGGACGAGCGCGATAAATGCGCAGAGTGCCAGTGCTGCGCCGAAATAAAACGGGGCAGCGGGATTCACTTGATCCCAGAGCATGCCGGCGATTATGCTTGCCGGCAGAGATACGACACCGATGGCGGTGTTATAGATTCCGTAGGCGCGGCCGCGGTGATTGCTCCCCACCATGTCGGCAATGAATGCTTTCGCCACGCCTTCGGTGGTCGCATAGTAGAGCCCGTAGAAGGCAAAGAGAAGCCAGATCTGCCAGCCCGCGCCCGCAAGTGCAAACCCAAAATAGGATGCTGCGTAGGCGAGCCAGCCAAGGAGGATGACTTTCTCTCTTCCGATGCGGTCGGAAAGGCTGCCGAGGGGGACCGAGGCCGCGGCATAAACAAAATTGAAAAGCGCGTATACGAGCGGTATCGCAAGCAGCGTTACGCCAAGATTCTGTGCCCGCAGAATGAGGAACGCATCCGAAGAGTTTCCGATACTGAAAAGAAGCACGATACCGAGAAAGACGTAAAAGCGGCGCGGCAATGCGAAAGCGGCCCTTGGCACTCCGAGATCCCCTGCCGTTACCGGAACCTCCTTCACTTTAAACACGAGAATAGCGAGCGTCGCGAGAAGCGGCACCGCTGTGAAAAATAGGATGAGATGATATTTCCGCGGATTATCCCGAAGCAGAAACAGGAGGCCGAAAAGAAGAAGAGGGCCTACAACCGAGCCGAGCGTATCGAGTGCCCGCGCAATACCGAAACCTTTTCCGCGATTGCCCTCTTCAGTGGAATCGGCGATGAGCGCATCTTTGGGCGAATCCTTCATCCCCTTCCCGATGCCGTCAAGGAAACGCAGGCCAAGAATCCCGGTGGCTGCCGTAGTGAGGGCGAGCAGAGGGCGTGCGACAAGCGAAAGAGAGTAGGCGAGAAAAATAATCGGTTTTTTCTTGCCGAGCGTATCGCTCAAGAACCCTGCGATGAACCTGAATATGCTGGCCCCGCTCGTCACCAACCCTTCCGAAATGCCGATGAAAGTCTTGTCAAACCCGAGAACATTTGCAAGATACAGCGGTAGGATGGGGACGAACATGTCTTGGCTTATGCCGCCGAAAAAACTTAAGAGGCCGACGTAGAAGACATTGCCGAAACTACCTGCCTTTTTCTTCGTTTTCATGTTCTCCATAGCTCCATAGTACTGTATACGCGGTACAGATAGATTTGAATTAAAGACGGGGCGAATCCGTATATACCTAATATAACTATGAACCGGGGCGCAGCGCGCCCATAACTGTCTCTACGCTCTACGCCCATGCCATTACTACCCAAGATAACTGCTCTGAAACAGTACGCGGCAGCGCACAAATTCATCGTTATTTTCGTGGTGATGCTTATTCTCTACGCCAGCTATTATGCGTACGGAATTCTTACCGCTCCTTCGACGGCGACTCGTTATGTTACCACCACGGTGGCGACCGGTACTATTGTTGCGTCCATTACCGAGACGGGTCAGGTGACCGCAAGCTCCAATATTGATATTCAATCAAAGTCCCCGGGCGAAGTCCTTTCAATACCAGTGGTTGCCGGACAGCACGTCGATGCCGGTGCGGCACTTGCCTACCTTGATCCGACGACGGCGCAACAGGCCGTCGTAAGCGCCCAGCAAGCGCTCCAATCTGCGCAAATAGCACTCGCCAAGGCACAAGAGCCAGCGACAGTCTCCGCACTCACTTCTTCACAGAATGCTCTCGCAACGGCGCAAACGAGTCTCGTGCAGGCACATCAAAATGGGTATAATGATATTTCCACGGCTTTCCTCAATCTGCCGAGCGTTATCGCCGGCCTTGATACTGTTTTACACGGCACTGTCGTGCCTGGCCGCACGAGCGAACAAAATGAAAATGCTTACAGCGATATGGTTGAACCGTATGACTCAACGGTTGTGCAGTATCGCACTGTTGCGGAAAGTTCTTATCAGACCGCCTATGCCTCGTATACGAAAGCCCTTGCGGACTTCAAGTCAACACCGCGCGATTCTGCTGATGCCACTATAGAAGCGCTCACAGACGAATCGTATCAAACCGCCGCATCTATTTCTGACGCGCTCAAAGCATCGACGAATTTTCTTAGTTTTGTTAACACGACACTTACGAATCGCGGTCTCTCGGTTCCTTCGACGCTCACCGCCAATATCAACACGCTGACTGGCTACACGGTCACAACTAACGCACAGGTCGCGGCGCTCTCTATCGATGCGGCGAATGTCGCCGGCGACGAGCGCGCGGTCGCGGCGGCACAAGCATCGCTTGGACAGCTTCAGGCGGGTGCTGACCCGCTCGACATCCAATCGAGCCAGCTCTCGGTCCAAATGAAACAGGAGGATCTTGCCGTAGCAAAACAGAATCTTGCGGATACGGTTGTGCGCGCGCCTTTTGCCGGTACCGTCGCAAAGCTCGCTGTGCAACAGTACGAAACCATCGGCAGCGGTGTCGCGGTCGCGACCATGGTGAGCGACAATCAGAGCGTTGCTATATCGGTGAACGAAGTTGACGCGGCGAAGCTTAAGGTCGGTGAAAAGGCGACTCTTACTTTTGACGCTTTGCCGAGCGTCTCAATTGCTGGCACGGTTTCTTCCGTCAACACGATTGGTACGGTTTCTTCCGGAGTTGTTTCCTACGACGCGACGGTCACTTTTGATACGCCAAACACCGAAGTGAAACCGGGGATGAGCGCGACGGCCGATATCATTACGGGAACCGAAACTGGACTTATTGTCCCGATGAGCGCATTAAAAATCGCCAACGGCCAAAGCTACGTCGAATTTTTCAGTCCGCCGCTTGCCAACAGCGAATCAAGCACGGGGAGCGTTTCTTCCGCGGCACCCATGCGGACGAACGTCACCGCCGGACTTTCCGACGGTACGAACGTCATCATTGAGAGCGGCTTCGCGGGAAATACCGAAGTCGTAATCAGAACGATAGCCGGCGCAGGTGCAACAGCGCCCACGAGCGCCGCGCAAAGCACTTCCCTCTTTGGCGGCGGTGCGCGAGGCGGCGTTGGCGGCGGCGGCGCCATACGCGCGCTTACACGATGATCGATTTCAAAGATATCACGAAGACGTACGGTTCTGGCACCGAAGCGTATGCGGCGCTTCGCGGCATTTCATTTTCTATCAACGAAGGGGAGTTTGTCGCTATCATGGGCCCTTCGGGAAGCGGGAAATCGACTCTCATGCACATTCTCGGCTGTCTCGACACGCCGACTTCAGGTACCTACAGACTCGATGGAAAAGACGTATCAACGATGTCCGACAATGAGCTTGCTGATGTTCGAAAAGGCAAAATAGGTTTTGTCTTTCAATCCTTTAATCTTCTGCCGCGTACGACAGTGCTTCGCAACGTTATGCTTCCCCTCGTGTATGCGGGAGTTTCGCCTCGAGAACGCGAGAATCGGGCGACAGCGGCCCTGAACGCCGCCGGGCTCACCGAAGAACATTTTACACATCTCTCAAATCAACTCTCGGGCGGGCAGATCCAGCGAGTCGCTATCGCACGCGCGCTGGTGAACGATCCTGCACTTATTCTCGCTGACGAACCAACCGGCAATCTGGATAGCCGAACGAGTCTTGTCGTCCTCGACACGCTTCAAAAGCTTAATCGCTGGCACGGACGTACCATCGTCCTCATCACTCACGAGCCGGATATAGCGGAACATTCCGAGCGGATCATCCGGCTCCGGGACGGCAGTATTATCTCCGATGAGAAAAATCCCGCCCCCCGTGATGCTGCGCGAGAGACGGAGCTCTACGACGATCCTGCATAGATATGCGAACCAGAGATCTCATCGACGAAACCTACGTGGCGCTCTCGACGAATAAAGCGCGTTCCGGACTCACGGTGCTTGGTATCGTTATCGGCATCGCTTCGGTCATTGCTCTCGTTGCAATCGGCCAGGGCGCGCAAAGCTCGGTGCAAGCGTCCATTGAATCCATCGGCTCGAACCTGATAGAAATACTCCCAGGAGCGGCACGGCAAATCGGTTTCGGCGCATCCGGTGGCCGAGGAACGGCACGCTCCCTCACCTTGGATGACGAGCGCGCAATCGCTCAGGTTGCAAATGTTGGCGCAGTATCCGGAGAGTATTCCGGTCGGTATCAAATCGCGGCATCGGGCGCAAACACAAACACTTCAGTTGATGGCGTGGATGCGTCCTACGCCGCCATACGTAACACTGCGATGGACCAAGGCTCTTTTATTACGGACAGCCAATCAGTGTCGCTTGCGAAAGTTGCAGTCATAGGGCCGACAGTTGTCAGTGACCTCTTCGGTCCCGATACGAGTACGGCAAACGCGATTGGACAGCGCATCCGGATTAATGATCTTCAGTTTACCGTTATCGGGGTCACCAGAAGCAAAGGCAGTTCCGGCTTCGGCAATCAGGATGATGTGGTTTATATTCCGCTTGGCACCGCGCTCCAATACTTCGCCGGTAATGGCAATCATTTCCTTTCAGGAATTGACATACAGGCAACGAACCAAACCTCGATGACGCAGGTGCAGAATGATGTGGCGGCCCTTCTCCTCGCGCGCCACGGCGTGAACGACCCGACAAAGGCTGATTTCAGCATACTCAACCAGGCAGACATCGTGTCAGCAGCATCGAGCGTGACGCAGACGTTCACCATCCTTCTCGCCGCCGTCGCCGGCATTTCGCTCATCGTCGGCGGTATCGGCATCATGAACATGATGCTCACGACCGTGACCGAACGCATGCGTGAGATAGGTTTACGGAAAGCGATTGGTGCGACCGGAGGAGATATCAACACCCAATTTTTGGCCGAAGCGATTGCGCTTACTTTTGTAGGAGGCGGCATCGGCGTCGCGCTCGGTTGGGGCATATCCTTTGTCGTTACTCTCATCGGTCTCGTTGTTGCGCAAGTGACGTTTTCTTCGATTTTCCTCGCGTTCGGCGTCTCCGCCGCAATCGGTATAATTTTCGGTTGGTATCCGGCGCGGCGGGCCGCAAGCCAAAACCCCATCGACGCACTCCGCTATGAATGAAATGAGGGGTGCGTTTGGCAGATTAAGAAATAATAAAACCTGTATGAAAAAACATGTTGTAAGCACAGCGATAGTGGCGCTTCTCGTCGGAGTCGGTGTAGGGTATGCGGGCGCATCTGCTCTTCGCCCGGCAACACCGGCACAGAACACATCGGGAAATTTTACGGGGATCCGCGGAGGCGGCGGAGCACGGGGCGGCGCGGGCGGATTCCTTTCTGGCACTGTCGCGGCAAGAGATTCTGGAAGCATTACCCTTAACACGCGCGATGGGAACTCACGTGTCGTCCTCATCAATCCGGCGACAAGCGTATTGAAAAGTGTGAACGGAAGCGAGAGCGATATTTTGGTCGGATCGACAATCATTGTCTCCGGCACGACCAACAGCGATGGCAGCCTGTCGGCTAATCTTATCCAACTACGCCCCGCTGCTCTTCCAACTGGGCAATAGGCACTGAGCGAGAGGTCTTATACTCGCGGACAAAAACTGTCTTCTATTGCCCAGCGGACTGCTCTTTTATTCGTTCAAGGGCGTCCATAAATGCCGTAAGCTCTGGTTCTGAGAGAACGGCAAACAAGCCGCTCAGGAGCTGTGTGCCGCGCGTGATGGCTTTTTTGAGCTTGCTCTTCCCTTTTGCGGTAAGCGTGAGTCTTGATGCGCGGCGATCGCGGCGATCGATAGTACAGACAACCAATTTGTTTTTCACGAGTCCTCCGACCAATGAGGTCGCTGACGGTGCGGTGATAGAGAGATGGTCGGCGAGCTCTCTCATCTTCGGCATGCCGTGATCCATGATGAATTTCATTGTTTCTATCTGGAGCCAAGTCGATGGGTCAAGTTTCCTGCCCTCGGCAATCCTGGCGCGCATAATTCTGCGCACAGCGGAGAAAAGTGATATCGCGCGCACGACATCGTTGGGAGAATGCGATTTTTTCTGTAGAGCACGCTTTTTCATATATATATCTACTATTATCCCCCCGCGGCGGCCTCAGCGAGCATTTCCGGTGGGATATCTTTCTCGTTCGTATTCGTTGTCCGTAAGAAAAAGAGCGCGATGAACGCACCTACAAGCATCGCCGCAGCCGCATATCCGAAAACGGTACCATACGAGAGTAGTTCGGCCTTCAGAATAATGAGTTGCTGCGCCTCGGCGAGAAGCGCAGACGTCGTACCGCTGACGTGAGAATTTTGCGCCACCATAAGCACATTTGCATTGACGGCATTAGCGAGAATGGTGCTGAATATGGCGATGCCGAACGCGCCGCCGATGTTGCGCGTAAGGTTCAGGAGTCCGGAAGACATGCCGACCTCGTTAAGCGGCACGGATGTCGTTGCAGCATTCGTGAGGGGCGCCATCCCGAGCCCCAGGCCGGCGCCAAAAAGTACGAGTGGCAAAATGAAATCATACGAGGTCATCGCCGGGTCAAGCTGCATAAGCAAGTAGAGGCCGAGTGCGGAGAGAGCCATGCCGAGCGAAACCGTGTAGCGCGGATTAAATGAGCCCGCGAGTCGGGCCCCGAGAGGCGCAAAAATAGGGAGGGCAAGCGCCATGGGCACGAAGAGATAGCCGCTTTGCGTCGCGGTATAGCCAAGAATCGTCTGAGCAAAGACGGGCAGGAGAAGCATGGCGCCCATCATCCCGCCGAATGAAATAAACGAGACCGCGAGCACCGAGACTATGACGGGATTACGGAAAAACTTGAAATCGATAATGGGGTGCGTGTGACGCGTTTCCCACATATAGACAAATACGCCGAACACCAGCGTGAGTGCGTAGCAGAGAACGCTCACGGAAGACAGCCAGCCCCAGTCTTGTCCGCGATCAACAACGAGCACTAAACTTGATATAACTACCGAGAGGAGTGCTGCGCCGAACCAATCGAACCTCCCTTTCTCTCCAGGCCGATCGTGCGGCAGGAAGATGAGCGTCATGATGAGACCCGCGATACCGATCGGGAGATTGATGAAAAATACCCAGCGCCAGGAAAAATTATCAACGAGGTATCCGCCAAGAAGCGGGCCGATGACGGCGGATACTGCAAATGAAGACGACCAGATGCCGAGTGCCTGTGCACGCGCTTTCGGATCAGAAAACGATTTGGCAATCAGCGACATGGCCGTGGGATACACGGCGGCCCCGACAAGTCCCTGGATCACACGGAAAAACACCAGAGATCCGAACCCCCAAGCGAGACCGGCAAGCATGGAAACGACAATGAACCCGACGAAACTCCAAAGATAAATGACGCGATTGCCGAATAAGTCGCCAAGCTTGCCAAATACCGGCACAAAGATGGCATTGCTGATGATGTATGCCGTCGCAATCCACGCCGCAGTCGAGACTGTGATTCCGAAATCGCTCATGATCTTGGGCATGGCAAGATTCACGACAGTGCGATCAAGCCCGATGAGGAGCGTGCCCACCATTACCGTAGTCAATACCAGCCACGGATGCCCGGCGAGTCGGTGGGCTTTCTTTTCTTCGACCTGAAGCGCCATAGCGTGCTACTTCGTATGAACCCACATGCGAGCAGACATGCCGTTTTTGAGTTGCGGATACGCGCTCGTATCAAAGCGCGCTTTTATATCAAACTGCTGAATTTGACGTTGGTTCGAGATGTTGAAAACAATGCCGGACTGGTTACTGGTTGGGGCGATCTCATCAATGACGCCAGCAAACGACCTGCTTCCGAAAGCATCGACCGTGAAGGTAACGAGATCGCCGACTTGTATTTGTGCAAGCCCTTTAGTTTCGTCAATCCTCCCTACGACGCGCAGTTGCGCGGGATCTATCATTTCCACAACGGATTGTCCCGAGGCTATATGCGCCCCGATGGTATTGTTCACCTGCACGATGAGTCCGGTGACTTTCGTTTTGACCACCTCGGTGCCAACAAGCGCAACGGGAGTATTCGCGACGAGCGTGTCTCCCTCGTTCACATAAACAGCATTGAGTCGACCGGCCATAACCGGGGAGAGGTCTATGAGCGGCGCAGAAATGGAGGCGGTATCAATTGCGATTTCATTACGCGAGAGCACGAAATAGGCGGCGACTCCTGCCGCAGCAAGGATAAGGAGCGCTGATCCGCCGAAGACCATTCCTCGGCGACGCAACTCTGGGGAGAACGTAGTGTTTGTCATATGTGTTGTTATAAAGGACGCGCCCCAAAAGTAAGTACGGTGTCTGTCGCCGAAAGACCTGAGAGTATTTCAGTCATGCCGCTCGCGCTCTCGATGCCGGTAGTCACGGGCGTTTGCAGAACGCCCTCCGCTTTTTTCACGTATACGAATTCCTTATTTCCGTCTCGTATGATGGCGCTTGTTGGAACGGTGAGTGCCGCATTTTTAGTCACCGTGATGATACGGAGATTTGCCGAAAGTCCAGGCAAGAGGCGCGGATCATTGTCAAGGAAGGTGACGGTTATGCCGTACGAAGCGATTCCCCCGTTCATAGTCGCCGCCGGATCAACGGTCGTCACGATCGCGTCAAATGTCACGCCCGGATATGCGGGAAAAGTTGCCTGGACCGTATCGTTCACTTTCACCTTTGCAATATCGGTTTCGGAAACTTGAGCATCAACCTGATACTTTCCGTCTGCGATCATCGAAACGAGTGGGACTCCAGGCACAACGGTCTCGCCAAGACTTGCGTTTTGCGCAGTGATGGTGCCTGATACAGGAGCTACGATGACCGCCTGGGATGCTGCTGCTTCTGCCGCGTCGACCGAGGCTCGGGCCGCGTCGACCGAGGCTTTCTGTACATTGACATCATTCTCTGTCGCTCCGGCTTGCGCGAGTGTAAGCGCACCGGTAGCCGCTTTATAGGCGGTGTCGGCACTGATAAGAGTGGAGAGGGCGGCTGAAACATTTAATCGTCCGGTGTTTACCGTCGTTTGATATCCGGTAAGCGTCGCTGCCGAAACCGAACCATTCGGCTGTGTCTCGGCAAGAGCGACTGTGAGGTCATTTAGAAACGTTCCGATATCCTGCAGGTTTGCCTGGGACGAAGCAACGGCGCCCTGGGGATTGTTTGCGGCAGACACAAGCAGCGTGCTCCATGAAGAGAACATCTGCTCAAGCGCGATACGCTCCGCCTGAATCCGATTGACGAGCGTTGCGTCGGGTACCAGAATAGCGAGCTGTGCAGTCGAATTCCTCGGGTTTGTAAAAACCTGGTCGGCTTTCGCGTGCACCGCATCATCGGCGTTCGTGTAGGCCGCCGCGAGCGCATTCGCGAGCGCATTCGCAGCCTGCGCGACGGCTGTCTGATCTATCGCGAGCTGTTCGGGACGCGTCCCTGCAGTAAGCGCATCGAGCTTCGCCTGTTGTGCCTCGAGATTCGCTTTTGCAAGAGCGATGGCGGATATTTGGCTTGAACTGTCAAGAGTGGCGAGCATTTGTCCGACATAGACGTGGTCGCCTACGGCGGCACGTATCGCCCACACGCGACCGGAGGTCTGAAAAGCGAGATCGGTACTGTGCGCCGCCTTCACGACGCCAGAGACATCCACTTCTTCAGTAATCGGGCCGGTTCCTACCGGCGCAAAGTTTCCTGATGGCGAGGCTGTCGTGGCATACCACGCAACTCCGACGACGACAGCGCCGACGGCAAGAGCTCCACCAATCGATATTGCAGGCTTTGAGAAAACAGCCAGAACGGAGAAAAATCGTTCACGCATGGACAAGTACAAATTAATTAGGTAATCGAAGTATATCATACGCTTGCCGCCCCGTCCAACTCGTCGAGTAGATGAGTCGCGGTCGAACCGGAAATGCGGGCGCTGCAAACAAAAATCAACTCGCGCGGTTTAATGCGCTCTTATGGACGGGTGCGGGCTTAACAGGCGACGTTCTGATCGATAGCGGTCGAACTCGCGACATATTGTACGATCCAAATCGGGCTGCCGACAACGAAACTGGCGCCGGTCGCGCAGACATTGATAGCGCTCACCAAGTTCGATATGCCGATAGGCATCCATGTCGGAATAGAAACCGTCTGGCCATTGATGGTCTGCGTTGGCACAAAACCACTCCCTGCAATGTCGCGCCACATGCGCGCCACGGAGTAGATGCCGGCACGCGCGCCCTGCGTATTCAAATAATCAATCGCGCCCTGTATCGTCGCATCGTTCACCAGTGTGTCCGGCGACCAGCTGTTCGCCTCCTCGATATCAATCCACCATAGCGGGGATGCGACATTGTGATTTTTCGCATATGCGTATGCATCTTTCGCCGCATTGTAGCCGTAGTTATATCCTTCGCAGACCGTGGGCTCGGTACTGGTCGCCGCACGGGCCGGGCAGGATTTCGGCGTAGCGATATTCCCCGCCACCGTGCTTCCGTAGGGCGCGTTCAGATTCATATAGACGGTCGCGGGGACGGTGCCAAAGTGCGTCCAGGAGTACTCGGAGACCAGTCGGTCATTATGCACAAATGCTTTTCCGCCTGAAACGCCGGCGATGCCAAAGCTAAACCGATCAGCCGGATATGAAAGGGTATTATACGACAGGTCAAACCCGACATTACTTGAGGGATACACGCTCCCGGTTGGCGGCATGTGCGGAGCCGGCAGCGGTTGTGGAGAAACGGGAAGATTGGAGCCGCCCGTTTGGCTACCGGAAACAGGATCTGGAGAAACTCCGAGCGTTTGCTTAACCTGCGCCACTATTGACTGATCAACATTAAACGCTTCCAAAAGTCCGACAATCGCCTGCACCTGGTCCGGCGAGAGAGTTGAAGCGGATGCAACAGACGGCACCGCACAGCTCGCGGTAACGAGCATGACTGCTACGGCTGTAATTGTTTTCAGTGTCATGTGAGTGGTTGCGGCACCTGTGGCCGCCCCTTACCATTATATATATAGTAACGTGCGAGAGGAAGTTTTCTTACACTCGCCCGGAGTGTAATTATTCGTATCGTAGCGCATCTATTGGATTTTTCCTCCCCGCTTGACGCGCCGGATAAATACCAAAAGCGATTCCGGCGATGCTCGATACAAGAAGCCCAAGGATAACCGCCGAGAGCGGAAATGCGAATGTCCATCCGAGCGTGGGATTGAAAGCATTGATGCCGAAATACAGGGCGCCGACGACGACGGCGCCGATGATGATGCCGATAACGCCACCCGCAAATGTAAGAAAAACCGATTCGATAAGAAATTGCTGCAAGATATCAATATCGGTCGCGCCGACTGCCTTGCGGAGTCCGATCTCCCGCGTCCGTTCCGTGACGGAAACAAGCATGATGTTCATGATGCCGATGCCCCCGACAATGAGCGAAATTGAGGCGATTGCCGCAAGAAAGAGCGTGAGTATGGACGTGATACTACCCAAGATAGAAAGAATGTCCGCTTGTGTTTGCACGCTGAAGTCGTCTTTTGACGGGTCGGTGATGCCGTGACTTTGCTCTAGAACAAATTTTATCCGCGCGGTTACGAAGTTGATGTCATAGAGCGGGTTCGCTTGCA
>JAGXBE010000011.1 GCA_018971265.1 Patescibacteria group bacterium
TCGTACTCCTTTCCTTAGACCGTACCAACCCTCGCAGGGTACTTTTCGTATTCAAGTACAGGAACCGTATTGAAGAGACGGCAAATGCCTATTTCGCCGACCGTCTCAAACTCAATGCTCGCTCGTTCTTTGACCAACTCAAGGCACTCAAAAGCCGCTTGTACGGCGATTAGCTTATGGTCATTGCGGATGAACACATTGCCGAGTTTCAGATGCTATACAAGGAGCATTTTGGAGTTGAACTCACGAAAGCACAGGCACTTGAAAAAGGTCTACGGCTCACCCGCTTGATTGAAACTGTCAGCCGCGCTCTCGCAAGAGAGCAGGCCGAAACCTCTACAAACATAATCCTACAAACGTATGAAAACGCCTGATGAAAATACACCAGCAACTATGGAAGAGCTAAATGCTTTCTTCAACAGCAAAGAGTGGAAAGAAACAAAAGCTCTTATGGATGAAGCGGAGAAGCGTATGGAAGTAATGAACCTCGTACCGCACAACAAAGGCGGTGAACGCTACATACGCGAGCGATACCCAATCGCTGCACTTTATGCTCGTTCCGACCTGCAAAACATCGCTATAGACGAGTTTGATACCACGCTCACGGAAACAGAAATCCAAGCGGTGAGCGACGAGTTCTTTTGTGATTACCCAGAAGAAATGTCTCTTAGTATCGCCGCCGCTGTTGAGCGAGTAGTGAAGCGACGCCAACCCTACTGAAACCCTAACAGGGTTCCTTGAGAAATACCGACAACAATCAAAATCACTATGGACACCGTCATTATCAAACTCAATGGGTTCAAGGTACAGAACATTTCGCTGTTCTTACCTGAACTTACCAAGCGCACCTTCAACAATCTCTCACCCACAGAGAAGCAATCTACTCGCCGTTATCTCCGCGCCTTCCGCTTTGAGCCGCCATACCAAGACGCTTACCTACCAAAGATAGAGGTTTTTGAGGCATTCAACGCTGACCGCGATGCTGTCGTGTACACATTACAGGCAACATTCTCGGTGCCGAAACTCATCTATGGCAACAGTGTGCAGGAAGTAGGAGACGGCGACTTGGATAAGGTCATCGCAGTGTTGAGGCGAGCATTGCTAGGAGCTGGAATAGAGATTAGCAGCGACGCCATAGCCACTGCTCGCGTCGCCCAAGTGGATTTCTGCAAGAATGTCATTCTGCCGCGCGACCTACGGATGCAGGAGGTCTTGACGGAACTGCAACGCACGGACATCAGTAAAGCGATTGATATGACCCAGAAGGAGTACAAGTATGGTGGACGAACGCTCCACATCTATTCGCAAACCGTGGAACGCGTTTTCTACGACAAGGTACACGATGCGACGCGGCCGAGGGGTAAACGCAAGGACAAAGGAGCTATGGAACGCGAGCGCGAAGTGATAGACCTCTATGGGCTACAAGACCGCGAGATTTTCCGCTATGAGTATCGGCTCAAGAAAAGTCAGGGCGTGAAGCAAAAGATAAACGTAGCACTCGGACGACCCTACCTCACAACCGTCTTGTTCAAAGACCTTTTTGAACCAGCTCTATGCAAGACGATACTGTTGCAGTCGTGGCACGACCTTATCCAACGTCCCGAGAACCAGCTGGCACTTCTCGGCCCCAGAGACGACTTGGCACTTCTACACCACATCGTCCAAGGGGCGCACAAACAGAGCACAGCACACAGTATGAACCGCGCCTTGACCTCGTACGGCCTCACCCGTGCCATACGCGACCACGGGGCAAAGGAGGTGCGTAAAGCAGCCGCAGGATGGAATGCGAACCACGGGGAACGCCTTACCAAGAAGATGCAGGTAGCTGCTGCGCTCACCGAAGGATTGCCGTACTCAAATGGTATCGCCTTTATTGCGGCAGCACTTGAGCAGTTTGAGTGCATTACCCGTTCAACGCTTGAAAATGTGGTATAATATTTATATTGACCCAGTTATGAACCATTTGATGCCAGAGGTTTTATTATTTACAGATAGCGACACGAGAGGGGCGGCTTGCCACTATCTGTATTCCTCTGGTCTACGGCATAGCTGGGTCAATCAGGCCGTCCCTTTCGCGTATGAAAACTGAAAAGAAAACAAAGTACTTCGCCTACCTCCGTAAATCGTCAGAGGGCAAAGAAAAACAGGCACTCTCCATTCCCGCACAACGTGCCCAGCTTTCAGAGCGGTTCGCTGATTTAGATATTGAGTTCGTGGAGGAGGAACGCAGTGCTTTTCTTCCACTCAATCGCCCGAAGTTCAGTGATATGCTCTTGCGTGTCCGCAGCGGTGAGCGGCAAGGATTGCTCGCGTGGCATCCCGACCGTCTTTCACGCAACGAAGTAGACGCGAGTGCGATTACTTATATGCTCCGCACGGGCGAGATAAAAGACCTCAAGTTCGCCACCTATCATTTTGAGAACAACTCGCCCGAGGGTATTTGGATGCTACAGATGGCGCTCTCACAGTCGCAATACGAGAGTGCGAAGAAAGGACGCGATGTGAAGCGCGGTACGGCACAGAGTGCAAAGAGTGGCTTCTACCCAGCGCCAGTGCCTATCGGCTACTTGAACGACAAGTTCGCAGAGCGCGGGAAGAAAAAGAAGCGTCCCGACCCCGAGCGATTTGCTCTCACGCGTAAACTATTTGACCTGATGCTTACGGGAAAATACACACCGCCGCAAATCCATCAGATAGCCGTAAAAGAATGGAACTTCCGCGGGCCGAAAGGTGGCAAGCTCGCTCGTAGTAGCGTCTATAACATCTTTACGCGCCCATTCTATTACGGCGAGTTTGAACACCCAGCAGGAAGCGGTATTTGGTATCAGGGCGACCACGAGCCGATGATTACTCGTGAGGAGTATGACCGCATCCAGTTCCTCTTAGGGCGCAAAGGCAATCCTCGGCCGAAGACGCACAAAGATATCGCCTATCGTGGCCCCATCAAATGTGGCGAATGTGGCGCGGCGATTACCGCCGAGGAGAAGATGAAGAAGCTCGCCAAAGGCGGTGTCGCACACTATACCTACTACCACTGCACCAAGCGCAAGAACCCGAACTGCTCTCAACACTCTATTGAGGAGGCAGAGCTTGAAAAGCAAATCGCCAAAGAACTTGCGAAGCTCAAAATCCCAGTTGGATTTACGCAGTGGGCAGTCGCACGGCTGAAAGACCAGAACGCCAAAGAGATTACCAACCGCGAGGTTGTGTACAGTAGCCAACGCAAGGAATACGAGGCGTGCGTCCGCAAAATAGATAACTTGATTGATATGAGGGCGAACAGTGAGATTGACGAGCAAGAGTTTAGAAGCAGGAAGGAAACGCTCCTCGCAGAAAAAGAACGCACCCAAGCACTCTTGCAAGACACCGATAAGCGCGTGGAGAACTGGCTTGAGGTAGCGGAGCGCGGTTTCAACTTCGCAGAGAAAGCACCTACCGTATTTGCGAAAGCGGTAAAAAATGAGGACTTCGGAACCTGTAAGGAGCTGTTCACGGCTCTAGGTTCGGACTACACGCTTATGGATGGAAAACTTAGTATCTCCTTGGATAATCTGCTGTTCCCGATACAGAAAATCGCAGATGCTATCCGCGACATTCCGTCTCCGTTAGAACCAATGGAAAACAGTGGAGATGCAAAGGATTTTGGAGAACTCTACTCACAAAATCCACTAGTGCTGGGGGACTTGGAATCGAACCAAGATACTGGGCTTCAAAGGCCCATGTCCTACCGTTAGACGATCCCCCAATATCCGTAACGATACCAAAAACTAAGCGGACCGCTATAGGCCACGAAGGTGGCGCGTGTCGTCGCGCCGCTCGATGCGCCAGGGCGCGGTGCGCGACGGGTCGTAGGTGAGCTCGGTGATGCTCGCGTTTTCCGTATGGCCGAGGACGGCAGCGAGCGCGAAACGGCGCGGCGAAGGAGTAGAACCGTGCGCGAGCACGTAGCGCAAGCTGTTTATCACGCCTCGATGTGTGACGACGAACACCTGCTCGCCGGGAGCTCTAGCGAGCAGGTCGAGAATGCGCGCGAGCCGGTCGCGAAATTCAAGAATGTTTTCGCCGTTGCCGAAGTGGAAGGAGCGATCACTGGCGCGGAGGAACAAGAGCAGCGAGCCCTTGATCGACGGCCAGCTCAAGTGGTGGGTGCCCTCGAGAAGGACGCCGCGGTGGAGCTCGCGCAGGAGCGGGTTGGGGACTGGCGCGAGCTTGTGCGCAGAAACGGTCGGCTGAGCGGTCTCGACAGCGCGGACCGCATCGCTCGTAATCGCTGCGTCGAGCGGTATCGCGGCGAAGGCACCGACGAGCGCATCCGCCTGGCGCTTCCCTTTCGCGCTTAGCGAGACGTCGAGCAACTGGTGAATCCATCGCCGATTATCGGCCGTCTCGCCGTGACGCACGAGGTAGATGTGCTTGGCGGCCACGGTTATGTCGCGTCGCCCATCGCCTCAAGCACCGCGAGCTCCAAGGGGAGCGTGGGGATAGGCGCATAGCGGATGCGCTCGGCCGCAGTGAGGAAGGCGAGCATCGTCGTATGCGTAATACCCTTCTCCTTTCCGCCTCCGGCGGACGCAAACTTCTCAAGCGCGGTGAATTCGTCTGCTCCGAGTTCATCGGCAAGCTCTTTGCGCAAATCGGGCGCGTAGCGGACAAGAAGCACAGCACGCAACGCTTCGAGCACGAGCTCGAGGAAGAGCTTCATATCGGCGCCGGCCTTCGCCGCCTGCTCGATTGCGGCGAGCGCCCTGCCGCGCTCGCCCTCGGCGAGCGCGTGTATGAGCGCGTGCACCTGCTCCCGCTTGGGTGCGCCGGTGGCCGCCTCGACTGTCTCGCGCGACAACACCTTCCCCTTCGTCGCGACGAGCACTTTCTGGAGGACAGAGAGCGCGTCGCGATACGAGCCCTCGGCGAGGAGCGCGATGAGCTCGGCGGCGTCGGGGGCGAGATCATACCCTTCCTTCTTTGCGACGGCTGCCGTCATTTTGGCGAGTACGGCGCGTGTTGGCTTTTTAAATTCAAACACCTGGCAGCGCGACTGCACCGTCTCGGGTACTTTCGCGAGCTCGGTCGTCGCGAGGACAAAGACCGCGTGTGCCGGCGGCTCCTCGAGTGTCTTAAGAAAAGCATTCCACGCGCCCTTCGAGAGCATGTGCACCTCGTCAAGAATATAGACCTTGTAGGGCGACTGGAACGGCAGCGTGTAGACACCCTCGGTGAGCGCGCGGATGTCCTCGACGCTGTTGTTGCTGGCTGCGTCGATCTCGTGGAGATCGTTTTCGCTGCAGCCGATCGCGCTCGCGAAGATACGCGCGACCGAGGTCTTCCCGAGGCCGCGGCTGCCGGCGAAGAGGTAGGCGTGGCCTATCTTCTTCGCCTTCACTGCTTCCTCCAAGGGTTTCGTCACCTGCTCCTGTCCCACAACGTCGGCGAAGGTCTTTGGGCGATATTCTCGATAGAGCGACTGGTGCGCCATGCGGGCAGTATAGCGCAAAAAGAATGACCGGCTAAAACAGCCGGTCGTAACATGATCCTCTTACGTTAGGAGCGATCTCAGCAATTGCTCGAGTTTCCTAAGCCTTATGCGCCTTTTTTCGTTTTTCTGATTGTTACGCGCATCACCACCGCCTTGATTTATAGTTAAGTCGGCTTCGATTTCCCTTGCCAGGGCTCCGGCCTCGTCCGCACCCACCAAAACCTTCCCGCGTTCACTGTCATTCACGGCTGCATCTCCTGATTGTCTGCACATATCTTACCACCACTGTCACGTTTACTTTGACTCTGTTCTGATAATCGCCTCGAGCTCGGCGGCGGATTCAGCTTCTGTCATGAGCTTCATCCGAAGTTCGGCGGCGCCAGAAAAGCCGGTAACGAATGCTTTTATGTGCTTTTTTAAAATAGCGAAGTTTTTCGGCGGCGAGAGTTTCTCGAACTCATACGCGAGTTCAACAAGTGCGTCAAGCTTCTCGGCAAGCGCAATTTCTTCGCTCCTCTTCCCTGCGAAGACCCACGGGTTGCCGAACATCGCACGGCCGAGCATCACGCCGTCAGAACCGTATTCTGCTGCCTTTGCACGCGCATCATCAAGATCCTGCACGTCACCATTGCCGATAAGGAGCGTTCCCGGATTAACGCGGTCGCGTATCTCGACCGCTTTCTTCATCAAACTCCAGTCTGCCGGCACGAGCGACATTTCTTTCCTCGTGCGCAGATGAAGCGTGATGGCCGCTGGCTTCTCCTCAAGAAGCGCCGCGAGCCACTCGTCGAGGGATTCTTTGTTATACCCGACGCGGGTCTTCACAGAGACGGGCAGGTCGCTTGCTTCCTTCGCCGCGCGGATAATCTCGCGCGCGAGATCCGGCGTCTTCAACATTGCGGCGCCGCAACCCTGGCGCTCGATAGCGCGGTCGGGGCAGCCCATGTTGATGTCGACGCCGTCGAAGCCGAGTTCTGCCACAAGCTTCGTTGCGTACGCGATCATCTCCGGTTTCGCCGAGAATATTTGGGCGACGATGGGCCGCTCGGCCGCATTCTTCCCGAGGTCGCGTACAAGCGGATTCTCTTCATCCTTCATCTTCGCGATTTCGCGAGTGTGATAGAGACCGTCTGCCGAGACGAATTCGGTCCAAAAGACGTCAGGCTTGCCACGCGCAGCAACGAGCGCGCGGAAGGCGACGTCGGTCACGTCCGCCATCGGCGCCATGGCGAAGAACGGTTTCCTAAGGGTCTGCCAGAATGACATGTCCGCACAGTATCATTATTTTCCTATTTCTTCTTCAAATATATTTTCCCGTCGAAGCGCAGGTCGACGTAGTCGACGGAGCCGTCTGCGAGATTGAAGTCCGCCTGCGCAGAGGTAAGCGCGGCAAAGGCAGTTTGTTCGTTGCCGAGGATGTAGGTGACGCGCGTACCGCTTGCAAGATAATCATCGACTTCGTTGTCAGTACCAAAAACGATAGCGCTCACCGGCGAGCCGAAGGTCGCGAGCTGCCGCGCGAAGTCGAAAGTGGTCGGGAGCTTCGCCGCGTTCGGGAGCGTCGAGCCGATCGGGTCCCCACCCGAAGTCGCGAGCGGCTCGTACACGATGAAGGAATTGAGCGGTCGTGCCGCGCTCGTCGTCGCGTAGATAAAGCCGTCCGCGTCAAACAGGTAGCAGCCCGTCGTGGCAGTCGAGCTCGCGATGCTCCCCGCACCCGCGAATGACGGCGGACACCACGTGGCGATCGGAATGCGTTCGTCCACCTTAACCGATAGACCCGTGAGCCCGCTCCTGAAGAGCGCAACGGCGGCGACGTCTGGATGCGCGGCGATGATGTTGGCGCGGATACTCGAAGCGGGAAAGAAGAAGGTCGAATTGCGAGGGATGAGACCAAGATAATTCCCCCGCATTGCAGCACGCGCGATATCTGCGAAGGATTGGCTCGCTCCAAAGACCTGGATGTCCGAAATACGCACCGCCTCCTGCTGGAAGCCGTAAACAACAGCGCCACACAAAAGAAGAAAGAGAACGCCGAGTGCGATTGCCGCGCGGCGGCGCTTGCTCTTCCGCCGCGCGGCAAGCCGCTCGCCCGCCCGCGTAGACGGGCTACCTCGCGTTACCGATAACCGTCTTCCCGACATACGGTACGAGCGCTTCGGGCACTTTCACCGTGCCGTCGGCTTGCTGGTAATTCTCGACGATGGACACGAGAATGCGCGGCGTCGGAATCGCGGTCGAGTTGAGCGAGTGCGCGAAACGCATATTCCCCTCGGCGTCGCGGTAGCGGATATTTAAGCGGCGCGTCTGGAAATCGTGGAAGTATGACGCCGAGCTTATCTCGCGATACTTTTTCTCGCCCGGGACCCACAGCTCGATATCGTATTTTTTGACCTGTCCTAAGCCGAGGTCGCCCGCGCAATTCACCACCGTGTGATACGGAATTTTCAAGAGTTCGATAAATTCTTCGGTGTTCCTATTGAGCCACTCATGCAGGCGGACTGATTCATCGTGTTCTGCTTTGCAGAGGATGACTTGCTCCCATTTGAAAAATTCGTGTACGCGGATGAGCCCGCGCACGTCCTTGCCGTGCGCGCCTGCCTCGCGGCGGAAGCAGGGTGAGAACGAGAGGAAGCGTACCGGAAGCGATTGCATATCAAGCATCTCATTCATGTAGTAACCCATCGTCGCCACTTCGCCCGTACCCGCGAGGTAGTCGCCGTCCTGCGTCTTATAAAGATCGTCCTCGCCTTGCGGGAGGTAGCCGGTGCCAAGGAACGCCTCGCGGCGTACGAGCGAGGGCACCATCATTGGCATAAACTCTTTCGCGGCGAAATGCTTCAGTGCCAGCTGCCACACGGCGTTTGCAAGGAGGACGCCGTCGCCCGTGAGGAAGTACCCGCGGAAGCCGGCGACTTTCGCACCGCGTTCGAAGTCGGCCATACCGAGTTTCGTCATGATTTCGACGTGATCCTTGGGCGTAAAAGAAAAAGCAGTCGGCTCGCCCCACTTCTTCACTTCGAGATTCTGCGCATCGCTCTCGCCATCAGGGACCGACATGTCGGGGACATTCGGGACGGCGAGCATAAGTTTCTGCCATTCTTCCATCACCTTCTTCAGCTGCTCCTCGCTCTCGGCCATACCGCCTTTCAACTGCCGCATCGCCTCGAGGAGCTTCTCCTTCTCGCTCCCTTTCGCTCGCTGGATCTCGGAGCTGCGACGATTCTGCTCGGCGCGCTTCGTGTCAATGTCGAGCCGGATGCGCTTGCGCTCATCATCGACGGCGACAAGTCGGTCGACGTCCACCGCGATGTGCTTTTTTGCCGCGCCGGCCTTCACGATGTCGGCGTTCTCCCGTATGAAATGGATATCGAGCATGTGCCTCCTAGTATACTGCACGTATGGAGACCCGTGAACTCGCGCGCGAAGAATGGCCGGCGCAACTTCTCGAGATACCGCAGCCGCCAAAGAAGCTCTGGGTTCGCGGCGCTTTGCCCGCGCCGGGGACGAAATTCCTTACGGTTGTCGGGAGCCGCGCGATGACGCGTTACGGGCAAGAAGCGTGTGAGAAGCTTATTGGCGGCCTCGCGGGCTACCCTATCTCTATCGTCTCCGGGCTCGCGCTCGGCGTCGATACTTGTGCGCACAGGGCGGCGCTTGCCGCCGGTCTTCACACGCTCGCCATACCCGGCTCCGGGCTCGCCGATAAGGTGCTCTACCCACGAAGCAATCGAGGCTTTGCGAAAGAAATCCTTGAGAAAGGCGGCTGTCTCCTCTCCGAATACGCGTCTGACGCCATCTCGAGAATACACTTCTTCCCCGAGCGCAATCGCCTCATGGTTGGTCTTGCCGACGCGGTGCTCGTCATCGAGGCCGGCGAGAAGTCCGGCACGCTCATCACCGCTCGGCTCGCGAGCGAATATAATCGTGAGTTACTGTGCGTCCCCCATCGTATCGGTGATCCGCACGCCTTCGGTCCGCATCTCTTCATCCGCCTCGGGGCGACGCTTGTCACCGAACCGCTCCACATCCTCGAAGCGCTTCGTATCCCGCCGCGCGAAGAAGGCGCGGCGACAAAACCGAAGGATCTCGCGGGTGCGGAACTTGAGATATGGACGTTACTTGAGGAGCCAATGGCGCGCGATGAGATACTCCGCGGCGGCTCCGCCGCCGCGGGAGAGCTCTTGACCGCGCTTGTCGCGCTCGAACTCCGTGGGCTCATCCGCGAAGAATTCGGCGCGTGGCGTCGCACCTGACGACTTGACCATATATAGGTACTCGCGCTATGAGTGAACTGTGAGTCATCGATTACTTATTGTCGAATCGCCGACCAAGGCGCGTACTATCGGGCACTACCTCGGCAAGGAATACACCGTCCTTGCATCGGTCGGGCACGTACGCGACTTGCCCAAGAGCAACAAAGACGCCGTCGATATCGAGGGCGGTTTTATCCCGCGCTATGTCGTCCCCGCCGAAAAGCGCGAGGTGATAGAGAAGATAGAGCGCGCTGCGGCAAAAGCAGGCGAGGTGTATCTCGCCACCGACCCCGACCGCGAAGGCGAGGCAATAGCCTGGCACATTAAAGAAGTCGCGGGTCTGAAGAAACCGAAGCGCGTTGTTTTCCATGAAATCACCAAAACCGCCATTGAAGAGGCGCTCGCCCATCCGCGCCAGATTGACGAAAACCTGCGCTATGCGCAAGAAGCGCGTCGCGTTCTCGATCGCATCGTTGGCTACGACCTTTCCGGCCTCATTTGGAAGAAGGTGCGCTACGGGCTCTCGGCCGGACGCGTCCAGTCGCCGGCGTTGCGCATCCTTGCGGAACGTGAACGCGAAATAAAAGCGTTTATACCGGAAACATATTTTGTGTTGTTGGCGCTCTTTTCTTCAAAGCAGGGTAAGTTCACCGCCCTGTGCACCGAACAGCCCGCGACAAAAGAAGAAGCTGATCGGATGGTACAGGCCGGAAGAACTGCCGTATGGAACGTTGCCGACATTTCTGAGAAGGCCGAAGAGCGGCTGCCGCGTGCGCCTTTCACCACATCGACCCTGCAGCAGACCGCATCGACCCGTCTCGCCTTCACTCCTTCCCGTACGATGCGCGCCGCGCAGAAGCTGTATGAGGCCGGCCACATCACCTATATGCGTACCGACTCGGTAAATCTTGCGCAAGAGGCCGTCACAAAAATGGCGAGTGTGATTGAAAGGGAGTTTGGAAAAGAGTATCTTGAGGTGCGCACTTTTAAGACGACGAGCAAGAACGCACAAGAAGCGCACGAAGCCGTTCGACCAACCGATCCGCTTCTCGCGCGAGCGGGGGCAACGCCTGACGAAGAGCAACTCTATACGCTCATTCGCATCCGCACACTCGCCTCGCAGATGGCCCCCGCACGGATAATGCGCACGAACATAAAAGCGAAAGCTGAAGCGGACATCCCTCTTTTCTCCGCGAACGGATCGCGCACCGTCTTCCCCGGATGGCTCGCGCTCGACACCGCGGCAAGAGGTGAAGATGTCGAGCTACCCGCGCTCTTTAAGGGCGATTCGTTGACATTGCTCTCTCTCGGCGCTGATGAAAAACAGACCGAACCACCGAACCGCTACACCGAGGCAGGCCTTATCAAAGAACTGGAGAAGCGCGGCATCGGCCGGCCTTCGACCTATGCTTCCACCATGAAAACTATCCAGGATCGCGGATATGTCGAAAAGCTCGGCCGGGCATTGAAGCCGACTGCGACCGGCATGGTCGTCTCCGGCTGGCTCGAAGAACATTTTCCCGAATACGTGAGCGACACCTTCACTGCGGAAATGGAAGACGAGCTCGATGAAATCGCGCGCGGCGAGCGCGGTTACACGGAAACGCTCAAAGCTTTTTACGGCCCATTCGAGAAAGCGGTACGTGCAAAAGACAAGCTCCCGAAAGCGACGTCGCTCGGGGACGCCGCGGCAGAATTTCCCTGTCCGCTTTGCGGCGGCAGAATGGAATTCAAGCTCGGCCGAGGCGGCGTCTTCATGAGCTGCAAGCGCTATCCGGAGTGTCTCGGCGCACGAACCGAAGAGGGCGCTGAGCTGAAAAGCGACGAGCCGCTCGGCTATCACCCCGACACCGGCGCGCCTATCTTTATCAAAACCGGACGCTTCGGCCCGTACGTCGAGATGGCACTGCCCGAGAATACTGAGGAGAAGTCCGCGGAAAACAGCGAGAGAATAACCATTGCGGAAACGAAGGAGACAAAGAAAAAAAAGAAGGGTTCTGCAAAACGTGTCCGCGGGCGTCCAAAAACAGCAGCGCGGCGCGCGAGTATCCCACCCGGCACCGACCTGGCGCACGTGACGCTCGCCGATGCGCTCAAATACCTCTCTTTGCCGCGAGAGCTCGGGACGCACCCCTCGACCGGCAAACCTGTTTTCGCTTCGACTGGACGCTTTGGTCCATACGTGGGAAGCGATGGAGAATTCCGATCCTTGAAATCCGTAGTGGGTGATCCGTACACCATCACGCTCGACAAAGCGCTTGCGCTCCTCGCCGAACCGAAAAAACCTCCGAAAGGGGTCGAAATAGTGAGAGAAATCGGCAAGCACCCGCGCACGGGCAAAAACCTCGTACTCTACAAATCAAAACAAGGGCTTTTCCTCAAGAAGGGTTTGCGGCGCATTTATCTGCCCGAGACGACAAAATCCGATTCGTTTACAAACGAAGAAGCCGCGGAGTACCTGAAATGAAAATGGCGTCGGTGTATAGTAGTCACGTATGACGACCGTTAAAGAGATACTTGGAGAGATGACGGCGCCCACGGCCGAGGATGGCGCACTTATCGAAAAGGCATACGCATTTTCTGAGAAAGCGCATGCGGCCCATACTCGCTATTCGGGGGAGCCGTATTTCATCCACCCGGCTGCCGTCGCGAAAATACTTGCCGAATACGGCATGGACGCGACGACTATCGTCGCCGGCCTTCTCCACGATGCGGTCGAAGACGCGTGTGTTTCTCGCGAAGAAGTTGAAAAGGGGTTCGGAAAAGAGGTGCTCTTTATTGTCGATGGCGTAACAAAACTCGGAGCGCACAAGTATCGCGGCGCCGAACGCCACGCTGAGTCGCTTCGCCGACTGCTTGTGGCGACCGCAAGCGATATTCGCGTACTCATCGTCAAGCTTGCCGACCGCTATCACAACATGCAGACCTTGGGGTACGTGCCTGAACACAAACGCCGGCGGATTGCGCTCGAGACGCTCGAAATCTATGCACCGATCGCCGATCGCCTCGGTATGGGGAGGATGAAACGAGAACTTGAGGACCTCGCATTTCCCTTCGTGGATCCCGACGCGGCGCGCCATACGGCTGAGATGCGTAAGACAAAAACAAGAGAAACGGAAGCGGGGCTCGAGAAAGTACAGAAAGAACTTCAGCGCGAGCTTGTGAAGAGGGGGCTTGCGGCTTTCCGCACTGAAATTCGCACGAAAGGTCTCTGGAGTCTGCACCAGAAACTTTCACGCAAACACGATGATATAAATCTTATTCACGATATAGCCGCTTTACGGATTATCGTGCCGGAAATCGAGGATTGTTATTCTGCCCTCGGCATCGTACACGCGCTGTACCGGCCCTTGCCGGGCGAATTCAAGGATTATATCGCCTTTCCGAAACCGAACGGCTATCAGTCGCTGCATACCACGGTTGTAACGCCGGAGGCGGGAATAGTGGAGATTCAAATCCGTTCTGAAGAAATGCACCGACGGGCGCAATTCGGTATCGCTTCGCACATGTCTTACAAACAACTTGGGAAAAATGTAGAGAAACTCCAAAAAGAAATTCAGAGAAGCAAATTCTCATCGCTTTCTTTCTCTTGGGTCCGTTCGCTTATCCCTTCTCTTATGAGGGTTTCAAAAAAAGAGCGCGGGGAGTGGGGCACGGCGAAAGTACCGCCCTGGCTCGCCGAGCTCGCCGAAGCGCACGCGGAAGTCGCCGGCTCCGATGATTTCGTTGAGGGTCTTAAGGAAGACTTCTTCTCGCACCGCGTATTTGTCTTTACGCCGAAAGGTGATGTCATAGATCTCCCTGCGGCTTCGACGCCGATTGACTTTGCATATGCGATACATAGCGACCTCGGAGATCATCTCCAGGGTGCCAAAGTGAACGGGAAACTTGTCTCTTTCGATACCGTGCTCGGCAATGGCGATATCGTCGAGGTGCTTCGGCGTGACGCCGCACACCCCTCAGCGAAGTGGCTCGACTCGGTGCGCACTTCGCTCGCGCGCAGACATATCCGAGCGGCGCTCGGCATAGCCGAACCCGCGAAACCTTCCCGCCATCATCGACACAAAAGCAAAGGCAAGCGATTTTGAATTTAGAAACTTGCTTATTGCCAAGTGGGCGAGCGGGTTTACACCGTAAATCCGCTTATTGAATACAGCTCGTCATCATCGGACGGTTCTTCGAGAGCGGCGGGCGGCACTGAATCTTTTTCAAGCTGCGTGGTGTTTGGGAAGACGGGTGGCGGGACAAACGTCGTGTTCTCCGCTTCCAAAAAAACCCCTTCCGCAGCTTCTTCGGTTAACCGCTCCGCGGCAAGGGCGGTAACGAGATGTGAGAGATCGTCCGGTGAAAAGAAGTCGATGAGTAAACGCCCTCCTTCGGCATTTGTTTCGATGATGACCCGAGTGCCGAGAGTCTGGGTCAAAGACTTTTCAAGCTCGACCATTTCCGGAGTTTTGCGGTGGTACGAACGCACCCGTTCCTGCGCGATGGAGCGTGCAATACGTTCTGCCGCGCGAACTGGAAGCCGTTTCAGGATTATCTCTTTGAAAAGGGTCTCGCGCTCTTCCGGTCGATCGTTGAGCGCCAAAAGCGGGCGGGCATGCCCTTCGCTTATTTCCTTTCCGACGATGGCATCCTGCATGTGTTCAGGCAACGAAAGCAAGCGGAGTGAGTTGGAGACGTACTCGCGACTTTTGCCTATTTTTGCCGCCGTCTCGGCATGCGAAATACCGAATTCTTCAATGAGTTTCTGGAGCGCTCTCGCCCGATCGATCGCGTTAAGGTCTTCCCTCTGGAGGTTCTCGATGATGGCGAGCTCGAGTTTGGTGAGGTTGTTTTCGCCTTGGCGAATGACCACCGGTATTTGTTTCAAGCCCGCAAGTTTCGAGGCACGCAAGCGCCGCTCTCCGGCGACAAGCTCGTACATGCTTTCGAGACCTCCGTCGGGCTTCTCGACATCCGTGCGACTGACCACGAGCGGCTGGAGTATGCCGTATTGCCGAATACTCTCCGCAAGCGATTTCAATCCCTCTTCGCTAAATTCCTTCCGCGGCTGGTACGGATTTGGCGTAATCCGGTCGACATCGATCCAGAAGACCGAGTCGTATTTCGTCGGAACGTAGCGTGCGTTGTCATTCATGTAAAAGATTTTAGCATATGCTAATCTGCAATCTGTGGCCGGGGTGGCGGAATTGGTAGACGCAACGGATTCAAAACCCGTCGTCGCAAGACATGAGAGTTCGAGTCTCTCCCCCGGCACAAGGTGAACTAAAGCAGTAGCAGTTCGCGCGGGTTCGCGCTCCCCCGGCACGAAACAAGCGAAACGAAAACCGGTCATATGACCGGTTTTCGTTTCGCTTATAGCTTCCCTACCAAGTCGAGACCCGGTTCTATGGCGTCGTCTCCCGGTTCCCACGAAGCGGGGCAGACTTGGCCTCGGTGCGTCTCAACGTATTGCGCCGCCTTCAGTTTGCGTAGCGTCTCTGCGGCATTGCGTCCAATCGCATTGTCGTTGATCTCCATTGAGCGCAGTACACCGGAAGGGTCAATGATAAACGTACCGCGCATAGCAAGGCCTTCATCCGGCGTGAGCGCAGCTTCCCCACCCTCTACCAAAACACCGAAAGCATACGCTAGCTTTCCGGAAGGATCAGCCGCCATAGGATATCTGATCTGTTTGATGCCCGCGGAAGTGTCGTGCCATGCCTTGTGTGTGAAAACGGTGTCTGAAGAAATAGAAATTATTTCGGCATTTAATTCCTGGAATTTCGGATACAGCTTCGCGAGCTCTTCCAGCTCGGTCGGACAGACGAAAGAAAAGTCGGCGGGATAAAAGACGAGGATCATCCACTTCCCGCGCAATTGCGAGAGACTCATGCTCTTGGTAACCCCTTCATGATATGCCTCGAACTCAAAATCCGGCACTGCCTCGCCCACCCTCACTTGCGAGGTATAGTCCTGCATGGCGTCATGGAACTCGCCACAATGTTCGCAATAGTTACTCTTGGTTTCTTTCATGGTTTTTTGGTACGGTAGGACCATGATACCATCGCGTCCAGTGTTGACACAAATACTCTGTATTGTAGGCCCGACTGCTTCGGGCAAATCCTCTCGCGCGGTCGCCGAGGCGCTGAACCGCGACGGCGAGGTGATTTCGGTTGACTCGCGACAGGTTTATCGCGGACTCGACATCGGCACTGAGAAAATAACCCCCGAGGAGATGCGTGGGATACCTCACCACCTTCTCGACATCCTTGAGGCACGCGAGAATTACTCGGCGGGCGACTTCGTCCTCGACGCCACGCGGCTGATAGAAGAGATTTCCGTTCGCAGGAAGCTGCCGATCCTTGTGGGCGGTACGCATTTTTATTTCGATGCGCTACTGCACGGTCTTCCGAGAGGCATGGACGCGAATCCTGCGTTGCGCCAGGAACTTGAAAAGCTCCCGACTGAAGAGCTGTACGCGCGCGTCCGCTCGGCGGACGCGCGCCGCGCGGGCAAGCTCGACCCGTTGAACCGCCGTCGCCTCATCCGCGCGCTCGAAATAATCACGGCAAAAGGAGCGGTGCCAATGCGCACTTCAAACGATGACACGCCGTACGAGGTCGAGTGGACTGTCATCGACCCGCCCCGCGAAGAGTTACGGGCGCGCATCGACGCACGGCTTCAAAACGCGCTTTCTCGCGGACTCGTGGAGGAAGTGAGGCGTGTGCGCGAGGAGGTCGGCGACGTGCGACTGAATGAACTCGGTCTCGAATATCGGATCATCGGCGAATACCTGCGGAACGAACGCGTGGAAAATTCGCTCCTCCCGGCTCTTTCAGCGAAGCTTTGGCAGTATGCGCGGCGTCAAAAAGCGTGGCTCCGTAAATTGCGTGATGAAAGGGTTATTGCGGAAGCTGCGTCGCACCAGGACAGAAACTGAATCCGAGATTTTTATTGTCATACACCGCGTTCACCCAGTAAGTAGTTCCGATATAATAATTGAGGCTGCACATCTGCTGTTGCGTAAGCCCGAGCGTGGTCAACATAAATTGCTCCATGGCGAGCCGTGCCTGCCCTATTGGTTCCTTGGTAAGTGCTACCGTGAACGATTGAGGTCCGCTGTTGTAATAAACATTGAAACCGATTGATGGTGCTGCTTGGCATTGTTGCGGATTTGATAGGCAGTAGCCGAGGTTCCCAGCCAAGAGATAGCGCCCAGGATTCGCTG
>JAGXBE010000037.1 GCA_018971265.1 Patescibacteria group bacterium
GGGAAAATATACTCCGAACTTGGGCAAAAAGCAGATTTCTACAAAGAGATATACCGCCCATTGCAACGATTCATCGACGCGGAAAAGAAGACTCAAGAAAAGTCAGGGAGCAAACTCGGCTTCGACGCCGATGTTGTATTTGAGAAGACCTCATTTCATGCAGGTTTCCTTGACCGAATCAATCAAAACCGTGATGGGAGTTTCCAGTACACGGGTAATGGCCAGAAAGTGCTTAGCAAGATTACAGAAAAAGTAGACGCTTCAACAGCAACGGGAGTGAAAGCGTTTATTCAAGAACTTATCGATCACTTGGAGTTCGATAAGACCAAAACACCAGAAAAGGAAAATTCGATTTACTCCCAGCTAAAGGGCAAAGAGCCAGAGTATGTGGCTTTTTATGATTATGTTTTCGGCTTGGAATACCTAGATGTAAAGTACAAGGTGCTTTTCAACGGAAAGGACTTGAACAGTAACGAGTTTTCACCCGGCGAAAAGGGCGCATTACTACTTATCTTTTACTTGCTCATTGATAAAGACCGCATACCCCTCATCATGGATCAGCCGGAGGAGAACTTGGATAATGAGTCGATTTTCGAGCTACTCGTGCCGTACATAAAGAGGGCTAAACTCAGGAGGCAAATTATTATTGTTACTCACAACCCAAACTTGGCCGTTGTCTGCGACGCCGAACAGGTCGTCGCAGCCGCAATGAAGAAGCTGAAAAATCAGATTAGGTATACGTTCGGCAGTATCGAGAACCCAGAGATGAACAAAAAAGCGTCAGATGTCTTGGAAGGAACACTACCCGCCTTCGACATAAGAGACAAAAAGTACATTCGAGATTAGTGGAAGGGAGTTTCGCTGATTTGTAAGCAGCGAAAAAGACGAGACCTTGCATAACACGCGCACGGGAGGGCGGGGCAAGTGTTATGCTCCACCAGTTGCATTTCCTCTCTCCCCGCCAAAAAATCCGTACCCTGCATTTTGCAAAAAATCTTCGTGTTCGGGTTTCTTGTATTTTGAAACGGAAAAGTCTCCGGCATGGCTCTACCACAATACGCCGAGCTGCGCTCGGCGAAAAATTTTTTGGAAAGGGAGACCCTTTCCAACTCTCTGCTGGGCTTGTATGCCTCGGCTCGTACCTATTTCAGCGAAAAACAGGGGTGATCTACCCCTTCACTCACCCCTTCACTCGCTCTGCCTCGGAGTGAAGGGGTACCACCTCTCGTTTTGCGCTCTGATACTGGACTTTCGAGACCTCGGCCGGAAAAACCTCAAGCCCTACTTCACTCGGAAACGCCCCCGTGGCGTTCCCTCGTGAAGGGCGGCCGCGGAGTACCGCGTCCGCCCGCCCCAAGCCGGAGCTTGGTGCCTCGGCCTCCTCCTTCCGTCCCGCAGTTTCTTTTTGCTCGATGGTGGGGGGTATAAACTTAGTAAAAAATCGCGGAGCGATTTTTTATCCGCTAAAGAATCTGGCTCAAGGCCGCATGGCCGAGTTCGCGCGAGACGCGCGAATTATCGCTTTTTCTCGAACTCCATGAGGAGCGAAAGATAGTGCGTTTGAGTATCGCTGTCTATCCACGAGTTAGACAGCGGCGCTATCTTTCCGCCGGAAGCGATGACGCGATTTATCGGGTCGAAGAAAAATCCTTCCGGCGTGGCGAGAAAAAGCCACGCGACGTTCCAGTGCTCGCGCACCTGTTCGGCGATTGCCTTGATCTCGCTCGCAGACGAGTTGCTGCGATACTTCACTTCAACGAGGTACACCTGCGAGCGATCTTGAGTGATGATTATGAAATCGGGCGCGTGGCGTATGTTGTCGAGCACCTGCTTGACCTCGACGATATGCTGATACTGCGCCACTTCCGGCACGGTTTTCTCGTAGCCGAACGGAAGGATGGTGAACTTGCCGCAATCGCGGAACATCTGTTCGAAAATGACTTCGGCAATCTTGCCCTTGAGCAGCTCGCGCGAGAAAGAAATCTCCTTGTCGATACTATCCATCAGGAAAAGTATAGCAGACAAGGAGCGAGCAGATAAAATGCTATGCGATCCATTTCCCGATTTTCTGCTCTATCTCCGCCCTTCGGGCGGCGAAACGCTCCCGTGATACGGCGATGATGGTGTCCTTCATCGCCTCCTCGCCCGCGTGCGGGAGAGGCGGGAGCGTTTCCGCCGAGAAAGGCAAGGAACGCTTGCCGTCGATCATCAGCTTGAGATAGATATGGTGGTTGTGCGCGTGCTCTAAATCGTGCTCGGTGAATGTAGGCACGAACTCGTGCGAGAGTTCCTTCGCGTCCAAGCTCCCGACTCGGAACGCTATCAGCGTTCCCACGTTCCCGAACACGGCGTGCTGCACGTTGGCGACTGGTCTTTTGAATTCGAACGCCTGATACACTGAGCGCATGAAAAAAGAAGAGGCGGCACGCATTTCTCGAAGAGCGAGCGCGACGAAATTTCGATACTGAAACAGAAAGGATATTCGCTCGCCGACATCGGCCAGGCGCTCAATCGCCCCAAGAGCGCCGTCTGGTACGAACTCCGGAAGACGCGCAAGGGTCGTCCGTATGACGCGGCATACGCCCACCACGTCTCGTACGTGCGCCGCAAGTATGCTCGAGCCGTCGGCAGGAAGATCGCGCTCGATACCGAGCTCCGGCGTTTCATCGAGACGGCCCTGCTCGACGACCAGTCTCCGGAGAACATCTCGCTCCGATTGAAGCGTATTGAAAAGAATATCTCGTATGCCTCGGCAAGTGCGATACGCCGGTATATCAAGAGCCCGTACGGACGGAACATCGAGTCGCACCGTGCGAAAGTATTCAGGAAGAGACGTCATTCTCGCCCTTCAAAACCACGCATCAAGGACAAGCGCAGTATCGACAAACGACCTAGCAAAATCAACAAACGGTGGGGCCTGGGCCATATGGAGGGTGACTTCATCGTCTCGGGAAAGACCGGCACCGGCA
>JAGXBE010000038.1 GCA_018971265.1 Patescibacteria group bacterium
TCGGGTTCTTCCCGTCTTACAATCCACGCTTCATCATCCTTCTGTATACGAATGATCCTCAGCTTGTCGAATACGCATCGGAAACCCTCGACACGACATTCCTTGACCTTGTGCATTTCCTCATCGACTATTACGCTGTGCCTCCTGATCGCGGTTTCGCGACCACTACGCCCGCATGAAAAACTTTTTAAAATCTATCGTTGCCTTTATGCTCGGACTCTTGGCGCGCGCCGTCGTCCGGCGGTATCGGCCGCAGATAGTTATGATCACTGGATCGGTAGGGAAGACCTCGACCAAGGATGCTGTCGCGGCGGTGCTCCGGACGCGTTTCTTCGTCCGCAAAAGCGAGAAGAGCTTCAATAGCGAATTCGGTGTCCCTTTTACGATTCTCGGGGTAGGGAATCCCTGGGGCAACCCATTCGCGTGGGTATCGCTCATCAGAAGCGCTTTCGCACTTCTTTTCTTGCCGAATCACTATCCGAATATGCTCGTTCTTGAGGTGGGCGCCGATCGGCCGGGCGATCTCGCACGAATTTTGCGCATAGCGACGCCGGATATAGTCGTCGTGACACGATTACCTGAGGTACCCGTACACGTTGAAGCGTACGTTTCGCCCGAAGCAGTGCGGGAGGAAGAGTTTTCTCCGGCCTACGCGCTTTCTCCGGCTGCACCGCTCATCATTTTTGCCGATGATCCCTATGCATCCGCTCTTGCGACGAACACCCCAGCACGCGTTCTTTCGTACGGCATGAAAGGGAACGCCACGGTGCGTATAGGAACCACTGATTTTTATGAGTCTGAAGGAAAAGTAGTCGGCATGAGTATGCAGATCAACATCGAGGGCGAAGAAAACACACTTCGAGTGCGGGGTTCGATCGGGGAAACACAGCTTCTTCCCGTTGCCGCCGCCCTCACCGTAGCGTGTGCGCTTGACATACCGATCCCAGAAGCTTTCCGTGCGCTCGAGGATTACGAACCGCCGCCAGGCCGGGGACGGCTTTTCGCCGGGAAGAACGGCTCTATCGTCATCGACGATTCCTACAACGCTTCGCCCGCGGCGGTCGAAGAAGCTCTTATGACCCTCAAGAAGTTTCCGCACGCAAAACGGCGCATCGCCGCGCTCGGCGACATGCTCGAGCTCGGCCGCTATTCCGTCATAGAACACGAACGCATCGGCATTTTGGCGGATGAGGTTGCCGACATAGTCGTTGCGGTCGGCATTCGCGCCCGCGCATTTTCCCTTACGACAAAAAAAGCAAAAGTTCTGTTATTTGATAATTCCCTTGCCGCAGCATCCGCACTCGCCGATATTGTGACCGAAGGCGACGTTGTTTTGGTAAAAGGATCCCAATCTGTGCGCACCGAACGCATTGTCCTCGCTCTTCTTGCGGACCCGGCAGATTTTCCGCGGCTCGTCCGCCAAGAAAAAGAATGGAAGCGGCGTGCGTAGCACTTCTCCCTCGAATTTGCTATAAATCATTCACGAGAGGGCCCTATCGTCTAACGGTTAGGACACAAGCTTCTCAAGCTTGGAACCGGGGTTCGATTCCCCGTAGGGTCACAAAGAACCGCATCTTACCGAAAGCGAAACACGAGTTTTCCAAAAAAAGCGCGGGGACCGGAGGTCACCCGCGCAACACCAACCACCTCAACGCTATTCGTTGTCCTTGAGAAAGTTCAGATCGGGAGGGAGAACATCCCCATCGGGCGAGATCGTCTCTTCGCGCGCTTTCTCGATAGCGATCTCACGAAGCCGCTCTTTTTGGATTTCCTTCCGCAGAACGCGATTTCTGGCCGCGTTCTCCGCACCCTTTTTCCCCATTCTGCTCAGGGCGGCGCGATTGTCTTCCAGTTGCGCCTTGCGAACTTCTCTCGGCTTCTCGAAGCTTTTCATACGCCGCCTCCTTTCTCAATCGTTTGCCTAAAGTCCACTATACAGTATCTTTGTCAAGAAAGCAAGTCATCAACCACCGCTTTCACCTCGGCACCATCGGCTTTTCCTCTAAGTTCTTTCATGAGGTTGCCGGTGAATTTCCCCGCTTCGGTTTTGGAAGAGACCCCTAACTCCGCCATTTTTGCCCGTGCAAACGCCACAATATCTTCCCGGCTCATCTGAGCGGGAAGGTAGGACTCGAGTATGGCGAGTTCGGCCTTTTCCGGCTCGGCGAGGTCGGTGCGTGCGGCCTTCTCAAACTGCTCGATGGAATCCTTTCGCTGGTTTGCCGAGCGCTTTATCACCGCGACGGCTTCCTCGTCGGTCAGGAATTCGTCGGGCTTGCGCTTCTTTGCGACAACTTCGTTTGTCATCGCGGTCACAAGCGAGCGCAGGGTGCGCAGCCGGACCTCGTCCCGCGCGCGGAGCGCCTCGGGGATGGAATGCTTCAGGGTTTCGTGGATAGACATAGGGCAGAGTATACTATATTCATGAGCATATTCGCAGTCGCTCTCATCGTCCTCGCCTTGCTCCTTATGCAGGGTATCGGCCTGTATTTCATACTGCGTCGCCGCGAACCGCGCGAAGAGGGCGGCATGGTGCTCCTCCAACAGCAGATGCAAGAGCTCGCGCGCACGCTTGATGCGCGGGTCTCGGAATCATCGAGAGCGATGCAGGAGAACTCTCACCGCCAGTTTTCCGAGAGCGCCCGGCTCATTAAGGAGATTACCCAGGAAGTGACTTCGGTGAAAGAGATCGGCCGCCAGACGCAAGGGTTCGCCGAGCAGCTGCAAAATTTGCAGGATATTCTGAAGAATCCGAAGCAGCGCGGCATCCTCGGCGAATATTATCTTGAGACCGTGCTGAAGAACGTGCTTCCGCCCGGCATGTACCAGATGCAGTATCCCTTCAAGAATGGCGAGATAGTGGACGCGGCTGTGTTTGTGAGCGATAAGGTCGTCCCCATCGACTCGAAGTTTTCGCTCGACAACTACAACCG
>JAGXBE010000039.1 GCA_018971265.1 Patescibacteria group bacterium
CCGGACACCGGGTGTCCGGCTTTGCGCGGCAGCTGATAGATTTTTTCGAGAACGAAGGTAGGGCTATTCACAACTTCCTCGATGCCGAGCGCTTTTGCAGCAGCTTTGACGAAAGATGTTTTCCCCGTACCGAGTTCGCCCGAAAGCGTAATGAGGGTCGCGCCAGAGGCTCCTCCGCAGGTAAGGGTGCAGGCGAATCTTTCTGCCTCAAGCGAAAGTGCTTCCGGATCTGCGACGCTTTTCTTCATACGGTACATTGTACCGCCGAATGGAAAATGCGCCCGTCTTTCGCGGCACAACGATGATGCTATGATTGTCCTATGGACCTGCCTTTCGATACTGAGCATGAAACCGCAAAGCTTACTGAAGTGCGTGAGCGGGAGGAAGAGGACGTTACGAATATTCTTTCGGAAAAGTACGGGATTTCCTACGCTGACCTCTCGCTCGTCGACGTGGATGCTGAGGCGCTTCGTGTCATTCCTGAGGAAAAAGCGCGGCTTGCCGAGGCGGCGGCTTTTGTTCGGACCGGGAAAGCACTTTCGCTCGCCATACACAATCCGAACAATCCCGCGCTCGCGGAACTCCGTAACGAGCTTGAGCAACACGGATTCCAGACACAAGAATTCCTCGTTTCAAGGAAGAGCCTCGATAAGATACTTTCGCGCTACAAAGATCTTTCCTTCGCCTCCCAATCGAAAACAGGGATGTTCGCCATCCCGGATGAGATGGTTGCGGAGTTCGCAAGAGAGCACGCTACGCGAACGTTCTTTGACCAAAAACTCTCCGCCATAAACGCCGAAAAGTCGCTTGAGCGCATCTCCCATCTTTTTGAAGCTGTTCTTGCCGGCGCCTTCGGCCTGCGTGCCTCCGATATTCACTTTGAACCGGGAGAAAGCGGGACGCGCCTGCGCATGCGTATCGACGGCCTTCTCTCCGACGTGTATTCCTTCGACCCTAAAACGTCCGACCAGCTCAATTCGCGCATAAAGCTCCTTTCTGGGGTCAAGCTCAATGTCAACAACCGAGCGCAGGACGGGCGTTTCAGCGTTTTGCGTGCGGGTGGTGAGCTCGAGATACGATCATCTTTTATCCCGGGCAAGTATGGCGAATCTGTCGTGCTGCGCATTCTTGACCCGGAAACGACGATGGTTTCCTATACCAAGCTCGGGATCCATCCGAAATTACTTGCTCGCCTTGAGAAAGAGATACGGCGTTTAAACGGAATGCTGCTCACGACGGGTCCGACCGGCAGTGGCAAGACGACCACATTATATTCTTTTCTTCGCGAAGTATATGCCCCGGAAATAAAAATAATCACTATCGAAGACCCTATCGAATATCATTTGAAAGGTGTTGTGCAGACCCAGGTCGAAGACAAAAAATACACCTTTGCCGAAGGACTTCGGTCCATCGTGCGCCAAGATCCTGATATCATTATGGTCGGGGAAATTCGTGACAATGAAACTGCCGCTATTGCCATCCAGGCCGCGCTCACCGGCCATTTTGTGTTCTCGACTCTCCATACGAATAATGCCGCGGGGACTTTCCCGCGGCTCGTCGATCTCGGCGCCGACCCGAAATCTTTCGGGTCGGCGATTACCGTCTCGATGGCGCAACGCTTAGTGCGCACCCTTGACCCCGGTGCGCGCCGAGAGCGCCCCCTTACCGAAGAGGAGAAGGTTGTCATTGCGAAAGTATTTGAGCCGCTCGCCGATAAAACATTGATTCCAAAAAATATAGAGACTGTTTGGGAGCCGGTGGCTCATGGCGAGGAAACTGGGTACCGGGGCCGTATCGGCCTTTATGAGGCAATCTTTATGGATGATGGGCTTGCAAAATTTCTACGCGACAACCCTCCTGAAAATGAGATTCTGCGTGCGACAGCGGCGCAGGGATATCTCACCATGGCGCAAGACGGCATATTAAAAGCGCTCGCGGGCGTTACCTCCCTCTCCGAAGTCATCGCCACTGTCGACCTTCTGCGGTAAAAGAAGGGTTTGTTCCGCCGCAGCTAACCACCTTCCCATACATACTCCTCCAGGCAGAACCCGCAGTAAAGCGGGGTAGACGAAACGCCTGAGGATATTTCCAGCATCGCTACCGAAGCAGCGGACCAAAAAGTCCTTGGGGAGTCGCCCGTAGCCGTCAAGCTTGCCTAGAGGAGTATAAACAGGAACTGGTTGTCTGTGATAGAATGCTAGCATTATAACATTTTCATGTCAACCCCTTCACACGCCGACGATCTTTTGCCACAAGCGCTTGATGCGGCGCTGCGACCCGCTAAATGGGACGAATACGTCGGCCAAAAGCAGGTGAAAGCGAATGTCCGCATCGCAATAGATGCAGCAAGGAAGCGTGGGGGGATGCCCGAACATATTCTCTTTTACGGGCCTCCGGGGGTTGGCAAAACGACCCTCGCGCACCTTGTCGCAGCAACGCTCGGGTCTCCGCTCAAAAACACTTCCGGCGTCGCCATAGAACGTGCGGGTGATTTGGCGGCGATACTCACCAACCTCGAGCCGAACACGGTTCTTTTCATCGACGAGATCCATCGTCTCTCGCGTAAAATAGAGGAGCTCCTTTACCCTGCCCTCGAATCCGGCCGTCTCGATATTGTGCTCGGGAAAGGCCCTTCGGCGCGCACAGTTGAACTCACACTCCCTTCTTTTATGCTTGTTGGCGCGACGACGCGTGTCGCGCAACTCTCGGGACCCCTGCGCTCGCGTTTCGGCGGCGGTGTCTTTCAGCTCGACTTCTATGGCGACGATGATCTGCGGGATATTGTGCGCCGTTCGGCGGCGCTCTTAGGGCTATCTGTGACTGAAGAGGTTATTGAACGTATTGCGGCTCGAAGCCGTGCAACACCGCGTGTCGCGAACGCGC
>JAGXBE010000040.1 GCA_018971265.1 Patescibacteria group bacterium
GCATCTGTTGTGGCGCTGTTTATCGTGGGAGTTTTGAGTGCTCGTTTTGCCCGCCTCCCCAGTATCTGGCGCGGTGCACGCATGGCGCTTCTCGGTGGCGCCGCTATCATTATGGGCATAGTCGTTGGCTCGATCGTTCCGGCTCGTTAGTTTGTGACCTTAGACACGCAACTGTTCTACTCTCTAATATGGCAGAGCACTCCCATGTCATGGGCGGTGCCATCGGCTTTTCCGCCGCCTTTTTATCCACATTGTCCGTAAAACGATAGGAAAGTTCCTCACCAGACCTACTAATTGACTATTTATAAAGCGCTTGCTATAAATTAGACCATATGAAAAAGGCCAGTAAGTCAAAGAAACAAGAAGTAGCCAAGACCGCCTCATTTTCATTCGATAGTGCGGTTCTCGTGAAGCGGCTTCTTGCCGCCGCACCCGCGCGCTCACGCGAAGTGCTTATACGCCGTTTCGGTCTTGGGGCGAATCCCGTGCACGAGACCCTCGAGGCGATAGGGGACCGTTCCGGCATTACGCGAGAACGCGTCCGACAGATCGAGGCAGCGGGACTCGACGCAATACGAGCAAGCTCGGTATTCAAGGATATGCTTGCTGCATTTGAAGAGCTTGCGCAATACGTTGATTCGCTGGGTGCCATCGTACCCGAAGAGGCGCTTCTTCAGGCGCTGGGTAAGGACGAGAAGACCCGAAATCGATTCCGTTTTTTTCTCATGCTTGACTCGGCATTTTTCCGCGAACGCGAGACGAACGACTTCCTCGCGCGCTGGCACATCGATGCCGCAACCGCGAAAAATATCCATGATGCGCTTTCGAAACTCTACGGTTCGCTGTCCGATGACGAAGTCCTGACTGAAGCGGAACTGCTTGACCGGTTCCTCGATGAATTGAAGGGCGTGAACGATGCGTACAAAAATGAAGAGGTCCTGAAGCGCTGGCTGTCTCTCTCCAAGCACATCGGCTCTAATCCGCTTTCCGAGTGGGGACGCATGAGCGCTCCCGCTATCCGCATCAAGGGCATCCGCGACTACGCGTATCTCGCCATCAAGCGCCACGGCGCGCCAATGCATTTCTCCGCGGTCGCAAAAACGATCGGCACGCTCTTTTCCAAGAAGGCGCACGTGGCGACGACGCACAACGAACTCATCAAGGATCCGCGCTTCGTGCTGGTCGGCCGCGGGCTTTATGCGCTTACGGAGTGGGGCTACAAGCCGGGCGTCGTGCGCGACGTCATCCGCGAAGCGCTCCAGGAGGCCGGTCCGATGAAGAAGGACGAGATTATCAAGCAGGTAAAGCGCGCCCGCTTCGTCAAAGACAATACGATCCTCGTCAATCTCAACGACCCGCGTTATTTCAAACGCCTCAAAGACGGACGGTACGCGGCGGTATAATCCCTATGAACACGCGGCGCCTCTGGCGCCGCGTTTTTTGTTGCTATACTTCGTCCATACACTATGCTGCCGTTTTTTGAAACAGTGAAGGGCTGGCGGGACTCCGTCACGGATACGTTCGGTCTCCGATTTGAACCGTATCCCTTGCTCATCGCCAGTCTCGTGCTTCTGGCGTTCTCCTTTTTCGTCATGCCGAGCGTGGTTTCCTTCGCACTCTTCCTCGCGCTCTTCCTCGCACCCGTGTGGCTGCCGTTTTTGCTGGTGGGAGGCGCGCTCACGCTATGGCTCGTTATGAAGCGGAGCGAATTCATCGCCGCGCAAAAGTATATTCTTCTGGAGATAAAGCCGCCGCGCAATCTGGTGAAAACGCCGCTCGCAATGGAGGCATTCCTCTCATCCATCCACCTCACCGGAGGCGAAAGCAACTGGTACGCAGTCTGGATCAATGGCGGCACCCGCCCGTTCTGGTCTCTCGAAATAGCTTCCTTCGAGGGACAGGTGCATTTCTTCATATGGGGACGCGCGAATTTCCGCCGCATCATCGAATCCCAGATGTACGCCCAGTATCCCGGCGTGCAGATAGTCGAAGCGGCGGATTACACGCGGCTCATTTCGGCGACGCCCGAAGAGTGGGGCATGTGGGGCTGCGACTTCGTGCACACGGGCAAGGACCCCTTGCCCATCAAGACCTACGTGGAATACGGGCTCGACAAGGTGCAGAAGGAACCGGAACAAGTGGACCCCCTCGCGAACCTCATCGAATACATGGGCTCAATAGGGAAGGGCGAGTATCTGTGGCTCCAGTTCATCATCCGCCCCCACAAGGGCGAGAAGTACAATAAGCTCAACAAGAAGGGCAAGACCTATACGTGGAAGGATGAGGCGGAGGAGCTGGTCAACGACATCCGCAAGGCAACGCGCGACCCGTATGTCGACGTCGTGACGGGCGAGGAGCGCCCCGGATTCCCCAATCCGACGAAAGGCCAGGCGGAGAAGATGGCCGCCATCGAACGGAACGTATCGAAGCAGGCGTTTGACGTCGGCGGGCGCGGCATCTATCTCGCACAGCCGGGGAAGTTCAATGCCGTCGCCATTCCGCACATGATCGCGCTTTTCAAACCGTTCAGTTCCGAAGGATGGAACGGGATACGGGCGACGGGCTGGATGATGCGGTTTGATGATTACCCGTGGGAACTCGGCGTTGCAAAATTGAAGGACAAGTATCGCCGCAAAATGGTTGAAGCGTACCGCCGCCGGCAATTTTTCTATGATCCGTTTTCGTACGGCGTGTCCAAGAACGACGTGATGGTGATGAGTACTGAAGAACTCGCGACTATCTATCACGTTCCTTCGCACGGCATCGAGACGCCGGG
>JAGXBE010000041.1 GCA_018971265.1 Patescibacteria group bacterium
GCGCGGTGATAAGTGTGCCGGATTTTTGCCCCGCTTCAATAACGAGCACCGCATCAGCGAGTCCGACCATGAGACGGTTTCTAGAAGGGAAGTCGTATGCGCGGGCCGTATGGCGCGGTTCGTGTTCGCTTACGAGTGCGCCGCCGGCCCCCAGGATATCGTTCGCCAACCCAAGGTTCGACCTCGGATAGAGGAAATCATCGTCAAGACCGGAGCCGGGAATGGCAAGGGTATGAAGCCCGGCGTCGAGCGCGGCTTTGTGAGCACAGGTGTCGACGCCGAGCGCGAGACCCGAAACGATTGAGACTGGATACCCGGCGAGGCCGCTGATAAGCATCTGGCACGCCTCCTGTCCGTAATGCGTCATCGCGCGGCTTCCGACCACTGTCAGCATCTTTGTACCCGCCGGCGGAAGCGCACCCCGTATCCACAGGCGTTCCGGCAGCTGCGGTATCTCAAGCAGCTGCACCGGCCACTCTCCGCGCGCGAGTTCACGTATTTCCATGTGTGCAGTATACTAGGAGTATATGCTCGACATACATTTTATTCGCGAGAACGTCGATATCGTGAAGGCGGGTGCCGCGAAGAAGCGCATCAATACCGACATCGACCGTCTGCTCGCCGTCGACGATGAGCGCAAAATGCTGCGCCAGGAGCTCGACGCGAAAAAAGCCGAACAGAATCGGCGCAGCAATGAGATACAGCGCGCGCAGGGCGCCGAGCGAGAGAAAGTAATCGAGGCGATGCAGCATCTTAAGAGCGGTATGGCCGAGAGCGAGGAAAAGTTGAAAGGCGTGATGGAAGAGTGGCAGAAGCTCATGCTCACGGTGCCGAACATCCCCGATATGTCGGTGCCGGACGGCGAGAGCGATGCGGACAACCTTGAAGTGAAAAAGTGGGGCGAGCCAACCGTCTTTGCCTTTACGCCGAAAAACCACGTTGAGATAATGACCGCACTCGACATGGCAGACTTCGAGCGCGGTACGAAGGTCGCCGGTTTCCGCGGGTATTTCCTCAAGGGCGACGGCGTCCTCCTCGCGAACGCCGTATGGCAACTGGCGCTCAAGCACTTCTCCGCCAAAGGCCTCACGCTTCTCGGCGCGCCGTCCTTGGTGCGCCGAGAAGCATTTCTCGGTACCGGCTATCTGCCGCAGGGAGAAGACGATCTCTACAAGACGCAGGACGGTGACTATCTCGCCGGTACCGCAGAGGTGGCCACGATGGCCTACTACATGAATGAGTCCATCGATCTTTCCAAGGGTCCAATACAATTCCTCGCATTCTCACCCTGCTTCCGTCGCGAAGCGGGCGCGCACGGCAAGGATGTGCGCGGCCTCATCCGCGTCCACGAATTTTTCAAATGGGAGCAGGTCATCCTCTGCAAAGCCGAGCATGATGAGTCGGTCCGCCTGCATGAAGCGCTCAATCGGAACACCGAAGAGTTTATCGAGCTTTTAAATATTCCCTACCACACGGTTACCAATTGCGGCGGCGACCTCGGTCTCGGCCAGGTGAAGAAATATGACATCGAGCTCTGGGTTCCCGGTGAGAACACGTACCGGGAAATAAGCTCGGCGTCGTATTTCCACGATTTTCAGACGCGCCGGCTCAATATCCGCTACCGCGACGCGGAAGGAAATCTGAAATTCCCGCACTCTTTGAATTCGACCGCGATACCGACGCCGCGCATACTCGTATCTATTGTCGAAAATTATCAGCAGCAAGACGGTACGATTAAAGTACCGGAGGCCTTGGTGCCGTATGTCGGAAAAAGCGTTATCGGGAAGGTCGGGAAGTGAGCGGCTCGCGATACGGCGCCGCCGAAGCCGCCGCCGCACCTTCTTCGCGCTCGGCATACTTCTCCTCGTTCTCATCGGGGCGTTCATATACGGGCTCTGGCAGCCCGGCATCCGTATTTCTCGGGTGGAAGTCTTCGACGCGGATGCTTCGCTGAGGACGATTGCGGAAGACGCAATGCGTGGAAGCTACTTCGGCATCGTGCCGCGCGACTCGGTTTTTTTTCTGCCCGAAGCGAATATTCGCGCGCACATTCTTTCCGCGCATCCCGAGATAGCCGCCGTATCGATATTTCGGAATGGATTCACCGGCATCTCGATTAAAGTAGATTACCGCGCACCCATCGCGCGGTGGTGCGGCTCAGCCGCCGCATCAACAACACCCGAGGACTCACCCGGCAAGGAGGTGATGCCCACGGCAAACGGCGACTGCTATCTTTTTGATGGAAACGGTTTTCTGTATGCTACCGCGACCGAAGCATTTCTTTCGGTCGCGGAAACCGCCTCTTCTTCTCCGGCAGTCGCCGTATCAAACCCGGACAGCACACTTACCCCCTTCGTCCTTTTTGACTCTCTCGCGGAGGGTGCAGTCATTCCTATCGGGGCGACGCTCAAAGATGCAAACCGATTACCTGCAGTTTTTGATTTCGCGCGACAAGTAGGGACGTTCGGGCCGGCAGTCGCCGCTATCGTTATCCGGGGAGACGAAACGGATTTTTTTCTCACGAGCTCCACGAACGCCTTCACGGGCCCCCGCATCACGTATCTTCTGGGCGATGAGCAAAACGCCCTTACCGCGCTCGTTTCCGCAAAAAGTCAGTTGAACCTCTCCGACCCGACCCTGCAATACGTCGACTTGCGCTTCAGCGGGAAAATCTACCTGAAACGAAACTTAAAGTGACGCCCATGGAATCCTTCTGGAGTCGTTTATCAAAACCGTTTTTCGCTATGGCACC
>JAGXBE010000012.1 GCA_018971265.1 Patescibacteria group bacterium
CGGCGCCTTTGTGCTAGTCGGCGCGAACGTGACCATTCGGTCATTTAAGATACGACGAGTCGGTTGTGCAAATGCCAGGATATTTTCCCTCCAAATCCATGAGATCTTGAACACTCAGTACAATAAAACTTATTGGCAAGCGTTCGGATCAATTCGGATAAGCCCGAATTTCTCGACATCTGCATGCGAAGCGTTGGCCCGAGTAACATCTTTGGTGAAATCATGCGCTGCGCCGTATACCAGGGCGACGGACTCATTTCTTCCGCGTTCACCTTGCTCTATTAATTTCACTGCCGCCTCTTGCCGCACAGCCATACCCTCAGCACTGACAAGACCGCCCATGCTTCGCACCGCCGCTGCGTTCGCATCGATATCTTCCGCGGCTTCAATCCTTACTTTCCCCTGTGCGGCCATAAGGAAAGGCGCGCCCCACACATATTTAAGGTCTCCGGCGATAAGCGGGTCCGTGCGCGCCTCTTTCCCGGCAGCCGTGTGTCCCAGCGCTTCCGTAGCAAACAAAAGATCATATGCGCGATAGGTGTCAGGAAATCCGGGCACCGGCGCTAGCCCGACGCTCTTCGCCCGCTCGAGTAATTCTTTGCCAATTTCTGCCGGGTGCGCCCGAAGATCATCCAGTTCGGCTTTGTATGAAGCGGCATCTTCCGGGATTACGTTCTCCATATACAGAGTATTTATCCCATAGGTGTCGTGCAAGTATCCGAGCGTCTGCTCCACCTGCTTCTGGCATTCCTCAAGTTTTTTGAGAGACAAGCCGGCATGGCTTTCAAAATACCGCTTGGTAAATTCAAGGGTGTCGCCGCCGTGCATTTGGCCGATATGGACGATGTACTTCGTCCCCACAACCTCAACTTTCGCCCGCGCGATTTGCTCGAGCGGCTGAAGATCGAACGGTGTTTCTTTCCGTATTCCATCCCAGTCGGCTACGTATTCTGGGGATCGGTTTTCTTCAAGAAAATGAGACGTCCCGATGCTTGCGACACCCGCGACCGCGAGCGCCAGCAGTTCTTTACGTCGAGTCTTCCAGAAGTTTTGTTCGGTTTGCGGTGCGGCTTTCGGCGGTTTCTCCATCGCTCAATTGTAGCAAGATCTGCCGGAGCGGTTCGCAAGAAGGATAAGGATATTGTATGGCCCGCACAAAACTTTAGAAGGGGAGTACCATACGGGTATGGAGCCGCTTGCCGCACGGATACGGCCGCAGACGATTCAAGAGGTCGTCGGACAGGAGCACCTTGTGGGCGCTGGGAGGCCACTACGCGTCGCGATTGAGAAAAAGCACAAATTCTCATTCATCCTCTGGGGCCCGCCCGGGACGGGAAAAACGACCATTGCGCGCATCTACGCGCGGGCGCTTGATGCGGAACTCTTTGAACTCTCGGCGGTGTCGGCGGGAAAAGATGATATCCGGAAAATAATAGAAAAAGACTCAGAAGGAAAAGATACGGTGCTCTTTCTCGACGAAATACATCGATTCAATAAGGGCCAGCAGGATTTTCTCTTACCCTATGTGGAAAATGGGAAACTGACGCTCATCGGGGCCACCACCGAGAATCCCTCATTTGAAATTATTGCTCCGCTGCTCTCGCGCTGTCGCGTCTTCGTGCTTGAGCCGCTCTCGGAGGAAGCGCTGCGGACCATCATCAAGCGGACAAAATTGAAAATGAAGAAGGATGCGTTCGACTGGCTCCTCGGCTACGCAAACGGGGACGCACGAAAAGCGCTCGGCATGATGGAGGGAGCGCAGAGTTTGTATGGAGCAGTAACGGTCGAGACGCTTACCCGCGCGCTCGAATCACCCCATCTGCGGTACGACAAAAAGGGGGATGAACACTACGACACGGTAAGCGCATTCATAAAAAGCATGCGGGCTTCGCAAGCCGATGCGGCGCTCTACTATCTTGCGCGCATGGTTGAAGCGGGGGAGGATCCTCTTTTCATCGCACGGCGCATGGTGATATTCGCCTCAGAAGACATCGGCCTCGCCCAACCGACTGCGCTCGTGGTTGCGAATGCCGTCTTCCGCGCCTGCGAGACCGTCGGCTACCCTGAATGCGCCATCAATCTTGCGCATGGCGTTGCGTACCTTGCACAGGCAAAGAAAGACCGGTCTGCATATGACGCCCTGCGCGCCGCACGGGATGATGTTCGTGCACAGGGGAATCTGCCTATTCCAAAAAAGATCCGCAACGCCGTAACCGAGCTCATGCAGGAGCTTGGTTACGGGAAGGAGTATGAAAAGTACGATGCCGGTTCGTATCTGCCGGACGCGCTGAAGAAGAAGCGCTACTTTAGAAAATGAAAAACCGCGGCGTCCGGAAGGAAGCCGCAGTTTTTCTAAAAATCCTATTTCACTGCGTCTTTGAGCGCCTTGGCGGGGCGGAATTTCGCGGTGCGTGAGGCATTGATATGAATCGTTTCACCCGTGCGAGGATTCCGACCTTCGCGCGCAGGACGCGCTTTCGTGGCGAAAATGCCGAGACCGGCAATGGAGATCTCCTCGCCGGACTTGAGGCCGGAAACGATCGAATCTATAACCGTCTCAACGGCGCGTTCTGCATCCGCTTTAGTGGAACCAAGAACGCCATGGACCTTGTCGACGATATCTGCTTTGTTCATGAGTTTCTGCTAATTGTTAACCCCGCGGCGAAGTGGCGAAGCGGGTATGCGAGAAAGTATAGGAAATGCGCCACATTACGCAATAGGGCTTTACAAGGATGCGTGAACAGTTCGAAATAATGCCTCCCGCTTCAGCGGGAGGCATTATTTCGCTTTCTTCCGCGCTATCGGGCGAATTCTACGACCCGATTTTCACGAATGACGTTTACTTTTATTTCGCCAGGATACTTCAGCTCCGCTTGTATGCGCGTCGCTATCTCGCGCGCAAGCGTGTGCATTGCAAGATCGGAAATCTTTCCCGGATTTACGAAGATGCGCAGCTCGCGTCCCGCCGAAATAGCGTATACCTTTTCGACACCTTCGAAGGCGTTCGCGAGGCGCTCGAGGTCGCCGAGGCGCTCGAGATAACGATCGACGGTGTCGCGGCGCGCACCCGGACGACTTCCTGAAATGGCGTCTGCCACCTGCACGAGTACGGCCTCGGGAGTCTCGTACGGATACTCCTCGTGGTGCGACTGCATCGCTTGTATCACGCGCTTGTCGACGCCGAATTTTTCGAGAATCCTGCGACCGATTTCGACGTGCGTACCCTGCACCTCATGGTCTACTGCCTTGCCAATATCATGGAGAAGGGCCCCGGTGCGAGCGACGGATGGGTCGGCACCGAGCTCGGCCGCGAGCATGCCGGCGATATGCGCCATCTCAATAGAATGCTGCAGCACATTCTGCCCGTAACTTGTGCGGAAGTGCAGACGTCCGAGAAGCGCCGTAAGTTTTGGGTCAAGGCCTATGACGCCGGTTTCATATGCCGCGGCTTCGCCTTTTTGCTTCACAATCTCCGCGATCTCGACGCGCGTCTTCTCCACCGCCTCCTCTATCTTAGCGGGTTGAATGCGGCCGTCGGCGATGAGTCTTTCGAGTGCGACCTTCGCGATAGTCCTGCGAAGTGGGTCGAAGGAAGAGAGCGTTATTCGATCCGGCGCATCGTCGATGAGCACGTCGACACCGGTTGCGCGTTCGAACGTCTTTATATTTCTGCCTTCCTTGCCGATTATTTTTCCCTTCATCTCTTCGGAAGGGAGGGCGACGGAGAGGGACATGACCTCCGCGTTTACCGCGTTCCCGAGACGATGGATGGCGGTAATGAGAATGGCGCGAGCCTTTTCCTCGAGACGCTCACGGCCGTTTGCGGCCAGTTTCTGGAGTCGAAGGAGGATTGCCTCTTCGTGCGTGCGCTCGATGTGGGAAAAGAGTTCTTCACGTGCCGCTGTTTCTGAAATGTGTGCGACTTTCGCGAGCTCTTTAGAACGTTCCGCAGCGAGACTCTCCGCCGCGTTTTTTGCGCGCACCGCCTCCTGTTCGCGCGCGCGTACACTGTTTTCTTTCTCGTCGAGATCCCGTTGACGCGAATCAAGAAATTCCTCTCGCGCAGCAAGACGCTCCTCCCTTGCGGTTATCTTTTCTTCGCGCTCTTCGATTGGCGCAAGCCGTTCTGTTTCGATAACGGCGCCCCGGTATTCCGCATCGGCAAGTATTTTGGCCGCCTGCTCTTTTGCCTGAAGCAGTTTTTGCTTTGTATCAAGTTCTATAGAACCGCGCTGCGCAAGACCGATAAGAACGCGCAGTACGTAGCCGAGTACGACGCCGCCGACGCCTGAAAGCGCGAGGAGCAGCAGTATGATGTTGAGTGACATAGCCCGTCCAATTATCCGCGATTTCGCGGGGCAAGGTTTTAAAAGAGAGAAGTACGGACAGGCGGAATACGAGCGGTCAAACGGTCGGGCGGCGTAAATGGACTCTAGCACGAAAAACGGTCCGGTGCTCTACGCCGGACCGTTTTTCGTGTGTGCGCTCATTATTTATTTGTACACCTGATCGACGAGGCCGTATTTCTTTGCCTCGTCCGCGGTCATGAAGAAGTCCCGCTCGACATCTTTTTCGATTTTCTCAACGGGTTGACCGGTATTCTTTGCGAGAATTCGATTCAACCGTTCACGAAGCTTTATGATCTGTTTCGCGGTAATCTCGATATCGGTCGCCTGTCCTTCCGCGCCGCCATGCGGCTGGTGAATCATTACTTCGGCGTTCGGAAGAGCGAAACGCTTCCCCTTTTCGCCGGCGGAAAGAAGTATCGCGGCACCGGAAGCCGCCATGCCGACACAAACGGTCGAGACTGCGGGCTTCACGTGGTTCATCGTGTCGACCATTGCGAGAGTCGCGGTAACCGAACCGCCTGGTGAATTTATATAAAGCGAGATGTCTTTTTTCGGGTCTTCAGCTTCGAGGAAGAGAAACTGGGCGATAACGAGATTCGCCGTGTCGTCATCTATCGGACCGCCGAGGAAAACTATGCGCTCCTTTAGCAGCCGCGAGTATATGTCATAGGCGCGCTCACCAAACTGGCTCTTCTCAATGACCATCGGCACAAGCATCGAGGCGCGGGGGTTGATATTTTTGTTCATACGTTCGTTATTAGGTATTGGATGAGGTCGTATTTATTGCGTAGTTTCAGGGGCTGTAAATGCACGGTTTTGCGCGATTCGCGTTCCCCAGGCGTAGAAAGCTCCGATGATGACCATGAGCACGATGATGACGATAGAAATGATTGCCCCCCAGGACTGTGCCTTTGGCGATGGTACTCCCTTCGGAAGAAGCGGTTCGTTTTCCATATCTATTTTTTATCGTCGTACATCTTCCGCGCTCGCAGGTAAGCAGCGGTCGCGGAAGCGCGGCCTTCAAAACCGCCAACAACGACTTCCTTTTTTTGAATCTGCTTGTAGGTTGCAAAAAAGTGCTCGATTTCCTTAAGCACGTGCTGGTTCGCGCCCTCTATGTCCTCCACTTCCGCGTAGCGCGGATCGCCGGAAGCGACCGCTATGATCTTTTCGTCAGCTTCGCCGCCGTCCTGCATGTGCATGATGCCGATCGGGCGCGCGGGGACGAGAATACCAGGGGAAAGCGGGTAGGTGGTGAGTAGCACCACGTCGAGCGCATCGCCGTCATCCCACAGTGTCTGCGGTACGAAACCGTAGTCGAAAGGATAATCCTGTGCGCTGTGCATTACGCGATCAAGCTTGATGATGCCGGTCTTCTTGTCGATCTCATACTTATTATGGGATCCTTTTGGAATTTCGATGATGACGTTCATCTCTTCCTTCGTGCCCGGGTCGATATCGTGCAACAGATTCATCCCGTTAGAAATTAGTCTGATAAAGTATTGCTCGTTCTATTCTACCTCCTTCCGCTAATCTCGTCATTTCTAACGGGATTCATATCAAGTGAGTATATCCTATCCGTCTTTCGCTTTGTCGCGATCTTCTTCCGCGTCCGCGGCAGTTTCGTCCGATGCGGGGAGTGAAGAGAGCTCTTCCTCGGCGAGGAGTTCGGTTTTCTGCGGTGCTTCGCCCGTGACAACCTCAACACTCTCGGTCGGCATGACGCCCATCGCCTCAGCGAGACCTTCTTCAACCGAGGTAACGGCAACCGTTTCGCCGTCGGACTCTGCAATCTCACTTCCTCCTGCCGAAACGATATCTATATTCCATCCGGTGAGCTTTGCGGCTAAACGGACATTCTGGCCGCCTCGACCAATGGCGAGTGACTGCTCATCCTCGGCGACGGTTACCATCGCACGATGGTCGACTTCGTCAAGGACGACTTCGATCGGACTGGCGGGAGAGAGCGATTCCTTTACAAACTCTTTGGCGTCATCATTCCACTCGATAATGTCGATCCGTTCGCCTCCAAGCTCGCTCATCACTGTGGAGACGCGTACGCCGCGTTGGCCGACGAGAGAGCCGACCGGGTCGACATGCGGATCAAGCGAAGCGAGAGCGATTTTGGTGCGGCTGCCCGGCTCGCGCGCAAGCGCTTTGACCTCGATAGACCCTGCTGCAAGCTCCGGCGCCTCAAGCTCGAAAAGCTTTACGACGAATTTCGGATGCGCGCGGGAGAGTCGCAGATACACGCCCCGGAAACCCTCGTCTACCGCGTACAAGTACGCGCGGATGCGCTCGCCCATTCGGTATCGCTCGCCCGGAATCTGCTCTTCATAGGGAATAATGCCAGTTGTGCGCCCGAGATCGACAAAAATCGCGCCGCGCTCCATGCGCTGGACGATACCGCCGACGATCTGGCCCTTCTTTTCGCCGAATTCCTCCATCATCGAGAGCTTCTCCGCTTCACGCACCTTCTGAATGACTACCTGCTTCGCGGTCTGCGCCGCGATGCGGCCGAAATCGTCCTGCGGTTCAAGCGGAAAGACTATCTCTTCGCCCAGAGAAGCGCCGCGCTTCATGCGCTTCGCATCGGCGAGAAGTATGTGCTTCTCGGAATCGAAGCGCGGGAGCTCTCCTTCAAGGAGATGCTCTTCTTCGGTATGAAACGCGTGCGGATGCGCATGCTCCTCGACTTCCTCGCCCTCGGCAAGGAAACGCACCGTCGTGTCATCCACGACGGTCTTTACCTGCTCAAAGTAAACAGTGCCGGTATCCAGGTCGAGTTTTGCTCGCACGACCTGGCCGCGCTTGCCGTATTCACGCTTATAAGCGGTAGCCATTGCGCTTTCTATGGCCTCAATCATTGTCTCGCGACTGATGCCGCGATCCTCAAACTCTCCAAGCACGGCACCCATGGTTTTCAAATCAATCATATGGAATGTGTATGTCGCCCTTTTCTTAATAAGAAAGTCCGTGGCGCGGACCCTCAAGATGACTCGAAGTATACCAGGTACGACTGGAACGTCAACAATCATGAAAGGTCTGCTTCTTGACGCGCGTGCGGCCTCACCGCACCCGCATCGCACATGCAAACTTGTGAAATAAGCGCCCTGCCGAGGGTGAGGCGCGCTATACTTCCAGTATCATGTACGTCTCTGAAAGTGAGATGAAGGAATTCATTGTCGACTCAGGTCTTGTCGCCAAGAAAGAGGTTGACGCTGCTGCGGAGGAGGCAAAGAAGCGCGACCAATCGCTTGGCGATCTGCTTGTTGCGCGCGGATCCATCACTGAAGATGCCCTGCGGCGTATCCAGGCGTACGTGCTCGGCATACCCTTCGTTAATCTGAAGGAGCACCACATTCCGGTCGATGTCCTTGCCCTTATTCCTGAACCGATTGCGCGTACGCACAATATCATCGCCTTTAAGAAGGAGGGCAATGAGCTGGAAGTGGCAATGCTCGACGTTGAAGATCTCGCTTCAATCGACTCGGTGCGCAAAAAGACAGGGTTCAAAATACTCTCGCGACTGACCGACACTGAAAGCATAAAAAACGCACTTTTGCAGTATCAAAAGTCGCTGAAAGACGAGTTCGGAGATATCATCTCGACTGAAGCGGGGAAAATCCGAGCCGTGGGAGAGATCGACAAAGACCTTTCGAGTGCCGATCTTAAAAAGATGGCGGAAGATCTTCCTATCGTGCGCATCGTCGACACGCTCCTCCGGCACGCTATCGTACAGGGCGCCTCCGACATCCACATTGAACCAATGGAGGAACAAGTGCTGGTACGCTACCGCATCGACGGTATCCTCCATGATGCCATGACGCTTCCGAAAGTCGCGGCTGCAGGCATCGCCGCGCGCGTCAAGGTGCTTTCCAATCTAAAACTTGACGAAAAACGCCTACCGCAGGACGGCCGCTTCAAAATGGAAACCGAGGCCGAGCGCGTTTCTTTCCGCGTCTCGATACTCCCAACGTTCTTCGGCGAAAAAATCGTGATGCGCCTCCTCCGCGAAACGGGCGAGGGGTTCACTCTCGACGCACTCGGTCTCCATGGCGAAAATATGGAGCGCATACATCACGCCCTTAAACAAACGACCGGAATCATACTCATTTCGGGGCCAACGGGCTCTGGAAAGACAACGACTCTTTACACAATGCTCGACATTCTCAATAAGCCGGATGTAAACATATCCACTATTGAGGACCCTATCGAGTATCAAATGAAAAGAGTCAATCAGACGCAGGTAAATCCGCAAATAGGGTTCACTTTCGCAAACGGGTTGCGCGCGCTCGTACGCCAAGACCCAAACATCATCATGATCGGCGAAATCCGCGACGGCGAGACCGCTGCGCTCGCCATCAACGCTGCGCTCACGGGGCACCTTGTGCTCTCGACTATCCATACCAACAGCGCCGCCGGCGCCATACCGCGCCTTATCGACATGGGCGTCGAACCGTTCCTGCTTACTTCCACCATCCGCGTCATCGTCGGACAGCGGCTTGTGCGAAAACTCTGCGAGAGCAAGGAGTCTTACGCCGTGGATAAAGCCATACGGTCGAAAATCGCGAGCGATACGGAATTCGACGTCGCTCTCAAGACGCTCCATGACGAGAAACTGGTGAAAGAAGGAGTACGTCTCGATGATCTTCTTTTTTATAAACCCGTGTCCTCGCCCGAGTGCGAAGACGGTTATAAGAGCCGCATCGGCATCCACGAAGTTCTTACCGTCTCGTCCGCCATACGCGAAATAATCCTGCGCGCAAGCACAAGCGATGCCATTGAGACGCAAGCGAGAAAAGAAGGGATGCTCACTATGCTCGAGGACGGGCTTTACAAGGCCGCGCGCGGCATCACTTCGCTTGAGGAAGTGCTGCGCGCCGTGAGTGAATAAAATACCATGAGGTTCCGCGTGACAATACGGAAAGAGGGCGCGCCGGACCAGACGAGCGTCATTGAGGCACCATCGCGTTTTGCAGTTTACGATCAGGTACAGAAAGATGGCGGATTCGTCGTCGAACTCAAAGAAGACGAGGCGGGTTTCAAGACCCCCGCGTGGCTTAACATTTCTTTCGGCACCGGCGTAAAACGCTCCGAGATAATCCGTATGGCGAAGAATCTCTCCGCGATGCTTGCCGCCGGCCTGTCCCTCTCACGCGCGCTCTCGGTCATTGAACGGCAGTCGGGTAACAAGCATCTGAAAACAATCGTGATGGGGCTTTCCGGCTCTATTAAGAAAGGGTCGTCATTTCATGAGGCCTTGAGCGAATATCCTCATGTATTCCCGAGTTTGTTTGTCGCGATGGTACGAGCGGGCGAAGAGTCTGGGTCTCTTGAGGAAGCGCTCACGGTCGTCGCGCTCCAGATGGAACGCTCGGAAGAGCTGGTGCGCAAAATACGCGGCGCGATGATTTATCCGACAATCGTCATAACGGCGATTGTCATCGTCGGTATCTTGATGCTCATGTTTGTCGTACCGACTCTGACCAAAACCTTCGCCGAGCTCGGTGTGCCCGTGCCACTGGCTACCCAGGTCATCGTTTCTCTGTCGAACTTCATGGTGGGCAACGCCGTGTTCGTACTCGTCGGGCTTGTGGTGCTCGTGGTGGGCGGTATCGCCTTCGTGCGCTCGAGGCGCGGGAGCGGGGTGGTGCTTTCCATCGCGCTTCGTCTTCCGGTCGTGGGCGAACTCGTGCGCGAAACCTACACGGCACGCGCCGCACGAACACTTTCTTCACTTCTCTCAAGCGGCGTGCCGGTACTCGATGCGCTCTCCATAACAAAAGACGTCGTGCACGCGGACGTTTTTGCAAATGTGGTGGCGGAGGCGGAGCAGCGCGTCAAAAAAGGAGAGCTTCTTTCGGCCCCGTTTTCGGAACATACGAAACTCTATCCGGTCCTGATGAGCGAGATGCTTTCGGTGGGGGAGGAGACCGGCAAGGTCGCCCTCATGCTGAAACAAATCGCGGAATTTTACGAAACCGATGTCGGGGAGAAAACCAAGGACCTCTCAACCATTATCGAGCCGGTTCTCATGCTTCTTATCGGTGTGGTTGTAGGCATCTTTGCCGTCGCGATGATTCAACCGATTTATTCGCTCTCATCCGCCTTCTAGTATGCGCACGTCTCGCGGATTCTCGCTTATTGAAGTCATCGTCTCAATCTTTATCGTGGGCATTATGCTCCTCCTTCTACAAGCGATCATATACAGTGGCGTGCTCGTAAGGACCTCAAAAAGCCAGGGTATTGCGCTTGCAATCGCCCGTAACGAACTTGAGAGCTTGCGGGCGGGCGGCTATGCGGCTCTCCCGTCCAGCGGTTCATTTTCAGACAGTCTCTTGAGCTCGCTCCCGAATGCTACGACAACGCTCATCGTAAAGGCCTATAATGAGAAGACGAAGCAGGTAACCGCAAACGTCATATGGATGGACGCCGGTTCTGCGGCGTCGAGCACCGTCTCCCTCTCGACGCTTATCACCCAGACGGGAGGGCTGCCATGATAACTCAGCAAATGCCGCGGCGCGCCTTTACGCTCATCGAAACGTTAATCGTGATCGCTGTCAGCACCAGCGTGGTGCTCGCCCTCACCCTCCTAATCTATAACTTCAACGCGATTTCGGCGTACCAGCAAATGTCTGAGCAATCTTCAGGTTCGGCGGGTGCGCTCATTGGCGAGATAGACTCTCTTGCACTTCCCGCCGATGCCGTACTGCAAACGCACACCTTTTCGAGCGCAACGTACACCTCCTCCTCAACGGTGCTCGTTCTTGAGATTCCCTCTATCGACAGTTCCGGGGATGTCATTGCGAATACCTATGATTACGCGGCATTTTATACCGTCGGCACGAACGCGTATCGTATCCTCGAGGCAAACACATTGAGCAAGCGCGTTTCAGGCACGAAACAACTGAGCTCTACCGTGAGCATGCTAACCTTCACCTACAGCAGCGCTGATTTCACTCAGGTCAACATCATTACTGTCGATATCCAAACGCAGACGCAGGTGAAGCAGGACACCCTTCTTGACCATCTGCGCGAGCAGATACGGTTGCGTAATTATTAATCGAAATATGTCCCGCCGCTTTTATCTCCCTGCGCTTTCCCGAGGATACGTGCTTATCTTGACGCTCGTCTTTCTGGGGATCTTTTTCGCTGCGGGCGCCGCATATTTGAACTTCATAACGAGCGCGGCGCAGGGCGCGCGGTATCGCGTTGAGAGCGCGCAGGCACTTGCGATTGCCGAAGCCGGCATCGACGAGGCGGTGTACCAGCTGAATAACAGCGAGGGCTATACCGGGGAAACGAATACGGTCCTCGGCAACGGAGTCTTCACGGTCGTCGTCTCAAACACGAGTACCAACACCGATCGTCTAACGGTCACCGGCTATGTTCCAAACGCAACGAACCCCGTGGCGATCAAGACGGTGGCGGTGCTCGTGGGACTTGATACCTCCGTGGTCTCTTTCCATTACGGCGTACAAATCGGGGCAGGCGGCGTAACTATGGGCAATGGTTCGCAGATAAACGGTAATCTATTCTCCAACGGTAGTATCTCCGGGAGTGGTACGGGCAGCGGTGGAGTAATTACCGGAGACGCCACCATTGCAAGCGGGACGCCGGCGACCTCGATTAACGGCATCATTGTCAATGGCACGGCATGGGCGCACACGCTCTCGAACTGTACGGTCGGTAAAAATGCCTTTTATCAAAATATATCCGGGTGTACCGTTGGGGGCACGCAATATCCCGGCAGTGCCGATGCAACCGCGGCAAACATGCCTATTTCAAATGCCCAGATAAGCGCATGGGAGTCGACCGCTGCGAACGGGGGGGTTATCGCCGGGCCGTATACCGTGAATTCTTCGCAGACGCTCGGCCCTCAGGAAATAAACGGTGATCTCACTGTGAAAGGTACTCTGGCGCTCAGTGGTGTGGTGTGGGTGAGGGGCAACATTAATTTCGGAACCAATTCCACTCTCACAGTCTCTCCGGCCACCGGCAATGAAGGGGCCATTCTCATAGCAGATGTTCCTGGCAGCGAAGCGTCCAGCGGCACCGTCGTACTTTCCAACAACGTGTCCGTTTCGGGCAACGGCAGCGCGGGAAGCTACCCCATGGTTCTCAGCACTAATTCTGGCTCTACCGCCATCACAGTGAGCAATAACGCCCAGAGCGTTATCCTCTATGCATCAAGAGGCACGGTCCTGGTGAACAATAATGCCGGGGCGAATCAAATTACCGCCTATGCGCTCACGTTGAGCCCGAACTCGACTGTGACGTATGTAAGCGGTCTACAGAATCAGAGCTTCTCTAGTGGTCCTGGGGGATCTTGGGCTATCTTGCCGCACACTTACTCTATTTCCCGTTGATGCCGAGCATCCGCGCGACCTGCTATCATAAACACATGCTCATCGTTGCAAACTGGAAAGCGTATGTTGAAGACCTTCCGAAGGCGAAGAGGCTTTTTGCCGTAAGTAAAGATCTGGCACGGAAAGTTGCGTGTACCATTGTCCTTGCCCCGCCCGCGCCGCTCCTCGGCGTGCTTGCAGCGGGGAAAAGGTCTGTAGTCGCATTTGCCGCACAAGATGTTTCCATAACGACCGGCGGAGCGGCAACCGGTGAAATAACTGCGCAGGCGTATGCGTCTGTTGGAGCAACCTACGCCATTGTGGGACACTCCGAACGGCGAGCGGCGGGGGATACGGATACTCTTGTCTCCGAAAAGCTCGCCCGGGCGCTTGCGCACGATCTCACGCCCATTCTCTGCGTCGGCGAGCGCGAGCACGACGACGGCGGGCGCTATCTCTCTTTTG
>JAGXBE010000013.1 GCA_018971265.1 Patescibacteria group bacterium
AAGGCGAACTTCCGGATATCCGCGTGCACGAGTTCGAGCCGCCCGCCCGCAATCTCGTTTGCGAAAGTGTCGCGCAATTCTGCGCACAGGGCATCGTCCGTCTCGACCGCAATCACTTTTTTTGCGCGTTTCAGAAGCTCTTTTGTGAGCATGCCGGTGCCGGGTCCTATCTCAAGCACCGTATCGCCTTGCGCAAGTTCGGCGGTGAGCGCGATGCGTTCCGCGATGCGCGGATGCATCAAGAAATTCTGCCCGAGTGACTTTTTAGGCTTCAATGATTTCTTCCGCATCATACTCATCATAGACTACAAGCGAGCGAGCGAGATCGGCAAGGAAAGAGGAAGGTTCTGCGAAATAGTCGCTGCCATAAATCTTCCTCACGCGCGCAAATGAAAGAAGGAGTCGCGTTTTCGCGCGCGTCATTGCGACATAGAAGAGCCGCCGCTCCTCTTCCTCGTCGCGGTCCTTGTCGGAATCCATACCCTGGTGCGGGAAAAGACCTTCCTCCATGCCGCTTACGAAGACCGTGTCGAACTCAAGCCCCTTCGCCGCGTGGACGGTCATGAGCGTGACGCCGGTTTTTTCCCCCTGATCGAGCTCATCCTGGTCGCCCGCGAGCGCGGCCTCCGCGAGAAATGCGGCGATTCCTTCTTTTCCGGGTCTGCCATCGTGACGTGCGGCAACCGAGGCGAGCTCTTCGACGTTCTCAAATCGCTCGCGGTCTTCCTGGCTACCCTCTTCAAGGAGCGCGCGACGCATGCCGTTCTTCTCTATGACGAGCTTCACGAATTCAGAAGGCGCGAGCACATCTGCGGCTTGTGCAAGCTCCTCGACGACGCCTTCGAACTGTTCGACTTTTGACAGTTCGCCGGCGCGAAGCATCGTGCGCTTCCCTTCCAAGAGCTTGCCGAGCGTCACTTTACCGAGCCCGCGGGGAGGAGAAGCCGCCGCGCGGATTTTGTCGACCTCGCGCGAGGGATCCATCGCAAGTCGTATCCACGCGAGTGTGTCTTTCACTTCTTTGCGCGAGAAAAAGCGCGTACCGAGGAGCTTATATGGCACTCCGGCCTTGAGGAGACCTTCCTCAAGGGCGCGCGATTGGAAATTGGTACGGAAAAGTATCGCGACTCCCTCGGGTTTGCTACCGCTGCGCAAAAGTTCCCATACCTTCGTCGCAATCCAGCGCGCCTCGTCTTCGGCGCTGCGCGCACCGTGTATGAAGATCGGTTCGCCCACTGCATTCTCGGTCGTCGAATATTTTTCCTTACGATTCTTGTTTTTCTCGATAACCGCATTCGCCGCGTCGACCAAGTTCTTCGTTGAGCGATAGTTGTGCTCGAGCAGTATCGTAACGGCTTCCGGATACGTCGCGTCGAATCCGAGCAGATTGTCGATTGTCGCTCCGCGCCATGTATAAATCGTCTGGTCTATGTCGCCGACGACGAAAAGATTTCTGCGTTTTGCCGCGAGTAAATTCGTGAGGCGGCCCTGCAACTCGTTTGTATCCTGATACTCGTCGATATGGAGGTAATGCCATCGATCCTGCGCGCGCTCACGGATGCTGGCATGTTCTTCAAGGAGCCGAAGAGGCACTGCGATAAGGTCGTCGAAGTCGAGTGCCTTCTCTTCCTTCAGCGTTTTCTCGTAGCGAAGCCACGCCTCTGCGACAATGCGCGCGCTAAAACCACCCCGCGCGTACTTCTCGTAAAACTCCTGCGCATACATTCCTTCGCCTTTTGCGCGGGAAATACGCCCCACAACTGCGCGCGGGGAAAGCTCTTTCGCCCCGACATCGAGGTTTTTGAGCGCCGCAGCAACCACCCTCTCAGAATCATCTCGGTCGTAGACGCTAAAGAAACGCGGTATGCCAATCACGCTTCCGTAGGATTCGAGAAGTTCGCGGCCGAGTCCGTGGAACGTAGCGATGAACGGGACCGGTCCACTCTGTTCACGACGCAGGTTCTCAGGAAATTCATTCCCGGGAGTTTCAAGCAAGGAATGCACACGCGACCGCATCTCGCGTGCGGCCTTGTTGGTGAAGGTGACGGCGAGTATATCTTCCGGGGGAACGCCCTCACGGACTAGGTGGTATATACGCGTGCTGAGCACCCGCGTCTTCCCGCTTCCGGCTCCGGCGAGGACCGAGATGGGACCGTCTTTCGCAAGCACGGCGCGTTTTTGTGCTTCGTTCAACTCTTCGAGGTATTTCACTGAAGAACTGTAGCATTTTGACGTTCTCCACATCTCCTTTCGGTGCCGGTTGATTCCAGGGTCCGCATGGTGTAGATTGAATAAATCCTCTGATACGGAAGTATTCAAGAAATGGCTTATATATTCAGTATGTAAGCCGTTTTTGTATGTACAGACTGGCCAACTTTCCTTGTTTTACTTATCGATTCAAATCAACAGCTTCCCGACCTGCTGCGTAACCGCACAAGACGAGATATATATCAGGTACTAGAACACTTCGCCTTGTTTCTCGCAGGGTTTATGGTTGTCGCTTTTTTCATAACGTTCTTGCCAAAGCAGGCGAATGCGTTTTGGCCTTTTTCAACAAATGCGAATGCCGCGGCAAACACATTAGTTCCCAGTTCCTCCACGCCGGTGCTGGCAGCCACAATTAACAGTAACCCGAATGCGGGTGCGCCCTTGGCACTTGCTACGTCAAACGACTCGGCGCTTATTTCGTATGCCGGCCCGGGCGGCACTATAGCTGACGTTTCAAATACAGCCCCGCCTGACCGGATTTCGGTCTACGTGGTGCGCCCGGGAGACACACTCTCAGAGATTGCGGGGATGTTCGGCGTTTCGGTGAATACCATCATATGGGCGAACAATCTTGGTAGCGCGCACAACGTGCACCCCGGAGATACCCTTGTTATCCTGCCGGTTTCCGGCGTTGAACGCACGGTCGTGAAGGGCGACACGCTCAAGTCAGTTGCTAAAAAATACGGTGCCGATGCAACCGAAATCGCAGAATTCAACGGTCTCGATCCGGAAGCGGCGCTTGCTGTCGGCACCACAATCATCATTCCGGGCGGCGAGGTTATCGCGCCGACATCCGTGCCGGCCACCAAAGAGAGCCGTCGTGGCGTCATTCGCGAACCCTATCTCGGCGGAAGTGGTCCCGCGCAACCCGGATACTACGAAAACCCGCTGCCGGGCGGCATTATTACGCAGTCTATTCACGGGTGGAATGCCGTTGACATTGGTGCTGCACGCGGTACGCCGATCCATGCTGCCGCGGAAGGTATCGTCATCGTAGCAAGAAACGGCGGCTGGAACGGCGGCTACGGCATCTATGTCGTAATCACGCACGGCAACGGGACCGAAACACTGTATTCCCATATGACCCATGCAATCGTTTCTCCGGGAGAAAGGGTGAGCGGCGGCGAGATTATCGGTTATGTCGGCGCGACCGGACTTGCAACCGGTCCACATCTCCACTTTGAAGTGCGCGGTGCGGCGAATCCATTCCGTAATTGCGATGTCGGAAGCATCTGTTCTCCGCAATAAGTGATTTGTAGCCAGAAATCCCGCGGCGCCTCTGGCGCCGCGGGATTTTTCTCGGCTACTCAAACCCGAACAGGCCGCGCGGCCGATACTGCAATGCCTCGTGCACAAAAGAGGGGGTGACGGATGGCGAGCCGGCAAGGTCTGCAATGGTTCGCGCGACTCGCATGGTGCGGTGATAACTGCGCGGCGAAAGATGCAGCTGCGCGGCGGCCTTCATGAGCGTCTCTTTCGCAAGAGAGGTGAAGCCGCTCTTTTGGTCGAGGTCTCGGCCCGCGAGCGAAGCGTTGGTGCTGCCGCGTGTGCCGGAACGATCTTCGGAGAGTTTTCGAGCGGCAATAACGCGCTCGCGTACACAGGCGGATGACTCGCCGCTCGCAATTCGTGCCAGCGTTTCGTGCGGAACAAGCGGTACTTCGATCCAGAGATCGAGCCGGTCGACAATCGGCCGCGAGATGCGGCGGGCCTGTTTGAGCGCAGCTCGCTCTGCTACTCGCGTATCACTCGAGACGGTGTCGGCAGAATTCATAGCCGCCACAATCATGCAGTCGGCCGGGAAGGTAACGGTTGCACGTGCTCTTGAGACGGTAACGGTACGGTCTTCAAGCGGCTGACGCAGCGCCTCAAGCGAGCGCGACTCAAATTCCGGGAATTCGTCAAGAAAAAGAACTCCCCTGTGCGCAAGCGTCACCTCGCCTGCCCGGGGAAATGATCCGCCACCGACAATCGCCACATGCGAGACCGAGTGGTGCGGTGAACGAAACGGCGGCCAGTATATCGCTTCGCCGTCTCCAAGAAGACCGGCTGTTGAATGTATGGCGGTTACCTCAAGCACCTCGTCATCGGTAAGAGGAGGGAGAATGCTTGGGAGCGCACGAGCGAGCATGGTCTTGCCAGTACCGGGCGGGCCATAGAAAACGATATTGTGACGCCCGGCAGCGGCTATTTCGAGGGCGCGTTTGGCGCTCTCTTGCCCTTTTACCTCGCTCAGGTCTATTGCGGCCGGCTGCGGTAGCGCGAGGCGGTGGCGCACAAGGCGCGGCAGAAGTTTCTCACCCTTCAGGTGGTGCAGAAGTTCCATGAGCGATTCGGGTGCGTAGACGGCAATGCCCTCGGCCAGAAGCGCCTCGCGGGAATTCCCCGGTGGAACAAAAATTTTCTTGATGCCGCGGCGCTTCGCGGCGAGCACCTGCGGAAGGACTCCTCGTACGGCGCGCACCGTTCCGTCGAGCGCCAGCTCACCGACAAACAAAATCTCTTCGACAAGCGGAGCAAGATCGCCGGCGGCGATAAGGTACGCGAGCGCAAGCGCGAGATCATAATGCGACCCTTCTTTCTTGAGGTCAGCAGGCGAGAGAGAAAGAACAATGCGCTTGTTCTGCTGCTTAGGTGATTTGTAGCCGCTGTGGCGTATTGCCGCGCTGACTCTGTCGCGCGCCTCTTCAACCGCCTTGTCGGCAAGACCGACAATCGAAAAAGAATGCAGCCCGCGGGTAAGATCCGCTTCGACGCTAATCATCTCCGCCCCTGACCCGACCGGCTGGGCGGCAAACGTTTTGGCGTACCCATGCATCGGCGCGGCTTCGCGAGCGGGTAAGCCCGCTGACCCCGGTGCGAGTTTCGAGAGCGTTGCAGCCATTGGTATTACATATTACAGATGCGCAACACAGGTCGAGGCAGCGGGGTCAGCCTCAAGACGATTTTCCGATATCTCCTTTCCGCACATTTCGCATTTCCCGTATGTTCCTTTCTCAATTCTTGAAAGCGCCTCGAGGACAGTGTCGTACCGCGCCTCAAGATCGGCAAGAATAGCGGCGTTATTTTCGCGGCTCACGATGACGTCTGCCTGGTCGACAATATCCGGTTCTACTCCCGTTTCAGAAGGTACCGGTTCCCAGTCGTTAGGAACCGTCATGTTTCTGCGACCGATCGCTCCCATTTCCGACTCGAGCTTTTCCTTTTCCACCAAGAGTTTTTGTTTGAAATGCACAGTTTTCATAGCGAAATAATAGCAGTTGCGGGCGATAACGCTATGAGCGCGAAGTCGAGAGACGCGCTACTATCGTGGAAAATGCCGCTGCATCGCGGGCGATGATAAGCGTTGTGCGATTCCAGTAGCCGTAAAGAAAGGCGCCTTGACCGGGCGCGGGACGATACTCACGTACATCATGGTTGGCGACTGTCTCGTCGCTGAAATATGCCGTGGTGTTTCCGGCGCTTGTCGATGTGCTTGTCGCCGAAGATTCCGAGAGTGCATACGGCGGAAAGAGTCCCTCGAGATCGCGCGCCATCGTCGGTTCCCACAAGAGCATTCCCGCAAAGGTGTCGCTGTATGAACTGACGGAAAGTATGAAGAACGGGCTCTGACTACCGCTAGCGCGCACAATTCCCGCCATGCCTCCTGAGGCATTCACATTTCGCACCAGAATGTCGGGCGCTCCAAGGTCGAGATTGAGGAATATGTTATTTCCGGTGGTCGTGGCAACCGCCGGGTACAGGAGCCGAACGGCGCCTTGCACGGGATGCGTGACAGACTGCTCGATTGCCTGAAGTAAAACGGGACCTGATCCTGAGACCTGTTCGCGTTCGTCAACAAATATCGGCGCCGAAACGGTAGTGGTAATCGCAACCGGCGCGGTGCGACCGAGATATCGCGTATAAGCGAAATATACCCCTGCCCCGCCCGCGACCAGCAGCACCGCACCGAAAAGGACAGCAACGCCCCCACGAAAAGATTTTTGCGGCAACGGTTCACGCAAAACTCTCGGTCCCGAGTCCTGTTCGGCCGCGAGCACGGTTATGCTCGAAGCGTGTTCTTGTTTTATTCTATCGGAAAAGTCGCTCGCGTACGTTTTGAGCGGTATCGGCTTTACTTCCTCTCGCGGTGCAATTGGTAGCGGTTCCGGTACCGGCATCGGTTTCGGCTCCAGTTCAAGAAAAGGAGACGCAGATGGTATGTCGGTCTTTGTCGGTGGCGGAATCGGCGGAACTGCATTCGGTATTTCTGGCAACGCGGGAGACGAAAGGGTCTCAGCGGGTGTCGAGCGGGTTGGTGCGAGCGGTGCAAGCTCGGGCATTCCTCCTTCTTTCAGAGTCGCCATGTCACTCTCAAACGTACGGATGTATTTTTTCGGCTGCTCTTTCTCGGGAGCGGTGTTTGATATGATTTTATTCGTATCCATTCGGTATCTATAGTAGCGCATTCGCCCCGGTGCCCGATAGATTATCCGCGCGTGGTGATAGTGAACTTACGCGGATCGTCGCAGAGGTCGGTAAACGCGTGCGCTGCCTCTTTAAGTTTGCTTGAAGAAGACTTCCCAAAAGATATGACCTCCACCTGGCACCCCTCGTTCATGTCCAGATACTGGATGAGCGGGATGAAATCGCCGTCGCCGGTTACGAGAACAACGGTGTCGAGCTTCGGTGCGAGTTTGACCGCATCAATGGCGAGGCCGACATCCCAGTCAGCCTTTTTCGCGCCATCGGCGAATATCTGAAGATCCTTGACCTTGGTTTCTATACCCATCTTGGTGAGCGCCTCGAAGAAGTTTTTCTCCTCGCCGCTTTCGGTAGAGATGACGTAGGCGATGGCGCGCACAAGAGTACGGCCACCGACGGCTTCTTCAAGAATCTTGCCGAAATTAACTCGTGCTTTATAGAGGTGCTTGGCGCTGTGGTAGAGATTCTGGGTGTCGATGAATACCCCTACGCGCTGCGCCGGATGTTTGATAACCGCCATAGAAATAAATGCTTATGCAAACGAGTAATAATAAAATAAAAACAGAATAGAACGTAGCGGAATTGCTACCACTAAAGTGTACCACCCATTTGACTCCCGGAGTTACTTCTTTAGACCCAATTTCTTGATGAGCGCGTTGTAACGGCGTTTGTCGTTCGTTTCGAGATAGCGCAGGTGCGCACGACGAGCAGCGACCATCTGGAGGAGGCCTCGACGCGAGTGAAAATCTTTCGGATTCTTCTTGAGGTGTTTGGCAAGCTCGTCAATCTGCCTCGAAAGAAGCGCAACCTGCACGTCCGGCGAACCGGTGTCCGTGTCGTGACGAGCGGTGCTCTTTACAATTGCCGCCTTTTTCCTGGTAGTAAGCATGGATTCCCTAACCTTACCATGTCTTGCAGCTCTCTGCAAGAGTTCGCACAATATTCCTGTTATACTATATTTTATGGAAGTTGAGGCGGCAAAACGGCAATTTCTCGAATATATCGAAATTGAGCGGGGCCGCGCGGTAAAAACTATCGAAAACTATGACCATTATCTCACGCGCTATTTCTCGCGCATGGGTATTAAGAAAGTCGGCGACATAACCGAACAAAATATACGCGAATTCCGCCTGTGGTTGAACCGTCAACCGGGCTCGAGGAGCAACTCGATGAAGCGCCGCACGCAGAATTACTACATGATCGCGCTTCGCGCGTTTCTAAAGTTCCTCCGCAAGCGAGACATCGCCGCCATTTCTCCAGAGAAGATAGAGCTCGCCAAACTCCCGGAACGCCAGCTCGATCTCATCACCCCAACCGAACTCGAACGCCTTATGCGCTCACCGCGCGAAGCGTTCGAGAAAGAAAGAAACCCGCACAAAGCAAGGCAATACCTGCGTGATAGAGCTATTCTCGAGATGCTTTTCTCGACCGGACTGCGCGTTGCCGAATTGTGCGCCCTGAACGCCGACATCGACCTCGCGCGCGATGAACTCTCAATACGCGGCAAGGGGGATAAGGTTCGTGTTGTCTTCCTCTCAAGCGCCGCAAAAGACGCCGTGCGCACATATCTGAAAGCGCGGGATGATATGGAGGAAGCGCTCTTTGTCGATGGCCGGCCGAAAAAGCTCCACCGCATTTCTCCGAGAGATGTGCAGCGACACCTGAAGTCGTACGTCGCGCGCGCCGGCATCACGAACGCCGTCACGCCGCACACGCTCCGGCACGCCTTCGCTACCGACCTCCTCTCAAATGGCGCCGACATTCGCTCAGTGCAGCAGCTTCTCGGTCACGCCTCCATCAACACGACCCAGATTTACACGCACATCACCGACGCACACCTGCGCGAGATCCACAAAAAGTTCCACGGCAAGAACCGCGAATAGTGTGCGGGCGCAGGGTATACAATAATTCGCATGAAGATTGTCTCATGGAACGTGAACGGACTCCGATCGCTCGGGAAGAACGGATATTGGGAGGCGTTTTTGGAGGGTACGAAGCCCGACATCTTCTGCCTCCAAGAGACCAAAGCGAGTCCGGAACAGCTTGGAGATGAATTCCTTTCTCCCGCAGGATACTCGGCATTCTTCTCATCCTGCCAAATTCGCAAAGGTTACAGCGGCGTCGCCATTTATTCGAAGACGGAGCCGCTGTCGGTCATATACGGCATGGGCATCAAAGAATTCGATCAGGAGGGGCGACTCGTCGGAGCGGAATATGAGGACTTCTGGCTATTGAACGCATACTTCCCGAACGGCGGGCAAGGGCCCGAACGGCTCGACTATAAGCTCCGTTTCTATGATGCTTTTCTCGTATTTGCCGAGAAGCTACGGAAGCAAAAACCGGTTATTTTTTGCGGTGACGTCAACACCGCCCATGAAGAAGTAGACCTTGCACGGCCAAAGGAAAATGAAGAGAATACCGGATTTCTTCCTGAAGAACGGGCTTGGATTGACGAGGTGGTGAACGCCGGCTATGTCGACTCGTTCCGCCGTCTTCATCCTAATGCTGTGGGTGCCTACACATATTGGGACCTGAAGACCCATGCGCGCGACCGAAATGTCGGCTGGCGCATCGATTATTTTTTCGTTGCGCAAGAGTTCATGAAGCGAGTCAGGAAAGCGGAAATCCATCCCGACATTTACGGCTCCGACCACTGCCCTCTCTCTATAGTAGTCATATAAAGGACATTATCCACAGTGTGTCCTTTACATTGTCCTTTACTAGGATATCTTTACTCGAGGAGGAGAAGTTCTTTCTTGATCTGTCCGGCATCAGCGTGTTCTTCGCGAGGCACCTGCCTACGCCGCGGCGATCCGCGCATAAGTACTGCGCACGGTGTTCCACGTGAAAGATCCGGTATGCAGAACGAAAACTGCCCTCACTCTCTGGTTGTGGCACCATCAATTACGCCCCCGCTCCTTATTTGCTCCAACCGCCCAGGGCGGTTTTCTTGTTTTCACGTGGAACTAACAAACGTGGTGTTTTTCCATTATATGCTTTATTTCCTCATCTTCTGCTGCCTCACGACGTAACTTCCCTGCTTCACCGAGGTTACGTAGCTTATCTTCTGGCAAGGTAAGCAGTTCCTGTGTCTTTTTATCGAGATATTCCTCCGTGTTTAGGTTTGAGTCGTCAAGGACTTCCTCAAGAAGAGCATTGAGCACGTATCCTACCTTAGGCCCTGGTTTCATGTGGAACTTCTCCATGATACGGCTTCCGTCTGTATTAAGCATGGTTACGGAAATAGGATCTCTGAGTGCCTGTTCAACCATTGCCTTGTACTTACGGAATCGGAATGGCTGTTCCTTTGGTCTTCCAGTTCCTATTCGATCACAGATGCGTAGATTAAGAAGATCAAATATATTTTCCTCGCCTACATTCGTTATCATACGACGAACTGCAGAAAGCGTTATTTGATCTGGATCAGAGAAAAACATGTGCCATCGGACTAGTTTAACAACCTTATCTATTGTTTCGCGTGAAAAACGAAGATCTTCAAGGGCTTTCTTTGTTACACGTGAACCAACTACTTCATGTCCGTGGAAAGTCCAGTCATTCTTTTCATCTGACCATCGACGGGTTTCCGGTTTTGATACGTCGTGGAAAAGACCAGCGAGACGCACGTCGAAATTCCATCCCTTGTCTGCTGCGTGTTGCATAGTACGCATGAGATGTCCAAAGACGTCATAACTATGTGCCTGATTTTGTGCAATACCTATTCCGCGAGTAAGGTCATCGGATATGAATTTAAGGATTCCAAGCTGTTGTGCAAGAACAATGGCATTCATCGGCTGGTTTGAATTTAATATTCTAACGAACTCGTCTCGAACCCTTTCACGTGAAACGTGACCTAAATGCTTGCTGTTTTCGCTAATCGCCGCCGCAGTATAGCCATCTATTCCAAAACCGAGTTCGGCAACCAGGCGGACCGCACGGAGCATACGGAGCGCGTCTTCGTTGAAACGTTCTCTGGGATTGCCGACCGCACGTATTATTTTGTCCTTTATGTCCTTTAGACCTTCGTATGGGTCGACTATGTGTCCTTTAGAGTCATTAAGCGCAATGGCATTGATGGTGAAGTCGCGCCGAGCAAGATCTTCGTTGAGTGAAGTTCCGAACTCGACTTTGTCCGGTCGACGTTTGTCTGAATATACTGATTCAGTACGGTACGGAGTTACTTCGACAATTGCCGTATGTTCATTTTCACTACCCGTCTTCACGCCGACGGTGCCGTAGTCGTTTTCATAAAAAGAGTCTGGAAATACGGCCTGTATCTTCTCCGGCGTTGCGTTTGTGGTTATGTCCCAGTCCTTGGGCTCACGACCTATAATGAGATCGCGAACGCACCCTCCGACAAAATATGCTTCAAAACCATTTCTCCGGAGCGACGCAGCAACCATCTCAACTTCTTTCGGGATAGGGAAGCGCATGGCGTGATACTAACATGTGTCGTACCATTGACGTACGCCCCGATGGTGAAACGGATATCACGCGACGCTTCGGACGTCGAATTCTGGGTTCGATTCCTGGTCGGGGCACAAATGAGCGCGGTGAAGTGTGCCCAAAAAGCACGCCCGGGAGGCGTGCGGCCAGAAATCGAAAACCTTGTGGGTGTTTTTATCGAGCATTTCTCTACGCGAAGAGAAAATCTGCAAGATATACTGGTCCTGAAAGGATCGATACGCGTAGTCGTGGTCCTGGTTGGGATACTGGAAATGAAAATGGGCAATGTGCTATCATGTCGCCTGGCGCGGGTATGGTTCAATGGTAGAACATCTGGTTGCCAATCAGATGATGGGAGTTCGATTCTCCCTACCCGCACAAACAAACTGGCTTGTCCCGGCGACCGTTTAGGTTGCCCGACGAATTGCAACGTACTTGCGGATGAAATTGCCGAGATTGCCGATGTTAAATTCTGCCTTGACGATGTAGGCGTCTGCACCGTGCGTAAGCGCCCGCTTTTTGTTTTCATCATCGCTCAAATTCGTAAACATGATCACGGCCGCATTGTCGAAAGCGTGATTAGCCCGCAAGTCGTCCAGGATATCGAGGCCGGATTTTTCACCCGGCAAGACGACGTCCAGCATGATTACATCGGGCATAAAAGTAGTCGCTTCCTTGAGCACGGTTTCCCCGTCAACGACCGGCTTGACTTCGAAGTCGTGGCTAAGCACCTGAACAGCGATGCCTTCAAGAAAAGTGTCGTCTTCAACCAACAAGACCTTGAGCCGCTCCGGCGGCTCCGTGTTCGCCGAAACCACTAAGTCTTTTTCGGTCATACGTTCAGTTCATTGTAACACTGAACTAGTGTATAAATCCGAAATTCTCCTGTTTCGAGTTATTCGCGCAAAAACACCCAGATTGAGCCGTTTTTGCGTTAAAAAACTTCTATGGCGAAGTGTTGATAAACATGTTAACACTGGGGATAAAGGACATTGGTCCGTTGTCGATTTCATTGAATGGTCCTAAAGTATACTGAGCAAATGAGCCGTATTTCTAAAAGCCGTGGACCTCTCCAATAAAAGTCGCAAAGAAATAGGCGCTCTGGGCGAGCGCATTGCTGCGGAGTATCTGCGCCGACACGAATTCCGGCTTTTGGATCGTAATGTTGCACGCAAAATCGGTGAGCTTGATCTTGTTGTGGAGAAGGGCGGCACATTACACATTGTCGAGGTGAAGACGGTTCTCACCGATAACCTTCCTGATGAGAAATATGAGCGAGACGAGTACGATCCTTCGCTCAATCTCCACGAAGCGAAGGTACGGAAAGTCGCGCGGATGGGGGAGTGGTATGTCCTTGAGAAGAGATGGGGAGGGGAATGGCAAGTCGACGGCTGCCTCGTATGGCTACGGCGACGGGATGGCATGGCACTGGTCCGCTACCTGCCGCAAATAGTCTAAAACTGCTACAGTGCAAGGTGACGGGGCGTAGTATACCGGTAGTACGCTTGCTTTGGGAGCAAGTAGACCGAGTCCGATTCTCGGCGCCCCGATGGGTTTAGGGTAGGGAAGCGGTCAAAACTGATTCGAGCCCAGGTATCTTGGATGCAAAGTCGGAGACGGCAGTCGAAGTCTGCTCGTCAAGCAAGAAGTCGAGTGGTTGGCCGGTCTCGCTCGCATACTCGGCACGGATGTAAGAGGCGGTAATACCGCCCAAGGAGCGGGTGGCGGTTGCGCCCTCAACCGTGCTTGTTGTGATGGTGCCGACCAGCTCGCCTGCGGCGTTTGCCACGCCTCCACCCGAGGAACCCTCTTG
>JAGXBE010000014.1 GCA_018971265.1 Patescibacteria group bacterium
AAATAATGTCGACATACAATATCTATATCGATGGCAGTGCGGATAGACGAATTAGATAGAGTAAAACTAGTTATTCTTGTTCATTTTGATGCATTTTTGTAATTCGTAATAATACGAATTTAGGCAAGCAAAAATATGTTTTTATCGGCTATTGATTAAGTAACCTATTTTTCACAGGTATCAAAATACTGATCCACTTAACCTGTCCTGTTTGTTTGATTTTTGATTTGGTAAATACTCTCCAAAAGCAGCATATTCTGTCTATGAAGTTGAGCTTGTTTGTTTTTTAACCTATTGCTAGTTCTACTGTCATAAATACATAACTCGTATATACGAGACGAGAAAGTGATGTTTTAAGCTATTTATTATATACAGAGATTCCTGATATTATTCTAGCTTGTTTAAACGATATCGAATATTTATCAAGATATCCGCTTCCTAGAACTGCCACAGTGACTGCTACTGCCGCAAATAGAACTCCTATTAGCGTTAATGTTTTTATAAAAAGCCCGCTCTTCTCTTTTCGCACCTCTTTTCGTACTGGTTGATATTGGTCTTCCTGTTCACGAGGGTATTCTTCGTTGATATGCGGCGGCATTTTGCCGAGCAATGGCTCATATATGGCATGAATCGGTACGCTGACCTCTTCTTCATCCCCTTCTTGTTGTTCTTGTGTTTCTTCCCCTTCTTCCGAAATACTCTCTTCTTGCTTCACCGGTACAGTCGCGACAGGATCGTCTGTGGGTTTTCCTGCCGCATCTGCCATACGACTAAACCATGCTTGCCAGGAGTCCTGGAGACGTTGCGGTGGGGTGTCCCCCGATGTTTCCCCGTGTTCCCTCTCCTCTTTATCTTTGTTTCCAGGCCTTTCCAGCGCCGAAAGGCGGTTTAACGAGGGGAGCGGTTCTGCTGAAGTAGATTCGTATCGTGGATGCTCCCATGTGGACTGGATTGATGGTTTCGTTGCTTTTACGTTCTCAACGGATTCATCCGCCGGATTCCCGAAACGATGGTCTTGAATCGCCGCCTCAAGAACATACCAACTGCGCCCAACGAGACGCGCTGGAACTCTGCCCTCTCGGCAAAGCTGACCTATATAATCTTTAGCATATCCGGTGATTTTTGCGGCTCGTTTTGACGATACATATTTTTTCTCTTCTATAAGAATCTCATCCATGGCTACAGTATAGCCATATCTCGGCTTGTATGAAAGTACTGTGCACAATTATCTATCCAAGCTCCCCAACAATAAGGTCTTTGAGTATGGCCGGATTCCCCGCCCCCCTGGTCGCCTTCATGCTCTTGCCGATAAGATACTGTAGAGAGGCCGCCTTCCCCGCTCGGTATTCTTCAACCGCCTTTGTTTCTTCGGCAAGCACTTCCTTGACGGTGCCCCGAAGAATCTCTGAATCGTGCACCTGGATAAGTCCGTGTTTCTTTGCGATTTCTTCCGGAGTGCCGCCGGATTCAACAAGGGTGGCGAGTACGTCTTTCGCGCCGCGCGATGAGAGCTTCCCCGCGGATACCATATTGATAAGCGCTGCAAATGCGGACGGGTCGAGCGTGTCGTACGTCTCAGCCCCTTTTTTTGCATAGATGCCGGCGAGATCCGATACAACGTAGTTTGCCGCCCGCACCACAGGCTCCGCATCTCCACCAAACCATGCGACGACTGCATCGAAAAACGCGGCGCGTTCCGGAGTCGCACAAAGATACGCAGCGTCGCTTTCTTTAAGTGCATACGTCTGTGCGTACCGTGCTCGACGCTCCCAGGGGAGTTCGGGAAGTGATGCGCGCAACGTCTCCGGCGAGAAATCAGGAATCTCCGAGAGGAAAAGCTTCGGAAGATCCGGCTCCGGAAAGTAACGGTAATCGGCACTCCCTTCCTTGAGACGTTGGTGGAAGGTCTCTTGTTTCGCTTCGTTCCAGCCGCGCGTCGCCTGCGCCACCTTCTCGCCTTTTTCAAGAAGAGCAGTCTGTCGTTCCACCTCGAATGCAATCGCGCGTTCGACGGAGCGGAATGAATTTATATTCTTTACCTCCACTTTCGTACCGAACTTCCCTTCTTCGCTCGACACGGAAATGTTCGCCTCGATGCGCATTTCGCCCTTCTCAAGGTTTGCTTCACCAGCGCCGAGCGTACGCAGAAGGAGCTGTAGCTCTCGTGCAAAACGTCCCGCAGTCTCTGCATCCCGTATGACCGGTTCGGTGACAAGCTCCATGAGGGGGATGCCGGCGCGATTGAAATCAACCAAACTCTTTCCGTCCGCGTGGACCGAACGCGCAGTGTCTTCTTCAAGATGCACGCGCGTGATGTCTACGCCGGCAAGTTTCCCTCCCGTAACGAGCGGATGCTCATACTGGCTTATCTGATACCCTTTCGGGATGTCCGGATAGAAATAACTTTTGCGATCGAACTCGCTGAAATCGGCAATGGTACCGCCAACAGCGACGCCGATTCGTAGGATGTGTCGAACTGCCTCGCGGTTAATGACCGGCAGGGTGCCCGGGTGTGCCATGCAGATCGGGCATATATTTACATTCCGCCTAGTTTCGTCGGGATTATTTGCGGAGTCGCAGAACATTTTTGTCCGCGTCTTAAGTTCCGCATGGATTTCGAGGCCGATAGTGGGACGATACGCCATAGACAGGTATATATAGAGTATATCCTGGGAAGAGAAATTCCTAGCGCAGCGGATTATGCTGAAAACATCTTCGAGAGGCGGTCTGAAAAAACTTTAAGCGTTTCTGTGTCTTCAACCGAGACCGCGAGCACTTCCCTGCCGGTCTCTCGAGCGAGCAATTGCATCTTTGTTTCGCGTTCTTCAGAGGAAATGAGGTCTATTTTAGACAGGACGACGACCTCGCGCTTTTCGGAAAGCCCGTGTCCGAACAATTCTATCTCTCTGCGTACTTCCCCATATGCTGCAAGCGGGTCATCTTGATCTGCCGAGACGAGATGCAGCAGGATTCCGGTACGTTCAACGTGTTTGAGAAATTTTATACCGAGACCTCGTCCGGACGAGGCGCCTTCGATGAGGCCGGGTATGTCTGCAAGAATGTAGCCGTGGAAATCTCCGAGACTTGGCTCGAGTGTCGTGAACGGGTATGATCCTATCTTCGACTTCGCCCGCGTAAGTGCGTTTAAGAGTGATGATTTCCCTGCATTTGGGAGTCCAACGAGTCCCGCGTCAGCGATAATCCTCAACGTAAGTTCGATATTTCCGGCCCCCCCTGCCTTGCCGGCTGTCTGTTGAAAAGGATTCTGATTCGTGGAGCTCTTGAAACGCGCATTCCCTTTTCCTCCAAAACCACCCTTGAAGAGCGTGGCGCGTTCGCCTTCTTCGGTAATCTCGTACTCCTCGCCGGTTTCTACAATCCGCGCTCGCGTACCGACTGGCACTTTCAAGAAAACCGGTGCGCCGTTTACGCCGTGCTTTAATTCACCCTTCCCCGCGTCACCGTCTTCCGCGCGGAATTTCTTCTCGTAGCGGTAGTGCGCAAGCGCCGCCAAGTCGCGCACGCCGACAAGGATGGCGTCGCCGCCTTTGCCGCCGTCGCCGCCGGAGGGCCCGCCGCGCGCATTCTCCTTGGTGCGCAGCCAACGTATGACGCCGTCGCCGCCTTTGCCCGCTGCGGCATATATTTTCGCTTCATCTACGAATGCCATATAGTAATAGAATCAGAAACTTGCTATTGAAAGGCCGGCGATACCGCGGAAATCGTATGCGTTGCGCGTCACGAGCGGTATATTGGTGTAGAGAGCCGTCGCGGCAATAGCTGCATCAGGTAACTTCACCGATTTAACCGAGCGTCTTACGTGAGCGGCGATGCGTGCGACTGTGCGATCGAACGCAATAGATATGAAGTTTTGCTCAAGGAACGACTGTGTTGCGCGTCGCTCTGCATCCGTCCACCGTGAGAAAGAAAGGAGTTCCGCTTCGACGATACTTGAAAGGAAAAAAGGTACTCCGTTACTTTTCAGGTCAGATAGTGCCCGAACAACCTCGCCCTCCCCATCAAGATAGGCGATGATGATATTGGTATCAAGCGTCATGCGTCGACTTGTTTCGACCACTCGCCTCGGATGCGACGGGCATGAACTTCAAGTGCACGACGGTGGCGGCGGAGCATGCCTGCAGCGCTTGTCCAGCTGTTGCGTAGAGCGGTCTTCTTTGTAGAAGCCGAAGCACGCGTTTTTGTGGATGGAACGGCCATGCAGACAGTATACCACACCGTTCATTTTCTCAACAAAAAGTCAGCGCTTCATCCCTGTCGCGAAGCGGACGCTGTATTCCGGCCGAGATACCGATGGTAATCCTATGTTATCAACTCCCAACCTTGTGCAAGAAGTGGTTCTGCTTTTTTAAATTTCAGCGTCTGGGTCGCATCACCCTTCTTGATGGTGACAAAATCATTGCGGCTGTGCCCTGCTGCTTTCACAATCGGTGCTGGCGCACCCCCTTCCTCTTGGCCGACGGCCACAAGCGCGGCACGCGTCTTCTCTTCCTCCGCGCGAATACGGGCGTTATCTGTTCTCTCGAGACGGGGCAATGCATCTCGAACCGCCACCTTTATGTTCTCTTCGAGCTGCCGGAAGCGGCTAAGACCTTCCCGGCGGTACTCTATCAAGGGGTTCCTCTGGCCATAAGCGCGGAGCGATACCGAGCGGCGCAGGTAATCCATAGTCTCGAGATGTTCGAGCCAGAACATGTCGATGACTTGCAGAAGGAGGCGCCGCAGGTGCGCGACAAATGCATCTCCAAACTCTGCCTTCTTCGCTTCGAACGCAGCTTCCGCTTCGGAACTCCCGAAAGGAAGGGCGCTGTCGCCGGTGAGAAGCGAGCGGATGAGCGTCTCCACTTCCGCATCGCTTCCGAGGAGTGCAGCGCGGCGGCGGGCATAAATCGCAAGGCGCTGCGTATTCATGACGTCGTCATAGGCGAGCACCTGCTTTCTTGAGTCAAAGTTGAATCCCTCGATGCGCCCCTGTGCGGTTTCCAGAGATCGCGTAATCATCGCGCTCTCTATCGGCTCGTCCTCGGGGATGCCGAAACGGCCCATCACCTTCTTTAAGGTCTCGGACGCGAAAACGCGCATGAGCTTATCCTCGAGCGACACATAAAAGCGCGTCTCGCCCGGATCGCCCTGCCGGCCCGAACGGCCGCGCAGCTGATTGTCGATGCGGCGCGCGTCGTGCCGCTCGGTGCCGATGACCGCGAGCCCGCCTCTCTCGACGACTGCGGCGCGCTCCGCACTCCCTCCCCGCGCTCCGCCGAGTTTTATGTCGACGCCACGACCCGCGAGGTTGGTTGCCACAGTGACGCGCCCTTCCTTCCCCGCTTCGGCGATAATCTCACCTTCGCGTTCGTGGTTCTTTGCGTTCAGCACTTCATGCGGCACTCCCGCATCCGCAAGGTACTTGCTGACGACCTCGTTGTCCTCGATGGAAACGGTCCCGACGAGAACCGGCTGCCCTTTCGCGTGGTGTTCTTTTACCGCGCGCGCGACGGCATGGTACTTTCCGGATGCGGTTTGAAAGACGAGATCGTCGTAGTCTTTTCGCGCAACCGGCTTATTGGTCGGTACCGCTACGACTTCAAGCTCGTAGACGGTGTAAAACTCCTCTTCGGAAGAAAGGGCGGTGCCGGTCATGCCGGCAAGCCGTTCGTACATGCGGAAGAGGTTTTGGAAGGTGACGCTCGCGTAGGTGCGAGTTTCTTCTTTCACTTTCACTCCCTCTTTCGCTTCGATCGCTTGATGGAGACCTTCCGACCAGCGGCGGCCCGGCTGCATCCTTCCGGTAAATTCGTCCACGATAATGATTTCGCCGTCCCGCACGACGTACTCTTTGTCTTTATGGAAAAGCGCCTGTGCGCGTACAGCCGTCTCGAGGTGATGTGCGTACTTCATGCCGCCCTCGGTGTAGAGGTTTTCGATCCCGAGCGCGGTTTCTGCCTTTCGCATCCCCGCTTCGGTAATCTGAATCGCTTTTTGCTTTTCATCGACCGTATAATCCTCGACTTCGCTCATGGTGTGGACGATTCCGGCAAAGCGTTCATAGAGTTTTTCCGAATCGCCCGCAGGTCCGCTGATGATAAGCGGCGTGCGTGCTTCATCTATAAGGATGGAGTCCACCTCGTCGATAATTGCGTAATAATGGGAGCGCTGCACTATCTGCGATGCATCGTAGGCGGTATTGTCGCGCAGATAATCGAAACCAAGCTCGTTATTCGTTACGTAGGTTATGTCCGTGGCATACGCCTCTTTCTTTGTCACGGGACGCAGGTAGTCGTAAAAGACCTTGAAAGAACCCTCGACATCTCGCTCCGCATCCTCTTCCTTGGCGACATGGGACGGGTCATAGCGATACGCGCCCGTCGAAGTAACGATGCCGACAGTGAGTCCGAGATAATCATAGATCTGCCCCATCCAAGCGCCGTCGCGGCGGGCGAGATAATCGTTTACCGTAACGACTTGTACGCCCTTGCCGGGAAGAGCGTGAAAGGTCGCCGGCAGGGTGGCGACGAGCGTCTTACCCTCGCCGGTACGCATCTCGGCTATCTTGCCGTGGAGAAGCGCGAGACCTCCCATGAGCTGTACATCGAAATGCGTCTGACGGAGGGTCCGGCGCGCCGCCTCGCGCACCAGGGCGAATACAACCGGGATATCAGTTTCCGACGCTGTTCCCGCTTTGCGCGAGCGGCTGCGGATCTCCTCAAAACGAGCCCGTATATCCTCGTCGGAAAGACCGGTGCATTCTTCCGAGAATGCGTTGGTTGCCGCAACAACGGGCGCCGCGGTCTTTAGGAAGGCGGCAGATTGGTTCTTCGAGAAAAAACGAGAAAGTCCCTTCATTGTGGTGCACTATACCACTCGACCTGCATTTGAGCCAAAAAATAAAAAGCGCTCCCTATGGGAGCGCTTTTTATTTGACGAGACTAACGATGCTTTTTAGCAGCTTTGCGCTTCGTTGCCTTGCGCTTCGTTGCCTTCTTTGCCATCTTCTTTGCTGCCTTGCGCTTTTTTGCCATGGTGGTTGCAAATTAGGAATGATGGTTGATATGTCGACCCGTCTGCACGTGAAAAATTTCCATGCGCAAACGTTTCTATAAAACATTATCGCGCGTAAAAAACATTTTGCGTAAGAAAAAAATACGATGTGTGGATAACTTTGCAAAAAATATTTTGCGAAATATTTTCGCAAAGTTATTTGCGCAATCCAAACCGCTCCACTTCGCGTTCGAGCGTGATGCCGGTCGCAGCAAACACGCGTTCCTCGACGTCACACGCGAGCGTTTCGATCTCCGCTGCGGTCGCTCCGGCGCGCGCGACGATGACAAGCGGCTGCCGCTCATACAAGCGCGCACGACCCACCGCATATCCCCGAAGTGCAAGCGCGTGGTCGAGAAGCCACGCAAGGGATACTTTCGCATCCCCATTTTCCTGCGGAAATACCGGCATCCCCGCATACCGGGCGGCAAGCGTTTCGGCGCGTTCCGGCGAAATGATGGGGTTCTTGAAAAAAGACCCTGCGGTACCTCCTTCGGAGTCACGGGGAAATTTTCTTGCGCGTATGGCGCGTATGGCGTGCGCGACCTGGGCAGACGTTTCGAGTGGGACGCCTGCCTCCTGCGCCTGCGCAAGATCGGCATAACCTATGTTCGGCGATGCGCGCTTGTGGAGACGCAGCACAACCCGCGTGATGATATGGGTACGGTGCTCTTTGAAAAAGCTCGTGCGGTAACCGAACGCGGCGTGCGCACGATCGATGCGCGTACGGGCGCCGGTCGCGCCGTCGACGGTATCCGCGTATTCGAATACGTCGGCGAGCTCGGCACCGTACGCGCCGATGTTTTGCACGGCTGCGCCGCCGATGGTGCCCGGAATACCCGCGAGATTTTCGATACCAAAAACGCCAAGCGCGCATGCCGCGTCAACTGCATCATTCCACGAGAGGCCAGCGCCGGCGACAAGCAGTGTGGTGTCTCTGTCTTTCTCGAGCATGAGGTCGCGGAAGGCGATCTTTAGCACGAGACCCTCGACGCCCTCATCCGGTACCAGGATATTGCTTCCGCCCCCGAGAGGCAGGAGCGGCAGTGCACGCCGCGCGGCCTCATCGCGCGCCGCATCCACATCCTCTTCCGTATATGATTCTATAAAAACACGCGCCGGTCCGCCGATCTTGAAGGTAGTGAAGGGCGCAAGCAATACGTCCTCCGCGATGCTCATTGCCCCACCGTTTTTGCTTGTATTTGTTTGATGGCGGCAGCACCGGCAGAAGCCGCATCCGGATAGAGCGCGACCGCTTTGTTGATTGTCGCAATAGCGTCCGCCGTATCGCCGGCAGTGTAGTAGGCCGCCGCGAGTCCGAACCACGTCTCGACGCTTGCGCCGGGCACCGCCGTACGCAACTCCCAAATCCCTATGAGGCGCGGCCAGTTCTTGGTGCGGTAGTACGCGACAGAGAGGATGTCGCTATCGACCGTCGTCGTGCCGTACGCGCCGAGCAAGACTTTGTCGGCGGTCGCTTGATCGCCAACGGCGATATCGCCGGCGGCGGCATACGCGGCGAGATCCTGGAACTCGGGACCGAGCGCGTACGCGGTATTGAAATCCTCCTGTGCCGACTTCTGGTCGCCCAAATCCCACTCAAGCGCGCCCGCTTCGATCCATATCTCCTCCTTCTTCGGAGAAAGATCTTCTGCGGCTTTGATTTGCTTCAGCGCATTTGCGCCGTCACCGGCAGCGCGATATGCGTAGGAGAGCTGGAGCCGCTCGCGCGCGTCAAGCGGATACGCGTCGACCTGTTTCTGCATCTCGCTCGTTGCGAGAGCAATCGCCTGCTGTTTCTCCGCGCTCGTCGCCGACGAACTCTGCGTGACCGAAACCGCGAAGGCGACAAGCTGTTCGCGTATCTCCTGCGTAGCAAAGGCGGGGTGCTGCAACAAGTCTTCGAAGGTGGCGATGTTTGCGGCGGGGCCCGAAGAAGAAGGTGATATCGCGGTAATGAGTTCGCCCGCGGCGCGCATGCCGGTGATGTTCACATACCACACGAACGCGAGGGCGACGACTGCGGCAATCGGAAGTGCGTACGTCGCTCCGGCAGATGCCGTCATCTCCGGTGCGCGCTCGAGCCGTGCGATAGGACGCCCGACCTGCGAGTCGATGAGGGCGAGTATCGCGAAGAAGTAGACGTAGGAGTAGAGGTTGTCGAAGACGAAAAGGTTGTGGATCGCATATCCCGCGAGCGCGGCGGTGAGCAGGGTGCGTTCCGCTCGCGAAAGCTCCGGACTCCGCCAGAGCAACACAAACGCCGAGCCGAAGAGTGAGAGATAGAGCAGGAACGCCGGCACGCCGCCTGCGGTAAGCCAGTCTATGAAGGCGTTATGCGCGCGGTCAAACCATGGCTCCTGCGCGTAGAGCGACGGATCGTAGAACTTATTGAAGACGTAGTTGAAACCCTCCTGGCCCCAGCCGACTATCGGCCGCTCAAGCACTCCTTCGAACGCCATGTGCCAGATGGTGAATCGCGTCTGCCCATCGGCAAGCGATATGGAAGCGATGCGCTGGAGCGCGTGGTTCCCCTGCACAAAAGCGGAATCGCGGGCGAGATAGAAACTGCCGGAGAGGACAACGATGAGTACCAATGCGCCCGCCGCGGCGCGGCGGGCATGCTTTCCTGCTGTGAGTGCCGTGAGGAGCGCTGCGAGCAGAAGGGCGCCGACAAGTCCGAGCACCGTACCGCGCGTCTCGGTGAAAAAAATGAGCACTGCCTCGAGTACCGCGGTCGCTATCAAGACCCATTTCAGCCATGCGCGTTTCTCGGTGAGCGCGAGCCAGAGAGCGATGAATGTGTTAAAAAGGAAATATATTGCGAGGTACGCGGAATTGCCCAGTGTCGCGTCAATGCGCGTGGAGCCCTGGTGTATCGCAAGCGCTCCCGAAAGCTGCAAAAGCGCGTACCCGGAGACGGCGAGCGAGACGGCGAGTGATGTCAGAAACCAGGCGCGCCATTTCTTTTCTACCCGCAGTACCGTGCTCGCGGCAAAGAAGAAGCCGAGGAGATGGATAAGCAGCACCCAGCCCTCCATGCGCTCGAAGTTGCTCCAGAAAGCTTTCGCGGCGTTCAGTGCGAACGCGTCTGCGACGAACATCCAGAGGACGAAGCCGGTGGCCGCCGCGCCGACAAGCGAGAACCGGGGACGGTATTCCCTGTCAAGGAGCGCGAGCACTGCCCACGCGGCGACTGCTATCTCGACGAGGATACGGAAATAGAACGCCTTACCGGTGATAAAGGGAAAAAAGTAGCTGTTGGCGACGATAAGCGGTGCAAGCGGGATAAGAAAGAGCGCCCCGAGCGCTACCCACCTTGAAATCTGCTTCGCCGTCCCCTCCTGCATGATGGGAGCTACTATAGCATATGCGAAAAATACACAACGCCCCGCTTTCGCGGGGCGTTGTGTCTTCTTTCCCTGACTCAATCCTAGAATCTCCAGCTAAAGAGGCCCCATTGGCTCTGCTCTTTCTGCGCGAGATTGGCGAGATTTGTCTGCTGCAATTCCATTGCCGCTATCTGCGCCTTCAAGGTCGTTTGCACGTCAGCCGAGATGTTTGCTTGCGCAAGCAGCTGCGTGAGCTCTTGAATATGTTGCTGGTTCTGCGCGACCTCTTCCTTGATGACGTTCGCTGCTGCCGAATCGCCGCCGAAGAACAAGTTTGCCCAGAAGCCGCGGGACTGGATTTTCGCTTCGACAAGCGTCGTCGTCGCGACCGACTCGTTTACCTGCTGCGCTATTTGCGATACCTGTTGTCCGATGCCGCCGAGGAGCGGTCGTGCCGCGAGGAGCGCATGCACCGCGAGGCGCACTTCGTTCGCATCCTTCACGATACTCTGATCTTCAGGTGTCGTACTCGCCTCTTCCTGATCGAGTTCCTGCTTGCGCATCTCAATCATCTGGCGGAGCTGCGCGGCGGAAAATGCCTGCGTGGTCGTGCTCTCAAGTTCCAAGAAGAGCCATGACTTTGAGTGCTCGCGCGCCTGTTCGGCTGCGTGCAGCGCCACCTCCTCAGCCGCGCGCTCAGTCGAAGTCGCTTGCACTTCGCCCCGCATCTCGGAGCTTGACGCTTCAGACTGATGTTCTTGCCTCTTGTTCCGGTCTCCGGAAGATTTCTCATCCGCGCCCGCCTGTACCGACGTGTTCGTCGAGGCATCCGTTCCGCTGGCCTGCGTATCTGAACTGACGTCTACGCCGACACTGCCGGAGATGCTACCGCTTTGGGCGTGTGCGGCAACCGCCGCCGGCAGGCCGCCCATCAAGAGCGCCAGCGCGAGACTCCCTATTGCATAGATGTATTTCTTCATATAATTAATTTAATTGCTTATTTACAAGCTATAATTACTATTACTAGTAGCACTGTCTCTATCCTGTAGTATACGACGTAGAGGCAATTCTTTCCTTACGGCCTTAATCTGCCTGTTGAAACCCACGCACCAACCCGTTGGTTCTAACGGAAATGGTACGATAGCAACACCAGCTGCTGCTTGTAATATCCTCTATTTATTATATATGTATACGCCGTATATGAACTCCCAAAAAAGGGCACTAATTACTGGAATTACTGGACAAGACGGCTCTTATCTTGCCGAACTGCTTATTGAAAAAGGATACGAAGTTCATGGCATTATCAGACGGGCTAGCAGTTTCAATACCGAAAGAATCGATCACATATACCAAGACCCTCATGAGACAAAAAGGAAACTGTCTCTCCATTATGGCGATCTGACCGATTCCACGAATCTCATTAGAATTATCAAAGAGGTCCAACCCGAGGAAATATACAACCTCGCCGCACAAAGCCATGTAAAAGTATCTTTTGAAACCCCCGAGTATACCGGGAACTCAGATGCGCTCGGTACACTCAGGATTCTTGAAGCCATCAGATTACTCGGCCTTGAAAAGAAAACGAGATTCTATCAGGCCTCTACTTCGGAAATGTTTGGCGCAACTCCCCCGCCCCAAAACGAGGCAACTTCTTTCTGTCCGCGTAGTCCTTACGGTGCTGCAAAACTCTACTCTCATTGGATAACTAAAAACTATCGAGAGGCATACGGTATCTTTGCTGTTTCTGGAATCCTCTTTAACCACGAGTCCCCTCGTCGTGGCGAAACGTTTGTCACCAGGAAAATTACGCGCGCGGCGGCGAGAATCGCCCTGGGACTGCAAGAGAAGGTGTATCTTGGGAACCTCAATGCCAAGCGTGACTGGGGTCACGCAAAAGACTATGTGTACGC
>JAGXBE010000042.1 GCA_018971265.1 Patescibacteria group bacterium
CCGATACGTGGCAAAGGCGCATCTGGGGATTCCGCTTCAACTTCTCGAGCGCGAGAGTCGCGCTCTTGCGCAGGTACTCCTTGTCGATGGTGAACCCGAAGACCGAACGGGCATAACGAACTCCCATCTCGGCCTCTGCTTCTGAGAATTCTCGCATTTCCGCTTCCAAGGAACACCTCCTTTTCTGTGGATCGAACGGGCGGAATATAGCACGGTTCTCTTAAAAAAGCAAGTTATCCACAGCGGCGGTTGCTAAAATAAAATCGGCACCCGGAGGTGCCGTTTTCTTTTACGCCAAGTGGCTTTTCTAGCCCCTCCGTATCACGTCCAGGACTTTGGCGCTCGAGGTGACAGGGCAGAGTCCTGCCTTCACTCCGAGGCCTTTCAAAATCACAGACCGGATCCTTTTGGCGAGTTTGTGCATTGCCACCTTCTCGTGCAGTTCGGGCGGCACGTCGACTTCTATACGCAACGTGCCAAGACGATATCTCGCATCCGCGAACGAAGGAAGCAGGGAGTTCAACTTCTTCATCTGGTTTCCGGTTACGTCCTTAGCACCGATAACCAATGCTCCAATTTGCGATTCACCAGCTTCTGTAAATCTTGGGAACAGCAGTTCTGCTATCATTTGAAACTCCTTATGATTTGGTTTAGGTGGAGATGTTTGGCCGATGCCGTTAGACGCGTAAAGAACACACGCACAGGAAACGACCGCAAACACAGTACCACAGGGAACACAACCTGGCAATTCTTAGGAGAGAAGGGAATCTACAACCGCTTTGACGTCGCCGCCGTCGGCTTTGCCTTTCAGTTCTTTCATTAAGGTTCCGGTAAACTTGCCCGCGTCAGCCTTGCTTGAAATGCCCAGCTCCGCCATCTTCGCCTTTGCAATGGGAATGATATCTTCACGGCTCATCATAACTGGCAGATACGACTCAATAATCGCGAGCTCGGCCTCCTCTGGCACCGCAAGTTCGGGTCGGCCGCCTTTCAAGAACTGTTCAATAGAATCCTTGCGCTGGCTCGCGGCGCGCTTCAGGACCGCGAGCGCCTCCTCGTCGGCGAGGAGTTCGTCGGGCTTGCGCTTCTTGGCGACGACCTCGTTCGTCATCGCGGCGACCAAGGACCGCAAGGTCCGCAACTGTACTTCATCATGTGCCCGAAGCGCATCCGGGATGGATTTCTTCAACGTTTCGTGCAAGCTCATGCCGCCAGTGTAGCACAACGGTGTCCTTACGGGCGGGAGGTGATGCGGTAATGATCGTTTAAATACGCCAAATCCTTGCGTGTCGCCCTGATCGCTTCGAGCTGGATGGACAGGTCATCCTGCCCATGGTTCCCATCCGCGAGCGTCTCTTCAACGAAGCCGAGAAGCGTCGAAAGAAAACGGAAATAGTCGTCGGTCTCGATATGATAGATGAGTTTATTGAGGCGCGCATAGTCGCCGAGCGGTTCAGTGTGCGGCGAGATATTCGTGGTAACGGGAACGGAAGAAAAATTGAAAATACTGTCGATCATAGTCGTTGTGATTAGACGCACGGGTTGTAAGGCGCTTTCGGACGGGAAGAAACTTAAAATGTGTTCAGAATAGGATTCTGAACACATCAGTGCGCCCAAACGCTGGTGGAGAGGAGTATCATTGACCTTAAAACTAGGGTACGACTGCCTCTTCGGATTTACTATAGCATCAGTATCTCGATGTCAGGTGTGGATAAAGGAGCGCGAGGTATACTACAAGCATGGAATCGGCCACCTTGCTCATCCTCGTCCTGATCGCGGTTCTTATCGGCGGATTCGCGCTCGTTTTATATACGCTCAAGCGAGCACAGAAACCCGAGGAGGGAAGCGGGATGGTGCTCCTGCAACAGCAACTACAGAATCTTGAACGGACGCTCGACGCGCGCGTCTCGGAATCATCTAAGGCGATGCAGGAGAATGCCCATCGTCAATTCACCGAATCGTCACGGCTCATCAAAGAGATAACGCAAGAAGTGACATCGGTCAAAGAAATCGGCCGGCAGACGCAGTCCTTCGCCGAACAGCTCCAGTCGCTCCAAGACTTGCTCAAGAACCCGAAACAGCGCGGCATCCTCGGCGAATATTATTTGGAGACGGTACTGCGGAACGTGATGTCGCCGGAGGACTACCGCATCCAATATCCGTTCAAGAACGGCGAAATCGTAGACGCCGTCATCGTCATCAACAAGAAGTTGGTCCCCGTGGACTCCAAGTTCTCGCTGGATAACTACAACCGATTCGTGAGCACGCAGGTAGGCACGCCGGAGCGCGCGGCCGCAGAGAAGGCGTTCGT
>JAGXBE010000015.1 GCA_018971265.1 Patescibacteria group bacterium
ATACCAGCTGGCCCCCGCGGTTGCGGTCACCGTCTCGCCGGGGGCATACGATGTCTTGTTAAATGAAAATATACTGTCATCAGTTATGTCTGGGGTGAAACTTTCTATCGGGCCAGAACAGGTACCCGGAGACGCCCAAACCCATGCCTCATCCCACCCTGCGAACACATGGCTGGGCAAGACGAGCATCGTTGCCGTAAACATGAATACCAATAAGGCAATCAAGGGCGGGTGCCCTGTTCCTCCTTTATCCTTTAGTTTCAGATACAATACCGATCCGAGCGCAAGGCACGCGAGGAGCACGCCGATAAATATCAGCATTGGGATTTTCGCGGGCGCCTGTGCCGCTCCATTCCCCCACTCAAGCGTCCTTGTCGCGAGCGTGCCGCCGTCCTTGCCAAGAACCGTCGCGGTAAGCGTGTGCCCAGCGCACCCCGTCGTAACCGGAACCATTATCTGCATTATTCCGGGCGCAAGCGGTTGTGTGGCTTGACCGCAGATATTCCCGGCAGAATCCTCAAGCTGGACTGCGACCGAGGCACCTGCCAGCTTTGTCGCAAAGACTCCGATCGCCACGACTACCCCCTTGCCATCGGCACTTTCTTTGATGTCGAGAGTTCCTATGCGTGCAAAGCTGCCGTCAACAAAGAGATTTCCATATACCGGCAACGCAACGAGCGCGTTCGTTTGCTTATCAAGAAGCCCGAGTGTTATTGCATACGTACCCGGCGGCACCATGCTGTCTATGGCGATGGTACGGTCAGCAGTGAGAGAAGACCCGAACGAAAAGTCGCTCTGACTTTTCAGTACTTCGCTGCCGAGTACGCCTCCCTGGTTTATCGTGGCAACAAGAGTGAGAGCGCGCGAAGGATCTTCTTTCCCTTTGCGCGAAACGGTGCAGTGGATGCTTCCGAGCGACTTTGCGTCGCCGCTTACCGTGCTCGTGTTTGCGGGGTCGAGCGTATCCTTTCCGAGCGAACACGAGCTGAGCGAATAGGTGCTTCCTTGCGTAAGCGAAAAGGTTCCGGCGTACCCTATCGTAACCATCCTTCCGGAGACCGAATCCGCGACGACGACATAGACGTCATAGTTCCCCGAAAGAAACTGTGGGACGGGAACGCTTAAGGAGAGTGCCTGCGCTTCCCCGGGGGCTAGGGTAGTCGCCTCGCCGCTCGGAGTGCTATACGCCGGAGACGTCGGCTCTCCTGCCACCGCGGGTTTCTTATTGAAAGTGAGGCCGAAAACGATATCCCGCGAAATAGTTGCTGCATTTGTTAATGTAAATATGGCGGTTATTCGGTCTTTTCCGAGCGTTGCTGTTGCGTTGGTGAGTTGCACTCCGCTCTGCACTTGAATGGGGGTACTGGCCGTCGGCGTCGTTTGCGCATAGGCAACTGGAACGGCAATGAAGAGGAGCGGCAGTGCTAACGCCACCCTCTGCCCTACGTATCGGAGAGTATGCATATCCTTACGTGCAATAATAACGTACCGAAGCAATGTGCCGGTAACGCGGGTGTGTATAACCCGGCCGCCTCAGGACCCGCCGAGCTGGTCGATGTCCTGCTGGAATTGCGCCGCAAACTCCATGACGCCATCGCCGTAGAAAGCGTAGGCGGGGTTGTTCGCGTGCGACCCGGCGAAGTAACGCAGCGCGGCGAGCCGTTCTGCCGCGCGAGTGCCTGCCGAGGCGCCATTGTCCGCCATGAGCATGGCGGTTGCCATGATGGCATCCTTTGCGTTCCACGGGTTGCTTGGCTCGGTGCCTCCGGTGAGCTTGCGGACGCGATCTCTGGAAGCAACATATTGCCAGGGGCCCTGCCAATATTGACTCCAGCTCATGCCAGCGGTATTCGCGCAGTCGCCGGTGTTTGCGTTTATGAAGCCCCCGTAGCACACCCAGGTGGAGGGGATGAATTGTCCGGGCCCCATTGCACCGCCCCAGCCGTAGTATGGTTTTTTCGAGACCGGCATTTTGTCCGGGTCGAGACCGAGTGTCTTGGTGATGTATGCGAAAACCGGCTGGTCTCGATTCGGGGCCATGTCAATACGCCAGGTGCCGGTGCCGAGGTTTTCGCCGAGGTTCGTCTCCTGCTTCAGGACGCCAAGCGTGACCGCCGCGCGGGTACCGGTTGCCTTCTCGGCCGCCTGCGCATACGCGAGCGCCGTGCCAAACGGTATCGCCGCGCTGTCGCGCAGTGTGAAAAGTTCGGAACGGATTTGAGCCGCGGTCTTTTGGTTTGAAGCGATCAGCTTCTGGAAGTTTGCCTCGACGCCTTTTGTCTGCGCAAGAAGCCGTTGCTTATCCTGTTCCTGCGAGAGGAGCTGCTGCTTAGCGAGCTGTACCACCGTGCGCAATTGCTCCTGCTCCGAGAGTCGCGTCTGAAGCGCTTCTTTTTCGGCCTCGGTCGAGGAACTCGTCTGCTGTATCTGGCTGAAAGAAGAGCCGAGCGCGCTCTTAATAGAAGTAAAAGCGTCGAGATCGCTGAAGAAGCCCGAGACATCCTGGGAACCGAGTGCGACGCTAACAACCGAATACGCGTCGAGCACCTGAGTTTGCCGCAGAATCTGCGCGAGCGACTCCTTTTCCGCCGTGAGTTGCGCTGAGAGCGAGGAGAGCGTTTGATTGTGCACGCCGATATTGCCGGAGAGCTGGACTATGGTGAGGTTGATTTGCTGTATCTGAAGCTGGGTCTTTTTTATCTCCGCATTGAAAGCGTCTATTTGAGTTTGGAGCGTCTGATGCTGGTTTTGCGCGGTATCGAGTATGTTTTGCTGTACCGCGATCTGACCCTCGAGCGCGCTCAGCTGATCTTGGAGCTGTTGTTGCCGATTTTTTACCGCTTGCGACGCATCCTGAGCGCGCGCCGCCGCCAGAGGAGTGGAAATAAATACACACACCAGTACAAAAAAGAAAAACCGACGCATCGTCCGGTCAGTGTAGCATAGGGCGAAACACGACGGACTGCTTACCGTCTATGCGCGAATACATCCCGAAACTGGTATGACTTTCGACTCACGCGGCAGCCGGCTCCGCTCCTTCTTCCGTCTTCTCTTTACCCTTTTCCTCGACCTCAATCGAGCTGATGTCCGCTGGTGCAGCTTCTTCCTCTTTTTCCTCAACGACCTCCTGTATGAGCGCGACGACTTCCTCGGGGTCGCTCATCAGTTCGACGCCTGCGGGAAGTACGAGCGCCTTCGCATGTATCTGGTCGTTGATTGCCGCAAGCACGGAAACGTCGACGGTAATATCGTGCGGAAGATTCATTGGGTCTGCCTTGACCTCGATCTCATGCAACACTTTCACGAGATTCGCACCTTCCTCCACTGCCGGCGATACTCCGACGAAAACGAGCGGGATGGCGACCTCGACTTTCTCGCCTTTCGTCACGGCATAAAAATCAACATGCCGCGGCCGATTTGTTATCGGGTCAAAATCGATTTCGTGGATAAGGGTTGGAAGCGGGGTGCCGAGACCGGTGAGCGAAACTATCGTCGCCTCGCCGGCTTCGTGGAACACCTTTTCAAATGCGCGCGCTTCGATGACGATCGGCGTTGAGGCGTGGTGCGCGCCGTAGACAACCGCAGGCAGTTTGTGGGCACGGCGAAGAGCCGGCGCGGGCGCGCTTTTTTTAGTCCGTTCCTCTACGGGAAGAGTGAGCATATCGCCCGAGTATGCCGTACTTGCCGCTTTTTCGCAACCATAAAAGACCTTGCGGTTTTTTCATTCGCCGCGCGCGGCGGCCGAAACCTTTGCGAGACGCGCAAGAAACGCCGCGCGCGCAGCAGGAACATTTTCTTCCTTCCCCTTCCATAGGGAGAGCGCTTCTTCCTGAAGTGCGCGCGCGTATGAGAATGTGAGCGGCCATGGGGCGCCGACCTCCTTTGCCCGATGTACTATTGCAGCGAGATTTTCGGTCGCCTGCTCCGGCGACTGTCCGCCGGAGAGAAAGACGATGCCGGCAGTCTGCCGCGGAACGCTTGCGAGAAGTGCCGCAACGGTTTCCTCGGCGACTTCCTCCGGCGTATCCTTTTTCCCGCTCTCGTTTCCGGAGAGCGCCATTGCCGTCTTGAGGATAAGCCCTGCACAATCAACCGAATGCTCTTTAAGCACCGCAAAGAGCACCCCGAGCGTTTCCTCGATGACCGCGCGGGCGCGGGCGCGCAAGTGCTTTCCCTCAAGCAGCACCTCGGGCTCCACAAGCGGAACCATGCCCGCCCCTTGCACGTCTCGCGCGTACGTCGCAAGGCGTTTTGCGTTCTCGTGAATGGCTGCCGCCGTAGGCAAATGGTCACCATCAATGCGGATAACGGCGCGCCACTTGGTGAAAACAGCGCCCTGCTTCTTGTATCCCTCAAGCCGCTCGGAAAGCGAGAGGAGGCCCTTGGTGATGAATTCGTTCGGGCTCGAGGAAAAGGGCTCGGTACCCTCGTCCACCTTAATGCCGGGCGCGATGCCGCGCGCGGCAAGCGAGCGAGGGAATGTTTTCCTATCGCTTCCCTTCTGCGAAAGCGTTTCCTCAAAAAGAATCACGCCCGAGAGATACTCTTCAATGTCCGCGGCGCCGAGAAAGAGGTTGCGGTATTGCCGTCGCATCTCTTCGCTCGCGGGAATACCGTAGGAAGCGAGGCGCGCAGTCGCCGTGTGCACGCTCTCGTCCGCGGCAAGCAGCCCCTTACCAGAAGCGAAAAAAGAACGCGCGATCGCGACAAGGTCGGTCATAGATGTATTTTAGCACGCGCGAAACGCACGACGTTTCGTTCGTACCCGAGAGGATGGTACACTCATCCCTATGGATTTTATCGCTATCGGCGACACGACTGTTGATGAGTTTATCCGGCTGAAAGAAGCGCGCATCAACTGCGACATCAACAACGAGGATTGCACGATTTCAATGAAGTGGGGCGACAAGATTCCCTATGAGTTTTCCGTTCTCGTGCCGGGCGTCGGAAATGCGGCAAATGCCGCCGTCGCTGCCGCGCGCCTCGGGCTCTCTGCAGGATTCATTTCAAATATCGGCAAAGATCGTTACGGCGAACAGATACTTGCCTCTTTCGCGCGCGAAGGCGTCGACGCGCGTTTTGTCGTCGCGCACGACACCATACCGACAAACCATCACTACGTGCTCTGGTACGAGGCCGAGCGCACCATCCTCATCCGGCATGAGGATTATCCGTATGCTATACCGGAAGGATTCGCTGCGCCGAAATGGATCTACTTATCCTCTTCGGGCGAACGCTCGGAAGCGTTCCATGGCAAGCTGGCCATGTGGCTCCTTGAGCATCCGGAAACAAAACTTGCATTCCAGCCCGGCACATTCCAGATGTCCATGGGGAAAAAGAAGCTCGCTCCGCTCTATGCCGCCACCGAACTTGTCGCCTGCAACAAAGAGGAGGCCGAGCGAATCCTCGAGGTCGGCGCGACAGATATAAAAGAGCTGCTCGCGAAAATGCGCGAGCTTGGTCCGAAAATCGCGATCATCACTGATGGCCCGAACGGCGCGTACTGTTATGACGGCACCGAGATGCTCAAGGCACCCATGTATCCGGATCCCAAACCTCCTCTCGAACGCACGGGTGCGGGAGACGCCGCAACTTCGACCATCGTCGTTGCGCTCGCGCTCGGCAAACCGCTTTCTGAGGCGCTTCTGTGGGGACTAGTGAACTCAATGTCGGTCGTGCAAGAAATCGGCGCACAGAAGGGCCTCCTCTCGCGTGAAGCCATTGAAAAATACCTGGCAGATGCCCCGATGGAGTATCGCGCGACGCCTCTGTAGCTTACTTTTTCAAAATCGAATTCTGCAGCGAAGCGTACTGCGCCTCGCTGCCTGTCGCAAAAGCGGAGGTATCGGTATTCGCGACGCGAACGATAATCATGGTCGCCCCGGCACCCGCGATGGTAATGAGCAGCACGGCAAAGTAAGAGTTTATTTTGTCTTTCATATTTCCATTGTAGACGATTACGCGGCAAGCAGAGCGCGGACCGCGCTTTCTATGTGGAGAGTGTCGAGTCCGTAGTGCCGTAGCAGCTCGTCCGGTTCGCCGGACTGGCCGAACTGATCCCTGACGCCGAGTCGGTGCACGGCCACCGGGTGGCGCTCCGCAAGAAACTCGGCGACCGCGCTTCCAAAACCGCCCGCCGCCTGATGCTCCTCAATGGTGAGGACGCGTCCTGCGCGCTCAGCCGCCGCAAGTACAGCCGCTTCGTCGAGCGGCTTCACTGTAGGTACATGAAGGACGATGGCCTGGATGCCTTCGGCTTCAAGAGTGCGCGCTGCCTCGAGCGCCGCATAGCTTAAGGAACCGGTTGAGAGAATGGCGACCTTCGGCGCCTCCGACTCCCAAAGCGTGAGTGCCTTCCCTATCGCAAATGGCGTTTCGCTGGTCGTAAATACAGGCGTCGCGGCACGGGCGAAGCGCAGATAGAAGGGGCCGTCGGCGCGCGCCGCCGCGACGACGGCTCTGCGCGCCTCTTCCGCGTCTCCCGGCACGATAACCGTCATACGCGGGAGCATGCGCATCATGCCGATGTCCTCAAGCATCTGATGGGTTGCGCCATCGGGGCCCACCGAGACGCCGGCGTGCATGCCGCACACGATGACGTGCCGCTCATTGAGCGCAATTGTGGTTCGGATCTGTTCGTAGTTGCGCCCCGGGCTGAACGCCGCATAGCTTGCGATGAATGGAACCTTGCCGGCGGCGGCCATGCCGCTCGCGACCGTCGCCATGTTCTGCTCCGCGACGCCCATCTCGATAAACCGTTCCGGAAACTCTTTCTGAAACCACTCGGCGCGCGTGGACTCTGAAAGGTCCGCGCACAGCACGACGACATTCGGGTCCGCTTTCCCCGCCTCGACCGCGCCGTGCCCGAAACCGTCGCGTGTCGGCGCCTTTTCGATATCATCGGCAAACACTTTCGCCGAAAGCTTTGCGTTTTGGTTAAGCATACTCTCCTCGTACTTTTCCGCCCATGGTGCGGACTTCCCTTAGGAACCGTTCCCCTTCTTCCTTTGTGGGCGGCTTGCCGTGCCAGCGGTAATCGAACTCTATTTCCGGTACGCCCTTACCGGGGATGGTGTGCGCGATGATGAGCGTCGGTTTTTCGTAAATCGCTTTCGCTTCGTCAACCGCGACGATGAAAGCTCTGATGTCGTTGCCGTTCACTTCAAGCACGTGCCAGTTGAACGCGCGGTATTTGTCGGCGAGCGGCTCAAGCGGCATCACATCTTCCGTCATGCCGTCTATCTGGATATTATTCCTGTCCATGACCGCTGTAAGATTTGAAAGTTTGTGCTTTCCGGTAAACAGAGCTGCTTCCCAAGTATTCCCTTCTTCTTGTTCCCCGTCGCTCATAAGAACGTAGACTCTATTTTTTCTCCCGTCCATGCGCAGCGCATAGGCGATGCCCGCCGCTTGTGAAAGGCCTTCGCCGAGAGGGCCGGAGGTCGTCTCAAGGCCGGGGAGCCGCATGCGTTCCGGATGCCCTTGCAGCCGCGTTCCGAATTTCCGCAGCGTCAGACACTCTTCTACGGGGAAATAGCCCGCATGCGCCATGGCCGCATAGCGCACCGGCGCTATGTGTCCGTTGGAGAGTACGAGCCGATCGCGCTCCTGCCATTCGGGGTTCGCCGGATCGTGCGCGAGAATATGAAAATAGAATGCGGTAAATATGTCTGCCATGCCGAGAGGCCCCGCCGTGTGCCCGCTCCCCGCAGCGACGAGCATCTTGAGTATCGTCTCGCGGATGTTCTCCGCTCTTTTTTCGAGATTTGCGATTTCTGAATCGGTGAGTGCCATCGCGTCAGTATAACCCACTGCCGGATTATTTCTGCTCACACTCCGAAGGGGCTCTGGAGCGCTTCGAAAGCCGCGAGCGCGGCGGCGGGATCGGGGGCATGGAGAATGGCGGAACCCACGACAAGACTTGAGACGCCGAGAGTCAGAAATTCTTTTGCCGTCTCGAGCGAAATACCGCCGTCGACCTGCACGACAACCTCCGGATGGCGACTGCGGAAAACGCGCACCTTCTCAAGCGCGCGCCGGTCGAAGGGCTGCCCTTGTTTGCCGATATCTGCGATGCCCATAAATTGCACGTAGTCCACCGCGCCGAGGCATGGCTCGATAAGAGCGATGTCGCTTGCGATGTTCAGCGCAAGTCCGAGGGAAACGAGCGCCGGCAGTTCGATGTCGGCGCCTCCTCCATAGCGTTTCCGAAGAGACGCAAGAAGCCGGGCGGGATCGGTAACGCTTTCGGCATGAAGGATGAGGTGCGAGGCGCCGAGTGCGAGCCAGTCTCCCGCGACTTCTTCGGCATCAAAGCACATGAGGTCCATTTCATACTCGAGGTGCTGGGTCTCGGGAAGCATTTCGCCGCGTTCGACCATTTTGCGGAACTCCGCGGCGGCGGTATACGGCCAGGATGCGGGCGACGCAAAACGCCCGTCAACGACATCAATCTGCACCCGGTCGACCGAAGGGAGTCGGGCGAAAAGGGCGAGCTTCTCCCTGAGATCATCGTGGGAGGTCGGCAGTATCGCCGGAACGACAAGACCCATGAACCCTAGTATACCAGCTTCTCGCCGTCCAGGAATTGGTCGTCGCAAACGGACTCTGTCAACTTTTTTGTCTTCCAGGAGATGACTTCGCGTAAGAAAGATCTCTTAAATAAAGAAGAAGGATACCGATATTATTATCGCGAGTATCGCTATCACGAACAAAACATATTCCGCTTGTTTCTGCGTCGAGACGATGCCGGTCGAAAGCACGAACCGCACAAATACCGACTGTTGCGGTGCTACGTCCGGTCTCGAAAACTCCTGTTCCTCTTCAAACTGGATGTCGGCCATGGTTAGGTAAGCATAGCGCTTTTTAAAACTTTGCAAGACGGCGGCGGTGCCTTTCGGCATCGGAGAAAGGCGTCTCGAGAAAGATACGCACCGCCTCATCGGCCTCCTGACCGCTGACGAAACGCGCGCCTATGGAAAGCATGTTCGCATCGTTGTGCCGGCGCGCAAGACGCACCGCATCATAGCCGTCTTCGGAGCGTCCGCCTTCGATATCGAGCGCTTTCGTCACGCGAATCGGGCCGTAAAACACCGCAGCGCGAATTCCAGGTATGCGGTTCGCCACCATTGCCTCCCCCTGTCCGCTGCCGCCAATGATGATGCCTTTTGCCATTTTCTCTGCCACTCTTCTCGCGCACGGGGTTATGAAGTCCGGATAGTCGTCTTCCGGATTCAACGCCGATGCGCCCATGTCCTCAACCTCATATCCAAGCGTGCGCACATGCGCAAGAAGTGCAGTCTTAAGGTCGAATCCTGCATGATCGGCAGCAAAATAAATCTTAGGCATTGGTAGTTATGCGGCAATTTGCGCAGAATCCGCACCCGTTTCCGCATGGGCGGAAACGGGTGACGGATTCTGCGTCATCGCCGTTGATGCGGCGATGACATGGCGCACGAGCGACTCCGTGTATCCCATTTCATTATCATACCAGGCGAGTACCTTTACGAGATTGCCGTCGACCACCCGCGTCATGCCCAGATCAGCGATAGAAGCGCAAGGCTCGCCGACGATATCCGAAGAGACCAGCTCTTCGTCGGTCGTCCTAAAAATTCCCTCCCAGCGCGCTGTCGCAGCGGCGGTGCGCAATATCTCATTTACCTCCTCCTTCGTCGTCGGACGTTTTGCTATGAAGGTGATGTCCGCAATAGAACCGGCGGGCACCGGTACCCGGAGCGAAATCCCGTCAAATTTTCCGGCGAGCGGCAGATACGCTTGCGTAACGGCGGTCGCTGCGCCCGTGGAGGTGGGTACGATGTTTTGTGCCGCCGCTCTGCCTTCTTTTATATCCTTCTTCGAGGGACCGTCGACAAGGGACTGGCTTGCCGTGTAGGCGTGGGTGGTCGAGAGTACTGCCTTCTCGATACCAATTGCCTCGTCAAGAATGGCGATGACCGGGCTTGCGGAATTGGTCGTGCAGGAAGCATTACTCGTCACTTTGCAAGTACCGAACCGCTCCTCGTTAATGCCCATGAGCACCGTCGCACCGATAGACTCATCGCCTTTGGCGGGCGCGCTGATGACGACGTGTTTGGCGCCCGCCTCCACGTGCTTTTGCGCGTCCTCGTACTTTGTAAAGAATCCGGTACTTTCGACGACAACGTCAATACCGAGATCTTTCCATGGCAGTTGTGCGGGGTCCTTTTCCTGTAAAAATCTCACTTCCTTGCCGTCGACGATGAGCACTCCGCCTCTTGCTTCGACCGAGAACGGCGCCCTATGGTAGACCGTATCGTATTTAAGAAGGTACGCGAGATTCTCGAGCGACCCGAGATCATTCACCGCGACGAGCTCGATGCCGCGATTATGCGAAAGCCGTGCAAATGCGCGCCCAATGCGTCCAAACCCGTTGATAGCGACACGAATAGCCATGCGAAAATAATTAATCTGACAATAATATAGATTCAGTATATCACCGTCACATCTCCTATCTTGCGTCTATTCCGCGAGATTCAATCTCGCACGAGGAGCATTGGTGCCCAAGGGATTAGAGCTGGGTTATCTCACCCGCGGAGAGGGCGCGGTTGTAAACGCGGGCGTCTACTCGTAAATAGTGTGCGAACCGACATCCATGAAATACGCGATCTTCTTCTCTATCTTTATTACAATTCTATAGGAGAAATTGGCAGAGAAAGAATGCATATCTTTAAACTTCTCGTGCAATTTATGAAATTTGAGCTCTTTCCGTCTGCCTTTCTCGAATAGTGCTATCGCATTCAAACAATCATCGGAAACAAGGGGTGGCAATTTCTTAAACGAACGAAGAAATCGTGCCGTGTATATCAACTCCATGCTACTTGAATTTCTTCAATATCTTTTTTAAATCACCTTTATACACGCGCCCATCTCGTATGTCTCGCCGCGCCTCTTCTATGCGGAGAAATGCCCGCTCCTCGCGCAAGCGTTCGAGAGCGTAGCGCACCAGATGCGCTTTGCTTTCCCTCTCGCCATGCGAAAGCTCCTCTTCGATAAAGAGTGCGAGCTCTTTGTCGATCGGTACGGTGATAGTGGTCATACGCTACACAATAGTACTATTTAATAGTACTTGCAACCCCGAGTCGGACATGTGATGTCCGACTCGGGGGTTTGATTAGTGCCCAAGGGAGTAGAGCTGCTGCACCTCTTGCGCCGAGAGTACCCTATTGTATATGCGGGCATCGTCGATGGAACCTGGGAAAAGCTGGGTTGGGGCCGTAGAACCACCACGTGCAATCTCCGCTGCGTGAGTCTGG
>JAGXBE010000016.1 GCA_018971265.1 Patescibacteria group bacterium
CGACTATTTTGCGGAACCTTCTTCTTTCCTTGCCGATCTTGATCGCTCGCTCGTAGTCTATGATGAGTATGATGCGGAAGAAATCATTGAGGCCTCAAAAATCACTCGGGCAGAATTTCTTGATGCATGCGCGCATCGCGGAACGCATTGCGCTCACCGCCGAACTTGCGCAAGGCGATACGGTGCTTGAGATAGGCCCCGGCACCGGCATGCTCACAAAAGAGCTTCTGAAACGCGCAAAAAAAGTGATTGCGGTCGAGGCGGACGACGCTCTGTGCATAGAGCTGCGCGACACTTTCGCAAACGAGATTGCACGCGGGCGGCTCGAACTCGTGCACGCGGATATTCGGAAGTTAGCCCTGACCGCGCTTCCGCGCGAATACCAGCTCGTCGCGAATATCCCCTACTACCTTACCGGCGAAATATTCCGGATGTTTCTCGAGTCGCAGACGCAACCGCGCTCAATGACGCTCCTTGTGCAGAAAGAAGTTGCCGAGCGCATCGTCCGTTCGAAAAAAGAAAGCATCCTCTCGCTCTCCGTGAAGGCGTACGGTACGCCGCGCTACGAGTTCACGGTCCCCCGCGGGGCATTTCTGCCCGCACCGAAAGTAGATTCCGCGGTAATCTCAATCCGCGATATTTCACGCAAAAACTTCGCTGCTCGCGAAGAAGAGCGGATTTTTTTCACGCTTCTGCGAGCCGGTTTTGCGCACAAGCGCAAGTTTCTCGCGAAAAATCTCAAGGACATCGGTTTCCGCGCTCCGGGAATTCCAGAAAAGTCGCGTGCCGAAGACTTTTCCATTGCCGAGTGGCTCTCGCTTGCGCGCACGGCACACACGATTAATTAATGCACACCTACAGGGGAGAGCCGCCCTTAGAAAAGGATGGTTGCTGCTATACTTGAAGAGTGAAAATCACGGGGGAAAATTCAGCGGCAGGACGCATTGTCGGCGCGATATTCGTATCGGCAGTGCTTGTCGTCGGCGCGTACTTTTTTGCCCGGAGCGTCGAATCGCCGAAGGTCGCCGAGGCATCGACTGAGACGGCCCTTCTTCAGGCGATTGCAACGAAAGACTCAAATGGCGACGGTCTTCCCGATTGGGAAAAGACCCTCTACGGCATTCCGGTAAACAGTACGACGACCGATTATTTCCATCTCGGTATGACCGACGGCGAGGCGGTCGCGAGAGGCCTCATCGTGCCGAAGGCGATTGCCGACATACCGGCCGTATCTTCTCCCTCGGCAACATCAACCGCTTCGGATAGCGGTCTTCCGCCGCCTCCCGCCGACGGGACCATCACCGCCGCTTTCGCAAGAAATTTTTTCATGCTGTATCTCGCGGCGAAACAGACAAGCGGCGGAGCACCCCTTTCTCAGGCGGACATGATGAATATCGCCCAAGAAGCACTGACTCAGCTTACGCAGACGATAACCGCCGCCCCCGATTTCAAATCAATGCAGGATCTCACGGTGAGCGGTTCTGGATCCGACGCGCTCAAGGCCTTTGCGGCAAAAGCCGAAGCCGTTTTCCTGAAGAACACGAGCAACGCGACGACAAGCGAGATAAATTATCTGCGATATGCGATTGAGGGCAATGATGCCGCAGCGCTCTTGCACATGGCGTCGATAGCCAAAGCATATCGGGATGCCGCCGCCGGGCTCGCGGTACTTCCGGTACCTCAAGAGCTCGCCGCCGCCGACCTCGCCCTCATAAACGCGCTCGCGCGTTCAAGCGGCATCATAAATGATTTCACGCGGGTCAATACCGACCCTCTGGCGACCATACTCGCTATCAAACAATACGCCCAAGCGGTGCTTTCCCTCCAGGCGGCGTTCGTGGACATCGGCAAGACGTACCAGGCGACCGGCGTTTCCCTTTCGGCGGGGACGCCCGGAGCGTCGTTCGTGAACCTCATTACGGACATCGGCGTAAACCAGCAAACCGGCACGCAAAAACCATGAACTCGCGTCCTTTCGCTTCACCCCTGATAGTCCTGCTCGCAGTTTTGCTCATAGCACCACCGATCCTTTTTGTTGCACCGCAAAAAACAGATGCATTTTTCGTAACAGCGGCGATAGTTTCAGACACCTCATCAACCAGCCTTCTTGACCTCGTCAAGAACACACTTACATCGATAAATACTTTCACAAGCATGCTTGCAGACAAGGCCCAGTGGCTCAACACATACGTGCTCCAACCGCTCGCATTCATTGTTTCTGGGCAACTGCTCAAGTCTATGACCGCCAGCGTCATTGCCTTTGTCGACGGCCAAACCAACGGCACCGGCTCTCCACAATTCGTGCAAGACTTGCAGGGACATATGCAAAACGTTGGGGACATACAGGCGCTTACCTTTTTAAGGCAATTCAGCGCGAATTCAAACTCGCCCTTCTCTTCTGCCATCACCTCCTCTTTGCGCAACGACTATCTGGAAAAGACGAGCTTGGCGGGCTTCTTCGCAAAAAACAAGTCCACCCTCGACCAATACTCGCCGAACACAAATGCATTTCTTGCGGGCGACTGGTCGCAAGGCGGTGCAGGCGCCTGGTTCGCCCTCACAACTCAGACACAAAATAATCCCTATACGCTCTACCAATCCTCGCAGAGCCAGCTTGCAACCATGGTCACCGACGCGACTGCCGCCCGGCTCGCGGAACTCAACTGGGGCCAGGGATTCCTTTCGTGGTGCGGAGATCTTTCAAGCGACGCCGGGTCGTATGACTATTCCGCAAGCGAGAACGGTACTCCCGCCCAGCAGGCCGCCGCCGCGGCTGCCTCCAATTCACTCCCGCTCTCCGGAGACCCGTGCACCAAAAGCGACGGCACGCCGGGCGTGATAAAGACGCCCGGTACAGTTATCAAAGCGACGCTCGACAAGGCGCTCGGAACTACATTTGACAAGCTGGTCCAGATGGGCGACATAAGCGCCGAGATAAATCAGATTATGGGAAATATCGCGACTGTTATGAATACGGTCAATTTCGCCTCGCAGATTCTTGGCGGTTTCGGCTCGAATGGACTCTTTGGAGTCGGACAAACCTACGGAACAAGCGGCAGCTCACAGCTCTCACAGTATCAGAATTCCTCGGGTTACTTGGGCGCAACCCAGTCCGGTGTACAACAGAATGCTACACAGCTCTCGATTTCCGGTTCGGATATGCTGAGTCTCATAAGTCAATATCAGTCGGCCTGGAACACTATCAACACGTCGGCAACCGCCGCGTCGACGAGCGTCAACGACCTTATTAACTTCTGCACCCAACAGACAAACACGGGAGCGAGCGGATCGAATACGGCTATCATCAGCAGCGCCCAGACCGCGCTTACCAGTGAAATCGCCCCGGTATTTACACAGGTTGCCGCCGCGAACGCGGTAATCGCCGCCGCCCAAGCGCTGGTGCAGAAAATACAAAATGAGGCCAGCACGGGAGGAGGAACCTACGCGACCGATTTGCAGACGCTCCAGACCATGCCACCAACGAGCACCGATGTCGCAAACGCGCAGCAGCAGGCGCAAGTGGTCGGTAACGCAACGGCAAGTCCGAGCGGCTCACTCAACGTCTCTGCGAATTCTCTTGTCGACCAGATGAACCTCATCAGCACGAACGCGCAAGCGCTGAAGGATTCTTGTACCACCCCTCCCTCCTCACCCTGACGCTTATGCCGCGCTTCCTCACTACATTGTCCATAGCCCTCGCGCTCGTCGTGAGCGCGGCGGGCGCGTACGCGCCCGCCGTGCATGCTCAAAGTTCTTCGGGAAGCGCCGACCAAGCCGCTGCAAGTGCGCAAGTGGCAGCGCAACCGCCTCCCGCCGCAACCGCTCCCACCGGCGGCGGCACAAATAACCCGTCTACGCTTCCTGCCGACCCGCCGAAGGATTCTTCCTTTGGCACGGTCATGACCTGGATCATGTCGCTTTTCGCATGGTTGCTCGGCGTCGCGGTGATCACGCTCGACAATGTGGTGTACTACACCGTTGTCATAATGGGGACGTACGTAAAAGGCCTTCCGGCCGTCGGCCTTACCTGGAGTATTCTGCGCGACATCGGGAACATCGTACTCATCTTCGGTTTTCTCGCCATCGGCATCACCACCATCCTGAACGTGAACTGGTACGGCGGAGGGACGAAAATGCTCCCGATGCTTCTTATCGCCGCCGTCTTTCTCAATTTCTCGCTCTTCATATCAGAAGCGATTATTGACGCCGGGAATCTCTTCGCGACGGAGTTTTATACGCAAATCAACGGCGGCGCTCCGCCCCAGCCGGTGAGCTTCGGAGGGAACGCCATTCACAACGAAGGCATTTCGAACAAGATCATGTCGCAACTGGGACTCGCGAGCATTTATGGCGCTGCGCTTAACGGCGGACAAATCTTAAAGCCCGGCAGCACATGGCTCATCGGCTTCATGGGCATCATCCTCTTTATGGTCGCGGCATTCGTGATGTTCTCGCTCGCCTTCATACTCGTCGCCCGCTTCGTCGCACTCATCTTTCTTATCATTATCGCACCAATCGGTTTTGCCGGGCTTGCCGTGCCGAAGCTCTCCAATACGGCGCGGCTGTGGTGGAGCACGCTCTTTGAACAAACTATCACCGCGCCAATCTTGCTCCTCTTACTCTACATAGCCCTGCGCGTCATCACCGACTCGAGCTTCCTCACCGGTTTCGGCTTGGACAGCGGGTCGGGCGCGGCGACGGGAGCATGGGACGGCTTTGTCAACAATACGAATCTTGCCGGTTTTGCAAGCGTGATGCTTTCTTTCATCGTTGCGATGGGGCTCCTCCTCGGCGTCGTTATTGTCTCGAAGAAAATGTCCGCCTTCGGCGGCGGCTGGGCGACGAAATGGGGCGGCAAGCTTTCCTTCGGCCTCGTAGCCGCAGGTAGCCGCAGTACCGTCGGGTTGGGCTCGCAACGTTTTTCGGAAAAGTGGAAAAATTCAAGGCTTGGCCGTACGGCAGTCGTCGGTCGCCTTGGGTCGGGCATTCTTGATCGCGGAGCTAAAGCAAGCTATGACGTGCGTGGTACCAGTGCACTTAAGAAGCTTCCGTTTGGCGGTGTTGACGCCGGAGTCGCGCAGAAAGGCGGCTACCGCAAATGGGAGGAAGAGAAAATCAAAGGACGCGAGACTTACGCGAAGTCACTCGGACAAACAAAGGGAGAAAAAGAAATGCAGGCGACCGAGGAAGGGCGTAAGAAAATGATGGAACGGACGGTGAAAGACATAAAATCTCAGAACGAACAAGAAAGGCAGGAACTCCTCGATAAACACAAAGAGGAACTCAAGCCGTTTAATGAGAGGATAAATGCCGAACGCAATGCACTTATTGCAGCTGAAGCCTCGGGGAATGAGGAAATGATTGGCAGAACGCAACTCGCATTTAATAATGCGCTTCTTGATAGTCAACGGAAACGTGAGGAACAAGCTAAAGAAGTCGAAGAATTAAAGAGTATTCACGGAAAGATGGTTAAGGTACAGGAGGCGGAAGTGGAAGCGCGGCAGGATGAGGTTGATAAACTCAAACGAGCGCCACAAGAAGGATATGCTAAGAGTATCGTATGGGGCCCGGAGCAATTCTTCAACAGGAACAAGAAAGCATCAGAAAAAATTCTTAAAGAAGTGAAGAAAAAGCAGTCGGAGAAAGACTTTGATTCGATCAAAAAACTCCTTGAGGAAAGCGAAAAGAAAACCTCTGGCAGTGAGGAAAAGGAAGAGGAGAGGAAAGAGGGGAAGAAGCCCGAGGCGGGGCACTAATCAAAGTACGTATGGATCAGAATCAACAAGAACCGACGTTCGAGGAAAGCATGAAAGAAGTGATGCGGACCTTGCCGCCGCCTATCCGGCAGTACCTTGCGCAAGGGAAGTACACGCTTGTCGCAAAGAACCTGATGAGCAAATACGGTCTGCGCATCGACCAGGGCGGCGTACTGGAGCGCGAAATCATGCTGCTTCTCATGGGTATCGAGAACCCGGACGAGTTCTCCGTTTCTCTCAAGAACGACGCCGCACTCTCGGAAAATATCGTGCGCAGCATCATGAACGACATCAATCAGGAAATTTTTATCCCGCTCCAGAGGGAGATGCAGAGCACGGGAAACGCGGTGTCAGAGGCGAAGTCAGTGCCTCCCGCACCGGAACTTCAGCAGGGAAGCTTGTTAGCACCGAAAAAAGTGAGCGCATCTGTGCCAAGCTATCCGCCGCTTTCGACACAGCGTCCGTCCGTCTCGTCCGACACCGCGCCTCTGCCGCCGAAGATGGCAATGCCGGGCGCTCCCATAATCAGCGCGCTCCCACCGCGCCCTTTTGGCGAAGAGCAAAGAGCACGGCTTGTGAACCTCGCTCCTCGCCCTGTTGCGCCACTCCCGACCAATCTCCCCGGCGCGTTTCCTCCCCGCCCCGCTACCGAAATCAAATCCACGGCTGTCGCTCCTGCTGTCGAGCGTCCTGCGCCCCCTCCTGTCGCACTTCGCCCCGCCACCCCCATGAGGCCCTACTCGACCGACCCCTACCGCGAATCGCTCGACGAACCGCAAGCAGAATAGTTGCATTATCAGCGTTATTCCTTTACAGTATCGCTGACCCCTGCGGGTCTTCTTTTATCTCAATGGCCACCATCAATCAGCTTTCAAAAAAGGGGCGTAAGACCAAATCGTCAAAGACGAGCGTGCCTGCCCTTGCGCGCGGTTTTAATGCACTCAAGAATCGTCCGACTTTCTATCCTTCGCCATTCAAGCGTGGCGTTTGCACCAAGGTGACCACGAAGACTCCTCGCAAACCGAACTCCGCTATCCGTAAAATCGCCCGTGTGCGGCTCACCAACGGCATGGAAATAACCGCCTACATCCCGGGCGAAGGGCACAATTTGCAGGAGCACTCGGTCGTGCTCTTGCGCGGCGGGCGCGTGAAGGACATAGGCGTCCAGTACACCATCGTGCGCGGCAAGCTCGACGCGAGCGGCCTTGAGAAGCGTCGTCGCAGCCGCTCTCGCTATGGCGCGAAGCGCCCCTCTGCTAAATAACTATGCGCCGACCTCTCAAGAAGAAGCGCGTTTGGCGTCCGGATCTCAAATACGGTTCAGAGACGCTTACGCGTTTCATAAATACCGTCATGTGGGACGGAAAGAAGGATACGGCGCGCGCCGTGGTCTATGCCGCGCTCGCCACGATAAAGAAGAATGGAGAGAATCCTCTGGAAACATTTGAAGCGGCGCTCAGAAACGCATCGCCCTTAATGGAAGTCCGCTCTCGGCGCGTGGGCGGTGCCAACTACCAGGTTCCGCGCGAGGTTTCGCAGAACCGCCGTCTCGCACTCGCTTTCCGTTGGCTCATCGGCGCCGCTCGCTCGAAGAAAGGGAAGCCGATGGCGCAGAAGCTTGCCACGGAACTCCTTCTCGCCGCAAAAAATGAAGGTGATGCGATAAAGAAGAAGGATGACATGCATCGTATGGCCGAAAGCAACAAGGCCTTCGCGCATTTTGCGTGGTAATCGACCTTTATCTTCACATAAATTCTAAAGCCCGCGTTTGCGGGCTTTTGGTTAGTCGATACCACTGACGTTTGGGTATGAGGCCTTCAGGATTGCCGAAGTGAGAATCGCCGCTGCGGCCGTGCAATCGTGTCCCCGCTCCCGCGCCGCGGACAACGCTTCTCTGACCTCGAGCAACTCCTCTTCCGACCAGTAAACGGGGTCGGTTGTTTCGAGCAGAATCTCGAAATAATACGGCCCCGCGCGGGTTGCACTCTTGGGGTTGTTGCGTTTGTCAAACGTCATACCCATTTCTCCTTCCGAACAATCTGGTTGAAACGGTGCTGCCTTTAAAATAGTACCGACTTACAGCGCACTTTGCAATTTCCATGGTTTCGGCTATCCTCTACGTAACGCCTTGGGCGGCCTTTACTACCAAGCGAGCGAAGTAGAAGAAAGATTCTTATTTTTCTTCTGCGAGCGAGCGCAGGGAGGAAGGTGCCGGAGGCAACTTATTTTTTATCTAATCTATGAACCGCGATTATCCACTTGATAAGGTACGCAATTTCGGCATCATCGCCCACATCGACGCTGGGAAAACGACCACGAGCGAGCGGGTGCTTTTCTATACGGGCAGTCAGCACAAGATAGGCGAGGTGCACGAGGGCGAGACTACGACGGACTGGATGGAGCAGGAGCGCGAGCGCGGCATCACCATCACCGCCGCCGCCATTACCTGCTTCTGGACCAAGACGGGCGAGCCAGACAAGAAAGATACGGGCAAAAAGTTTCGTTTCAATATCATCGACACCCCCGGACACATCGATTTCACCGCCGAAGTAAAGCGCTCGATGCGCGTGCTCGATGGGGCAATCGTCGTTTTTGACGGCGTCGCAGGCGTGGAACCGCAATCCGAAACCAACTGGCGTTATGCCGACGAGGCGAAAGTGCCGCGCGTCTGTTTTATAAACAAGCTCGACCGCACCGGGGCGTCGTTCGAACGTTCCTACGCCTCTATCCTCGACCGGCTCTCGCCGAGAGCTATCCGCATGCAGATTCCCATCGGCGAAGAAGGCGCACACGAAGGCGTTGTCGACCTGCTCACCATGAAATCCTATACCTTCTCGGGGAATATGGGCGAAGAGGTTATCGAAGGCGAGGTGCCGGAGAATCTTTTGGAAACGGCGAAAAAATATCGCGGAGATCTCGTGGAGCGCATTGTAGAAAACGATGATGCGGCGATGAACGCGTATCTCGAGGGGAAGGAACCGTCTTTGGAAGACCTGAAAGCAATCTTGCGCAAGGCGGTCATTCATAATGAAGTATTTCCGGTATATTGCGGCAGCGCGCTCAAAAACAAGGGCGTGCAGCTCGTGCTCGACGCGGTCGTTGACTATCTTCCGTCTCCACTCGATCTTCCGCCGGCAACGGGAAAGAATCCGAAAACCGGGGATCCGATCGAACGCCGCGCCGCCGACGATGAGCCGTTCTGCGCGCTCGCTTTCAAGCTCCAGACCGATCCGTTCGTGGGCGCGCTCACCTTCTTTCGCGTGTATTCCGGAACGCTCACTGCCGGTTCGTATGTATACAACTCGACCACGGGCTCACGCGAGCGCGTGGGCCGCATCGTCCGACTCCAGGCGGATAAACGAGAGGAGGTTGAAAAAGTGTTTGCAGGAGAAATCGCCGCCGCCGTCGGACTCAAAGATACGAAAACTTCACACACGCTCTGCGATGAAGCGAACCCGATCGTGCTTGAAGAGATCAAATTCCCCGAGCCGGTGGTATCGCTGCGCATCGAGCCGAAAACAAAACAAGATCAGGAAAAGATGGGTATCGCGCTCCACAAGCTCTCCGATGAAGATCCGACGTTCCGCGTCACGACCGATGAGGAAACCGCCGAAACCATCATTTCCGGCATGGGCGAACTGCATCTCGAGATTCTTGTCGACCGCATGAAGCGGGAATTTGGCGTCATTGCGGACGTCGGCAAACCGCAGGTGGCGTACCGCGAAACCATCCTCGGTTCTTCGGATGCCGAGGGCAAGTACATCAAGCAGACCGGGGGTCGCGGTCAGTACGGCCACGTGAAAATAAAAATGAAGAAACTGGAACCGCTCGTCGAGGGCGCGAAAATCCCCAAAAATGTCACGCGCGAAGACCATTTCGAGTTCATCAACAATATCAAAGGCGGCGTCGTTCCACAGGAATACATCCCGGCGGTGGAAAAGGGCGTGCGCGAAGCGATGGCGCGCGGCCTCCTCGCCGGCTTTCCGATGGTCGACGTTTCCATCGATCTTTACGACGGCTCGTACCACGACGTCGACTCCTCGGAAATCGCCTTCAAAATTGCCGCCTCGATGGCGTTTCAGGACGCCGCGCAGAAAGCGAAGCCGGTCATTCTCGAGCCGATTATGCGCGTCGAGGTCATCGTGCCGGAGCAGTTCATGGGCGACATCACCGGCAATATCTCCGGGAAACGCGCGCAAATAGAGGGGATGGAAGACCGCAGCATGAACAAAGTCGTGCATGCAAAAGTCCCGCTCTCCGAAATGTTCGGCTACACGACGATTTTGCGCTCCATGACCGAGGGCCGCGGAAGTATGACGATGGAATTTGATCACTACGATGTCGTTCCGCAGAACGTTGCGACTGACATCATCTCCTCGCGTAAATAAGGCGTGGATTTTTCCAAGGTCGAGCCCTGGAGTAGGGGAGAAAATAATTGCGGTTAGCAAAACCGCCGCAGCCCTCGGTGCACCTCGCCGTTCGTATCGTGTATTGTATAATGACGAGTGGAGGCCTCCAATATCTGGAGACACGTCATCCTGGTGGGGTGTTCTATGGATATGAATCCGGAACAAGTTTCCGAGTTCACAAGAGTCATCGGGCTCATTGGTGATTTCAAGCCGGCCGCTCTGTATTTTGACGATGAGATTGTGGTTTTCACCAAGGATTGTTCCTACTGGGCGCAACAGGTTAACCCGTGGCTGAACGTCTTTTGGGAAAACCATCGGCCGTGGTACGCACCGTGGAAGAGGTGCGTAGGATTTTCGATCTACTGTCCGTCGGTCCGCGGGCTCCGCGGCAGGAGTTCTGTCACTGCGGTTCTCGACAGAATTTACAGGACAGCAAAAACAAAGGGCATTTTCGGCAAGTACAATCAACTGCTTCGCCGCCAAGCAAAAGGCCTCACGGTCCTGATACCGGCATGAGGCGGAACATAAGGGCCGATCCATGGATCGGCCCTGCTTTATTTTCACTTTTACGCACCTTGCGCTTTTATGAAGGGTCGGGTACATTTGCTAGAACGCATCTTGGCGTCGCTCTTTGGCTTGTCTGCTTTTGTGAGTCGGCAAGCTGTAGGGTTTGTTCCGACTCAC
>JAGXBE010000017.1 GCA_018971265.1 Patescibacteria group bacterium
GCAAGTCGTTAAGAATCCGACCATCGACGTGGAGGCGGACGAGCCGATTGTCATCGCAGCCGGATGGCAGCCGGGCTGCTCGACCGATTATGATGCGGTGCTCATGGCGAAAAATATCGGCGCCCATCGTCTCGTCAATCTCTCAAACATCGATTATGTTTATGATAGTGATCCGCGAGATAATTTACACGCGAAGAAAATAGAAAAGATTTCGTGGGCCGAATTCAGAAAACTAATCCCCGAGGAATGGAACCCGGGGCTCTCTTCCCCGTTCGACCCCATCGCTGCAAAAGAAGCGGCTGCGCTCAACCTCGAGGTCGCAATTATAAACGGCGCAAAACTCGAAGAATTTTCACACTACCTCGACGGCAAGCCCTTCGTCGGGACGGTTATTTCTTAGCGAACCACTTCGCTATCGGAATAAGGAGCGGTGCGGAGCGGGCGACTGAAGAGAAGGTACCGATGACGATGCCCACGAGCATCACGAGCGCGAAGTCGCGGGTTGCGGGAGCCCCGAGGAAAATGAGCGCGAGGAGCGCGAGGGCGACCGTGGTCGCGGTATTGATGGAACGCGTCATCGTCTCGTCGATGGACTTGCCTATCGTGGTCTCGAAGTCTTCTTTCAGACCCGTCTTTTCATTCTTCGCGAGATGTTCGCGTATGCGGTCGAAAATGACGATGATATCGTTCACCACGTAACCGAGGAGCGCGAGGAGCGCGACGATGAAGAGCGAATCTACTTCTGCGCCGGTGAAACGGCAAAGCGCGGCGTAGAAACCGGTGGGAACGACGAGGTCTATGATGAGCATCGCTACGACAGTGAGTCCGTACCCCCACGAAGGCACCGGTCGGGATACTTTACGGAAAGCGAAAGCGATATACAGCACAATCGCGAGTACGACCGCAAAGATTGCCCACAGCGCTTTGTTTGTAAATTGGCTGCCAAGCGCAGGGCCGACCGAGGTGTATGCGAGTTCGGTCGTCGAGGCGCCCTGCGAGAGTGCGACGAGAATGGCGTCATGCTCTGCCGGAGTGAGCGTGCGGGTACGGATGGAAACCGCATCTTCGCCCGATGCACGAACCGAAACGGCTCCCAAAGGAATACGGGCGACCTGTGTTTCTATGGTCGCGAGCGGCGGAGTTCCATTCTTGTACTGCACCTGCATCAGGGAGCCGCCGGTGAAATCAATGCCGAGCGGGAGACCCCACACAACGATGGCGCCAACTGCGGCAGCGAGGATAACTCCCGTAATCCAGAAGAAAAGTTTTCGATGGCGGACAATATACATAGCAGGTTATTTAGTACGGATGCCTGAACCCATCAGGAATTTCCATGCACCCTCCCTCCCTTCGGGGACGATGGCGAGCAAGAGAACGCGCGAGAGCGATACGGCAGAAAGAAATGACGCGAGCACGCCGAGCACGAAGACAAGCGCGAAGCCCTGCACGATACTTGTGCCGAGCCAGAAAAGTATGACGCCCGAGATGAGCATAGTGAGGTGGCCATCGCGAATCGCCGTCCACGCGCGTGCAAAGCCGATATGCACCGCCTCGCGCGGTCCTTTGCCCCCCTGCAATTCCTCCTTGGTGCGTTCGAATATGAGCACGTTCGCGTCTACCGCCATACCGACCGAGATGATGAGCCCTGCGATACCCGAAGCGGTGAGGGTGACCGGAATGAGCTTGATGATCGAGAGCATGAACAGGAGATATTCGCCGAGCGCTATCGCGGCGATAACGCCGGGGAGGCGATACCAGGCAATCATGAAGAGCGCGACAATGGCAAATCCGATGATGCCTGCGCCAACACCCGCTTTAATGGCGGCGGCACCCAAGGTCGGACCGACCGATGAACTGCTTTCGAGGGTGATGGGTACGGGGAGCGCGCCGAAATTGAGATTGCGTACCAAGTCCCGCGCTTCGGTCGCGGTAAAACGGCCGGTGATGGTCGCCTGCCCTCCCGGAATTGCTTCCTGAATGACCGGTTCTGATATCGGTTGCCCGTCAAGGAATATGGCGAGAGTCTGTCCTACGTTTTCACTCGTAATCTTCTCGAACAGTTTTGCGCCATCGCTATTGAAATTAAGAAGCACCTGCGGCGCGGCAAGACCTGCGGTCGCCCCCGAGCCAAACTGGAGCGCGGCGCTCGCGAGATAACGGCCGGTGAGCCCGGTCGATACATACGTAACCTGGGTCGTCGTACCGACCGTCGTTGTTGTCGCAAGCTTGAATTCAAGCGTCGGCGTTTGTCCGAGCGCGGCGACAGCCGCTTTTATGTCGGTTACCCCGGGCAAATCAACGATGAGCCGGTCCTCGGTGGTGCCCGAGAGAGCATTCATCTGCTCGGTTTGCACGAGCGGCTCCGCAACACCGAAAAGATTCACGCGACGCTCGATGACGCCTTGCAAAGCTGAAAGCGCATCGGCCTGCTCGCCGGAGGGCGTCTGCGACATGTCGGCCCTGTAGACAAGCTCGGTGCCGCCGGCTAGGTCGAGGCCGAGCTTGAAGCGGTATGCGCTTGTCGGGTTCGCCTGCGTAGTCCAAGCGAAGTATGCAAGCAAAAGCCCCGCGATGAGGGCAATAAGAGCGGGTACTCGGAAACGATTCATGGGAGGAGTATAAACGAAATGGTGAAAAAGCGAAGTCTTGCGCGTTTTAGCTATCTATTGTCCTTTACTTTCTGGAAAGTCATTCTTGAGCTCCGCTATCCCGTCGGCAAGCCGCACATCGGGTTCCCAACCAAGAATGTTTTTCGCTTTTGAGATGTCTGCGCATGAAGAGCGCGGCTCAATACGCGAAGGCAGGTATTCCCGTTCGCCGCCAAAGAAATCCGCAAGTTCGTTTATGGAAGTCCCGCGGCCGGTACCGATGTTTATAACCTCACCCTTTCCGATTGCGTCTTTTTCTGCGGCCGCGATCAGAGCGCGGACGACATCTCGCACATGCACGAAGTCCCGCGTCTGCTTTCCGTCACCGGTAATGGTGAGTGGCATTCCCTCGCGCGTGAGCTTCAGAAACTTTCCGATAACAAGCGCGTACGGCCCTTCCGGGTCAATCCCCGGCCCGTACACATTAAAGAATCGAAGTGACGCTGTGCGAAGTCCGTAAAGTTTCGAAAAAAGAACGAGGTATTTCTCGCCGATATACTTGTGGAGCGCGTAAGGAGAAAGAGGATCCGGCGCCGCATCTTCGCGAAACGGCACTCTGTCCTGGTCTCCGTAAATAGCGCTTGAACTTGCAAAGATTATGCGTGCTACTCCCGCTTCCCTTGCCGCAGCAAGCACGTTTACCGTACCGGTAACATTCGTCTCGTGGGTTTCTTTCGGAAACTGAATTGAGTATTCGACGCGCGGAAGCGCTGCGAGATGGAAGACCGTTTCCGCACCCGAAAAGATTGCCGGAAGGGCTCCGGCGTCACGAATATCTGTCTCGAAAAAGTCGGCCTGCGCGGGAACGCCCGCGTGTTTCCCCGCGATGAGAGAATCGATGGCCCGAACTTCGTATCCGTGTTCGAGCAATGCCTTCGCAAGATGCGACCCTATAAATCCGGCGCCGCCCGTCACGACGGCAATTTTCTTTTTCGTGTTCATATACCGGAAAAAGAAAGCAGCGTGCGCAGTGTTTTCATCACGATGGCGAGATCGAGCATGAAAGAACGGTGTTTCAGATAATATAAATCAAACGAGAGCTTCTTTTTCGTGCGCGCGACGTCCGCAGGGCCCCTCGGCGCGTCATAATCATGAATCTGCGCCCATCCTGAAAGACCCGGGGCAATCAAATGGCGCATTCTGTATTGAGGAATTTCACGTTCGTAAATTTCGGCGATCTTCGGAAGCTCCGGGCGCGGGCCGATGAAAGAAAGATCTCCCCTGAGCACGTTCCAGAGCTGGGGTAGCTCATCGATGCGGGTCTTGCGGAGTAGTCGTCCGAACCCGGTTACATGATTTTTTTTCTGCAATTCCGGATCGCCATGATCGTTAAAGAGCATGGAACGCAATTTCACGATACGGAAAATACGACCGCCCTTGCCGATTCGGTCGTTCAAGATAAACGGCATCCCTCCCTGGACACTCAGCACTGCTGCTGCAACCGCGATAAACGGAATGGCGAGAAGCGATCCAATGGCAGCAAGCGTTATATCGAAGAGGCGTTTGCTGGCGTCGTACAGTGCGCGGCGAGCGGGCAAAGCCCCCAGTATCTGAACCGCCACGAGATGCGCTAGAGGTACGCGGTCGAAAACTTCTTCATAAAGAGAAGCGAACTCAAGAAAGGTAACTTCACTGGCAACAAAGCCGTAGAGGATCGACAAGTCACGCATGATAATCGGGTCGGAAGTATCGATGACAATAGCGCGCGCGGCGGAGGCGCCCCCTGCGGTAAACGCTGCGGACACAGCCCACTGCGAGAGATCCGATGCCTCCATGCGCGCGACAAACCGGATGAGATAGCGGTCATTGCCGTTTATCTCGTCGTAAAGCTCGAGAACGGCGGGACCGGAACCGACCAGGAGTGCTGGCACGCGATTGCCATCAGTCGCCTCGCGCTTCATGCGATAGAAACGCCATCCGCTCTCAGCCATAACCGAAACGAGAAGGTAGAGTGCCAGGATTGTCTTTGGAGCGATGGAGAGCGGCAGTATAAAGAAAAGGATGGCGGCAATCGCCACCGTTGCGGCCTGTGCGCCGAAAATGCGGGCACCCATGACGCGACGAATCGGACGGGTTTGTTTTTCGTAAAGACCGGCAACATAGAAAATGCCGAGGGACAGGACGAATACCGGCAGGAATGGCAGGAGATTTTCCTCAAAGTAACCGAAGGGGGGCAACGCAAGGTTACGGAGAAGAAGTACGACCCACAAGGATGCGACCAATATGAGAAAATCCCCCACAAGAAGGAGAGCGGTTTCGCGGCGATCAAATGCCATAGGTACGGATACTATAACGTGGAAATATATTGTACAGTTGCACCCATGAAGGCCTCCGGCAGGCGGAAGATTCTGTTCGTCATAACCAAATCGAACTGGGGAGGAGCCCAGCGGTATGTCTACGATCTAGCGAAGGGTCTGCCCGCGGAACAGTTCGAGGTTGCCGTGGCGCTCGGCGGGACCGGCGAGACGAATGCTCCTGCCGGACTCCTCGCTGAGCGGCTCAAAGAGGCTGCGGTTCGAATTATTTTCCTCATGTCATTTACCCGAGACGTTTATCTTTCTCGAGAATTCAAGGCCTTTCTCGAACTCCTTCGCGTTATTAAGCAAGAGCGGCCGGATATTCTGCACCTCAACAGCTCAAAAGCCGGAGGACTCGGGGCGCTCGCCGGCCGCATTGCGGGAGTACGGAATATCATTTTCACCGCGCACGGATTTGCGCATAATGAGGTTCGGCCATTCTATGAAAGGGCTCTCATTTGGGTTGCTTCATGGATCACGATTCTCCTCGCGCACCGCGTCATCGTGCTATCAAACTACGAACTGCGCCGGGCGCCCGTTATTTTTTCGCGCCGCAAAATGACTGTCATATACAACGGCGTTCGTATGCCGCTACAGCTCGATGCGGGAGAGAGGGTCCGGAGCGCATTTCCTCCGGGGGTGCGCATCACCGGCACCGTTGGAGAACTGACGCGGAACAAGAACCAGACCGCGCTTATCGAACAAGCAAAAGATGACCCGAGTATGTTCGTCGCGATAGTCGGTGAGGGAGAGGAACGTGAGCATCTTGAAGCAAAAATAAAAAAATACGGTCTCGAGAACCGAGTAAAACTCTTCGGGTTCATCCCGGCGAGCGAAGTGCTGCGCGGCTTCGACGTATTCGCGCTTCCCTCTCTCAAGGAGGGTCTGCCCTATGTCCTGCTTGAAGCGCGGGCGGCTGGTCTTCCTATCGTCGCGAACCGCGTGGGCGGCGTGGGCGAGATACTGAATGCGAAAGATATGGACCGTTTCTCGCTTCAGCGGATGGTGCAGGAGACCATGCGCCTGTACCGCTAGCCGCCGAAGTATTCGTTTGTGGAGAGGTCACGGGTCGGGCCGCGGCCATGATGCGCAAGCGAGGTGATGATGCCGAGCGCGGCGAATTCAAGCACGAGGTGCGAGCCGCCTGAACTCATGAAAGGTATTGTCGTACCGGTTACCGGCAGAAGCCCGAGCGAGATACCGGCATGTATTGCAACATGTGCAATAAAGAGAATGAGCACGCCGAGCGTAAAAAACGCATCGAAATTAGTTGCGGATGCCCGGGCTATCTGTGCAAGCCGTACAAAGAGGAGCGCATAGCCCGCGAGCAGAAGCAGGACGCCTACGAAGCCCCATTCCTCGGCATACGCTGCGAAGATGAAGTCGGTCTGGTATTCGGGCAGGAAACGCAGTTTCGACTGCGTGCCGTATCCTATGCCTTTGCCGAACAATTCGCCGCTCCCGACGGCAATCTTCGCTTGGTACGCATTGTAGCCAGCGCCGTGTATGTCTCCAGCCGGATTAACGAAAGAGACGATACGCGCGCGCTGATACGGCTTCAGTCCTCCGAACCAGAGTGCCGAACCAACAACGAGACCAAGAAGGCCGAGAACCGCGAGATGCTTCTTTGAAATGCCGGAGACGAGCATCATACCGAGCCAGAGCGCGCCGAAGATGATCGCATTGCCCATATCCGGCTCGATGAGAATAAGCAGCATCAGAGTGAGTGCGTAGGCACCCGAGACGATGATATGTCTGAAGTCGCCGATCTCGACATGGCGCCGCGAGAGATATTTAGCGAGGAGCGCGATGAGGGCGAGCTTGGCGAGGTCGGCCGGCTGAAATGAAACCGGCCCGAGCGAGAACCAGGCGCGCGCACCGAGAATTGGATGGGCGAAAAGGAGAAGAAACGCAAGCAGTATGAAGGAGAGAAAGTAGAGCGTCATGACAATCGATGTGCGACGAATGAAACGCGCATCGAACGATGCGAAACCGAAATAGACACACACGGATATGGCGAGCCAGAGAAGCTGTCTCGGCGCAAGAGACGCTCCTTGTCCGAATGTACTCATTGTGAGAATGCCCAGGAATGAGAGCGCCAGGGCCGGCAGAAGGAGCGTCCAATCGAAAAAGAAACGCAGACGGCGGACGCGTAGACTCATGATTATGGGGGCGATGGAAGCTGTATGGCGGGAACAACCTCTATCGAAACGGGAGTGCCGGGAAATGCATAGTTCCAAGTAAATATCGCTGTTGTCTGTCCTTGCGCGGGAATTGCCGGCACCACGGTTCTTGATGCTCCGATAACATTCCCATTCGCATCCTTCACGATAACAGTGGCCTGTACGTTTGTGAGCGTAGTGAATCCTGGGTTAGTAAGCACCGCTTCGATACGCGGCGCCTGTACGGTACCGGCGAGCGTCGTGTTCGACACTGTTGGCACGATGAGCGAGTTGGGTGCCATGGTAAACCATTTCGGCGCAGATGGCGCTATGTCAAGGAATGCATTTGCCACTGTCTGACTTCCCAGTCCCTCTTTTGAAAATCCAGGACCGACAACCGCATTCGGTATATAAACGGGTACGGTTGCCCCGGGCGGCAAGTCGAGCGTACCGGTTATGTCACCGAGAAGCGAACGATCGAGGCCGTAGAGTGTAAGACGGTACGGGACATTCTGCGCCGCCGCGTCGATATTTTTATTTTCAACCAAAGCTACGGCGTCTATGCGCCCGACGCCATTTGCGAGTGCTTGAGTAAAGAGAACGGTCGGCGGCTGCTCGAGAGCAGTACAGAGATACGGACAAGGGCCGCCGCAATCAATTCCCGCCTCCCCTTGGTTTTGTATGTTGTCGGTACACGAGGGCGTTTTGTACAAAGTCGCTATGGATACGACCGCCAGAAACGCAGCGACAGCCGCACCCAGTATAAGCAGAATGAAAAATCTTCTCTTCGCTGCCCAGGACATAGAGCCAGTATAACAAACCGCCGCACGAGGACGTGCGGCGGAAAGGACGGGTCGGGATGGCTGGACTTTAACCAACAACCTCCAAGGACTTTGCTCGTCGGGTAGACTCCCTGGCGCTCTGCGTTGAGCTACATCCCGAAAGAAGATTTCAAAAGAAATTTCTTACTCTCCCCTGCGCGCTTCACTGAAGGAACGCGCCCGGTGTTTCAAGTGTTCGGTTCTGGCGGCTAGCTACTCTCCCAGTCTGGAACGACTAGTACCATCGCCGCTAGGAGGCTTGACTGCCGTGTTCGGAATGAGAACGGGTATAACCCTCCCGCCAAACCACCAGAACCGAACACTCGAAGTGTTCGTATAACGAATACGCATGCGAATTGAAAACGGAGCGCGGCTTGCCTGCGCTCGCAGGAAAAATGATTGTGCTACACAGAGTTCCGCACGAGAGACTGGGCGTATTAGTACTCCACGGCTCCACGCCTTGCGGCGCTTCCACCTAGAGCCTATCAACCTCGTCATCTCCGAGGGGCCTCATAACGATTCCTAATCTTGGAGCACGTTTCCCGCTTATATGCTTTCAGCGGTTATCGCAACCCGACATAGCTACCCAGCGGTGCCGTTGGCACGACAGCTGGTAGACCAGAGGTCAGTTCATCCCGGTCCTCTCGTACTAGGGACAACCCTCCTCAAGAATCAACGCCTGTAGTAGATAGGAGACCAACCTGTCTCACGCATCTAGTTTGCCCGCATTACTGCGGGGATCGGACTGTAACTTACTCCGTTCTGGAGCATCAACATTCAGTCTCTACGGGCGCGAAGTAAGGCAAATTAAGAATGCGAGTAATCTCATATTCTTAATTTCGCCGAACGAGCGCACGTATCGTAATCGACACGGGCGTGTTCTTTTAACTTTACTTCCCTCGGTATTGCCCGCTCGTACACAACGAGTGTGGGTTCTACCGATATTAGTTGATTTCTTCACGCGCATTCCTGCGCGCGACCGCCGTGAGTATGTCTTTCGCACCATGCGTCTCCACGCACGTAACATTCCCTCGTGGGTTCAAACCGTTCAATCCTCCATCGCAAGGTTCGACCTTGCGGTGAAATGCTGAACGGTTTGAACCCAGCTCGCGTACCTTTTTAATTGGCGAACAGCCAAACGCTTGGGAGCTTCTTCACCCCCGCGCTAAGGTGAGCCGACATCGAGGTGCCGAACTCCGCCGTCGCTATGGACGCTTGGGCGGAACTAGCCTGTTATCCCCAGGGTAACTTATATCCGTTAATCTCTGGCCGCGTCTAAGGCGTACCATCGGTTCACTATGCTCTGCTTTCGCATCTGCTCGGGATGTACCCCTCGCAGTTAAGCTCTCTTATGCCATTACACTATCGGCACGGTTTCCATTCGCGCCTAGAGAACCTTAATAGACTCCTCCGTTACTTTTTGGGAGGATAGCGCCCCACCAAAACTACCTGCCACGCACGGTCCCGAGGTGGTTCCCACCTCGGTTAGACACTGCAAAATTCAAGATGGGTATTTCACTGGCGACTCCACACCAGCCGAAACCGGTGCTTCAAAGTCTCCCCACTATGCTACGCATGAATCCCGCAGGGCCAATACGAAGCTGTAGTAAAGCTCCTGGGGTCTTTTCGTCTAACTACAGGTATCCGGCATCTTCACCGGAATTGCATTTTCACCGAGCGAGCCCTCGAGACAGTTCCCCAGTCATTACACCATTCGTGCACGTCGGAATTTACCCGACAAGGAATTGCGCTTGAATCTGTTACCCGCGTTTTTGGGCGCGGAGTGGGTCATTTCTGCCCACTTCTTCATGTCGCCATGAAGTCCGGACCATATCTTCACCTACGAGAGGTGTTCGACGTATGGTCTCTGAGGATTCTTGCTAGCACTGCTCCGTTCTTCTTTCGATTCATGGTGCCAGCGGTACGAGCTATGGAGGTCAGTCCGGATATTCCCAGATGCCTTCCTTTCTCGATTACGCGCATACACTTCACAAATTTCTTGAAGTCTTCTTTTTTCTTTGTTCGTAACTCATGCCGTTCAAAAAACGGAATGATGACGTTAAGCAAGTCGGCTTTTCTTCGTACAACGTACCGATATAGATGTTCGTTGTGATTGTCGTATCTCGTATTGAGGTACAGACTACCTACGCCGAAGAAATCTCGCATTGACTCCAATGCTTTCTTGCTACTTACTCCCTGAGTTACTGCAAACTCATAGAAGACCTGGTAGCCGGTTGCGTATCCTCTTCGAACCCGGGTCTTTTCTTTCCGATCCGGTTGACGAAGAAAATTTATGGAAAAGCATCCTTCTCCATCCACAAAGCCAACTATCCAGCCAACGAATTCAGACTGCGCAAGTCTTTCCTGCTGATTGTCTGCACGAGACATATTTTTACTTCGGTTCATAGACAAGGAATGCGCACGCATTGTCTATGATACCGTGAGT
>JAGXBE010000018.1 GCA_018971265.1 Patescibacteria group bacterium
GATTCGCCGGGGTAGCTCAGTTGGTAGAGCAATGGTATCGTAAACCAAAGGTCGCGAGTTCGAATCTCGCCCCCGGCTCAGAGATTAAAGTCAGGTTCGAAGAAAGACGCTGATTTCGCTTCGCGAAATCAGCGTCTTTCGTTTACACTCTATTGTATGGAGAAAAACAGGGAGCAACGGATGAGCGAACTTGAAACGCAGATGGCATCGCCCGATTTCTGGGCGGACAAGGAGGAGGCGCAACGCTTGGTGCAGGAGTACCAAGCGCTGAAAGAGGGCGGCTCGGGCGACCCGCACGATCGCGGGAGCGCCTCGCTCGCCATCCTCGCGGGAGCGGGCGGAGACGACGCCGAAGATTTTGCGCGCATGCTCCGCCGGATGTACGAGGGGTATGCGACGAGAAAGGGGTGGGGCGTGCGCGAGCTCCACAGCAATGAAAACCCGCAGGGAGGATACCGCAACGTTCTCCTTGAGATAACCGGTGCGGGTGCGTATGGGCGGCTGAAGCACGAAGCAGGCGTGCATCGGCTGGTGCGTCAGTCGCCCTTCAACGCCAACGCAAAGCGACAAACAAGTTTCGCGCTCGTCGAGGTATTGCCTGTGCTCGTCGCGGCCGATGCGGTTGAAGTTAATCCGGCAGATGTCGAAATCTCTTTCGCGCGCTCGGGCGGCGCGGGCGGGCAGAATGTGAACAAGGTCGAGACGGCGGTGCGCCTCGTGCACAAACCGACGGGTCTCGCGGTGCATGTTTCGAGCGAGCGCAGCCAGCAGGCCAATCGCGAGAAGGCGACGGAGCTCTTGAAGGCGAAGCTTTTTGCGCGTGAAGAAGCCGAGCGCCAAGCACTCGCAAAGGGCCGCTCCGTCGCCGCCACGACCGCAAACGAGTGGGGGAGCCAGATGCGTTCCTACGTCCTCCACCCCTACAAGATGGTCAAAGATCATCGCACCAGCTTTGAATCCTCGAATCCGGAGAAGGTGCTCGAAGGCGACCTCGACGGCTTTATCGATGCGGCAAGCGCAAGTGGCGTTGCCTAGCATTTATCCCCAACCGGCTGTCCGTAGCGCCGCCGATCCGATGTATTTATCCTGTATACGGCAGGGTGTGCATTTGCTCCATCAGCATCCCAGGGTACAATAGGGAGCGACGCATGATTTATTTTGACAAGGTGACGAAGCGATACGGCGACATGGCAGCCCTCGAGGAAGTCACGCTCTCGGTCGCCCCCAAAGAATTCGTTTCCATTGTCGGCCACTCGGGCGCGGGCAAGACGACGCTCCTGAAACTCCTTCTGGCGGAAGAGCGCCCTTCCGAGGGCGCGGTCTTTTTTGAATCCATCGATGTCAACGACTTACCAAGCTCGGCGCTCCACCACTATCGCCGCAAAATCGGCATGGTCTTCCAGGACTTCCGCCTCATCCCGAACAAAACCGCATATGAAAACATCGCTTTCGCGATGGAGGCGGCGGGCCGTACCGACGACGAGATAGCAAGCGACGTGCCCTATATCCTCGAGCTGGTGAATCTCGCCGACAAGGCACCGCTTTTCCCCGACCAGCTCTCGGGCGGCGAGAAACAACGCATCGCCATCGGTCGTGCAATCATCAATCAGCCCGATATCGTCGTTGCCGACGAGCCGACCGGCAGTCTCGACCCCATAAACACCTATGAGATTGTCGAAATACTCAAAAAGATAAACGAACTTGGCACGACCATCATTATCACGACGCACAACAAGGGCGTAGTCGAGGCCGTCGGCAAGCGCGTAGTAACCATAGACCGCGGCCGCCTCGTGCGCGACGACGCGGAAGGAAAGTATGTCCTATGAAAACAACGAGCTCTAGCGACTATGTTTTCAAGGATGCCAAGATTCCGCGTAGATTTCCCAGCAGCGAAATTTCAGCGCATATGAAAACAACGACTGGTATACTAACAGTATGAAATGGATGGTCGTTAAACGGGTGCTCGTAGGCGGCGGCAAGAATTTCGTCCGCGGCGGTGCGGTTTCGGCGGCGACGGTGCTTATCATGACGGTGACACTCGCGATTATCAGCTCACTCGTATTTCTCTCGGCGCTCCTTTCTTTCACTTTAAATACGATCAAAGATAAGGTCGATGTCTCGGTATATTTCGTTACGACTGCAAGCGAACAAGAAATCCTCGCGGTAAAAGACCAGCTCGAAAAGCTGCCGCAGGTTTCGAGTGTTACGTACACCTCGGCCGCCGATGCGCTTACCGCCTTCCGTGCGCGGCACGCAAACGACCAGCTCACGCTCCAAGCGCTCGACCAGCTCGGCGGCAATCCGCTCGATGCGTCGCTCGAAGTGCGGGCGAAAGACCCTTCCGAGTATGAAAGCATCGTAAGCTTCCTCGAGGCATCGCCCGCGCTTTCTTCCGACGGCACCTCGCTCGTCGACCGCATCAATTATGCCCAAAACAAAGACGTCATCGACCGTCTCTCGCTTGCGATACAAGCGACGCGCGAAATAGGTCTCGCCGTCGTTGTTCTTTTTGCCATCGCGTCGATCCTCATCGCTTTCGCCACTATCCGCCTTGCCATCTATACCGCGAAGGATGAAATAGCGGTCATGCGGCTCGTTGGCGCGAGCAATGCCTATATCCAGGGCCCATTCATTGTTGCGGGGATCATTACCGGAATTACGGCCGCTGCCACGGTCCTGCTTCTTCTTTGGCCGGCAACATGGTACGCGGGAGCAAGAACGGAAAATTGGTTTGGCGGTTTCAGTCTCGCCGGCTACTACAGCAGCCACTTCAGCATCTTCTTCTCCATACTCGCGCTTTCGGGCATTCTGCTCGGAGCGTTCGCTTCCGTGCTCGCTATCCGTAAATACCTGAGAGTCTGACGAGTATGGCAAAAGAAGGCCACAAGTACATATTCGTCCTCGGTGGCGTGATGAGTGGCGTCGGGAAGGGCGTCGTCACAAGTTCTATCGGCCTTCTGCTCCAGCAGAAGGGGTATCCGGTGAACCTCGTGAAGGTGGACCCCTACCTAAATGTCGATGCCGGGACGATGAATCCGACCGAGCATGGCGAAGTATTCGTGCTCCGGAGCGGTCTCGAGACCGACCAGGATATGGGCAACTATGAGCGCTTCCTCGGGCGCGACCTCACGAACGGGGATTACATGACAAGCGGCATGGTGTACCAGTCGGTCATCACCCGGGAGCGGGCGCTTGAATATGGCGGCAAATGCGTCGAGGCCATCCCGCATGTGCGCGACGAGATATTGCAGCGCATCCTTGCCGCTGCCGACCATAACGGCAGCCGCGTCTCGGTCATCGAGATAGGCGGCACCATCGGCGACTTCCAGAACGCGCTTTTCATCGAGGCGGCGCGGGTGCTGAAGATGAATCATCCCGAGGACGTGCTCTTTGTGATGGTGTCGTATCTGCCCACTCCCGGCACGCTCGGCGAGATGAAAACGAAACCAACTCAGACGGCAGTGCGCGACCTGAACAGCTATGGCGTACAGCCGGACTTCATCATCGCGCGCTCGAAGGATCCTGTTGACGAGAAGCGCAAGGAGAAGCTCGCCATTTGGTGCAATGTGCGCAAGGATCGTGTCATCAGCGCTCCCGATATCAAGAGTATCTATGAAGCGCCGCTCAATTTCGAGAAGGACAAGCTGAGTGACGCGCTCCTCGATGCGCTCAATTTGCCCGAGAAGCGCAAGGCCTCGCTTGCCGCGTGGAAGAAATTCGCCGTCGCCGTCGCACATACGAAGGCGCCCGAGGTCTCTATCGCCATAGTCGGCAAATATTTCGATACGGGCGATTTCGTGCTTTCCGATGCGTACCTCTCGGTTATCGAGGCCATCAAGTTCTCTGCGGCGAAGCTCGGTCGCCACGCGAAGATAAGCTGGATCAATTCAAAGGATCTCGAGAAGGGTGGCGCGAAGGCCGTCTCGGTTCTGCAAAAATATCACGGCATCATCGTCCCCGGCGGCTTCGGCGAGAGCGGCATCGAGGGGAAAATCAAAGCGATACAATTTGCGCGCGAGAAGAAGATACCTTACTTCGGTCTCTGCTACGGCATGCAACTCATGGTTATCGAATACGCGCGCAATGTCTTGGGCCTCAAAGGCGCGCACACGACCGAAATAAGGAAGAACACGGAAGATCCGGTGGTCGACATCATGCTCGAGCAGAAGAAGCATCTTGCCGACAACAAATACGGCGGCACCATGCGTCTTGGTTCCTACCCGTGCTACCTCAGGAAGGGCACCATGGCGCGTCTTGCATACAAGAAAGAGCTCGTCGAAGAGCGTCACCGCCACCGCTACGAAATAAACCCGGCGTACGTGAAGCGGCTTGAGGACGCGGGACTCGTCTTCTCCGGCACCTCCCCCGACGGCGTTCTCATGGAAATAGCCGAGCTCTCGCGCACGAAGCATCCTTTCATGCTCGGCACGCAGTTCCACCCCGAGCTTCAGGCGCGCCCGCTCTCCCCGCACCCGCTCTTCACCGAGTTTCTGAGGGCCGCAATCGCTCGAAGGAAGAAAAGATAATACGGAAGAGACCTAGGAGACGGAGCGGATTATTTCGGTCAGAGTATCGACGTGCGTGAAGAATTGCGTACCGCGCACATCGCGCGGGCGCGGGAGGTTGATAGGGACGGTCTTTTCCACGCGGCCCGGATGCGCGCCCATGACTATGATGTTGTCCGAGAGCTCAACGGCGTCCGGTATGAGGTGGTTCACCATGAGGATGGTCATGCCGTAGGAACGCCATATTTTAAGGAGATCCGCCTTGAGCGCCTCGGCGGTGATGGTATCGAGGTTTGAAAACGGCTCGTCCATGATGAGCAAGTCGGGGGAGATGGCGAGCGCCCGCGCGAGGCCCACCCTCTGGCGCTGACCGCCCGAGAGAGCATTGGGATAATGATTCTCAAGATGTTCGAGCCCCACCTCTTTTAATTTTTCACGCCCGATGTGTTCGCGTTCCTGTCGCGGCACCCCCTGCATACGGAGTCCGAAAGCGACGTTCTCGAGCGCTGAAAGCCAGGGGAAGAGCGCGTAATTTTGGAATACCATAGCCGCACGGGAGAAGTTGCGTACGATGGTGCCGCTTGTGTGCGGCATGAGGCCGAGGATAACGCGCATCAGGGTAGACTTGCCGGCGCCGGAAGGCCCGGCGATAGACACGAACGCGCCTTGCGGGACGGAGAGAGTGATGTCCTCGAGGGCCAGCACATCTTTTTCTTCGTCGGCAAAAGAGGCATTGACGCGCGAAAGCACTAACGTCATTTTTGAAGGGTCATTCAGCATAGCGTTTGCTGCTTTCCGCGAGAAGCGGCGCCCAGACGAGGCGATTCACCACGAATACGATGATGAGGATGGCGAGCATACCTGCGACTGCGGCTTGGCTTATGCCGGAGACATCCGCTCCCTTGATGAATGCGCCGAAACCGCCGGCACTCGCGATGATTTCGGCACCAATGACCGACTCCCAGCCGATGGCGATGCCGACTATCGAGCCGGTGAGAATGGCGGGGAAAGAGAGCGGGGCAAGATAGAAAGGGATACGGCGAAGCCCCCGTGCGCCGAAGATGGTTGCCGCGTCGTTAAGGTCTGTGTGCGCGCTTTTTATCGCCGTGAGTACCGCAAAAAGAATCGGCCATACGATGGAGCTCACTGCGAAGAAGATGATCATCTGATCGGTGAAACCGAGGAAATAGATAAAAAGAGGGATGAGTGCGAATGAGGGAACATTCTGCAAGACGTCAAAAACAGGGAAGAGCGCATCAGCAAAGGGGCTCCAGCCGACGATGAGCGCGATGGAAACGCCGAGCAGAAGCGCGATGCCGTAAGCGAGCGCGAGGCGGTAGGTGGTGTGGAGGACAGCTTCAATAAGCGCAAACCACTCGACCGCACCGAAGTAGCCGGAGGCCGCCAGAAGCAGAGCGACAAGCATGACGCCCGCCATAAGCAGCCAGGTGCGCCGATAGCGCCGCGCATGAGCGCGATGCAACGCTTTCGTTTGAGGATGCGCGACGCTGCGAATCATATGCGCTCATCATAGCGCACCGCCGCTCGCACGGCGCCGCGCGGTTGAATAAACGCATCATTTCAAGTATCGTGCACAAAGCCGCGGCGCTCCGCGCCGCGCTATTGCGGGATCATCTAATGGTAGGATACATGACTCTGAATCATGTCATCTTGGTTCGAATCCAAGTCCCGCAGCCAACCTGAGCGAGGTTATCCCGCTCGCAGAGCGTTGCTTAGCAAATTCATCAAAAGGGATATAATGGCAATATGGCTGAAAAGAAAAGTAAGAAAGTAAAGGTTCCTGCAAAACCAGCGGAATCCATACCAAAAACTTCTCAAAAAGAGAAAGATCATTTCAGTTATTTTGTTTCCGAGTTCCGGAAAATATCAGAGGATATAAAGAAAGATCCCTCCAGGTCCCGAGAACTCGTCATTAAGAAATTAAAAGAGGTACTTCAAACTTCCGATTTGAGTAAGACTCACAAAATCCTCTTCTTAATTCAGGATGACGCATACGACATAGCGCGCAACACACTCGATTCCATATATGCAGCCATTAAGGGTACCGAGAAAGAAAAAGGTGTCTTATTAATCCTAAATAGCCCTGGTGGTTACATTGGCCCGGCTTATTTCATAAGCAAGTGTTGCAAAGAATACTCGAACTTATTCAGCGTCGCAATTCCAAGACGGGCAAAATCCGCCGCGACACTCATTGCACTGGGGGCGGATCAAATCCACATGGGAAGTATTAGTGAATTGGGTCCTATAGACCCTCAGATAAGAAAGTTGCCAGCGTTGGCGTTGGGTGATGCAATCGATTTCTTAGCATCGGTAAGTGAGAAACATCCTCAGTCTGCTGAAATGTTTGCGAGATTTTTGAGCAGAGAATTAGACTTGCAACATCTTGGACACACTCGACGAATTGCGGATTCTGCGGTTGATTACGCAATACGTTTGTTGGGCTCAAAAAAGTTACCCAAATCAGCCGAATACGTTGGCAAACATCTCGTGGAGGACTATAAAGATCATGGTTTCGTGATTGACAAAGACGAGGCAACTCAAATCCTCGGGGATTCAACAGTGAAGCACAATACAATCGAATATGAATTAGCGGACGAGATATATAAGCTTATAGAAGATGTAAAACTCGCACTGTGGGTTATCACGCGGGATTCTCATTCTGTTAACTTCGTCGGAGACGTTACTGGTTTCTGGATTAAGAAAGAGGACGATGAATAGATGATATGCTGAAGTCATGACACCCGTAGAGGCAGAAAAAGTAATTCAGGATTTTCACGAGTCGATAAAGGACTTACGACCTGAAGGTATTGTGCAATCCGACAAGGAACTTCCACACACTCCAGTAAGAATTAAATATGCTCATTTTGTTTATGGGGAGGACTTTTTCAATAATGGGTTTTACGCTGAAGTAAAAACCCGGGAAACAAAGGATGAAATGGCACAAATTTTCGAGCAGAAATATCAGGAATTAATGGAATCTTACGGGCTCATCGACTCGCTTTTCAACGAAGACTTTGACTCCATAAATATTGAGTACAGAAAATATCTAGAAGGATTAAAAAATAATGTAGTTACTGATTTTCGCATGCCAAACCCTTTTGGCGAGACTAAACCTGTACACGAATTTCATAATTTCCTAGGTGAAATATGGTTTCTTAAGCACCGAACAAATTTATTTAATGAAAGCCCTTTGGGTGCTTTTATATATGACGCGGTTCGTAACAAAGCAACAACTGAACACGATACAAAAACGCTCATTGATTTAGTGAATACTGATCTCACGAGGTCTGTTCCTTATATGGGCAAGTACGATAATGCTAAATTTTCCTTTGTATAAAGTGCTCGAGACGCGTCGACTGAAAACCAGCCCGACGAACAAAACGGAGCAATGGGGGCTTGACCGACCACGGTTCTGACACGAGACGGTCAGCAACATCGAATTCGACCCTGTTTTGGTAGAGTGATACAATGGCAGATATGATAGTCGTCGAGAGATGGAATTAGCTCTTGATACAAAACTCGCGGCAAACTATACGAGTGCGTCGCAAAAAGCTCGCGTCCTAACAGAACAATGGGTCGATAATTCAATTTTCTGTCCAAATTGTGGGCAAGTGAGCATAGACAGGTATCCGAACAATCAACCGGTCGCTGATTTCTATTGCTCGAATTGCCGCGAAGAATATGAACTGAAAAGCAAGCATAACGCGATTGGCACAAAGATTGTTGACGGGGCATATCGCACTATGCTCAAACGGCTTGCGAGCAGCAATAATCCGAATTTCTTTCTTTTGAAATATAATCTGGAGAATTTCGAAGTGACAGATTTTCTCGTCATCCCAAAACATTTTTTCGTGCCCGAAATTATCGAGGAACGGAAACCGCTCGCCCCAACCGCGCGTCGTGCTGGGTGGGTCGGATGCAATATTCTTTTACAGAGTATCCCGCAAACGGGGAAAATCTTTTTCGTGAAGAATCGGCAGGTGGAGCCGAAAGAGAAAGTTCTTTCAGAATGGGGAAAGACGTTATTTTTGCGCGAGGAAAAAGAGGTGTCCGCGAAAGGTTGGTTGCTCGACATAATGCGAAGCGTCGAGAAGTTGGGAAAGCGCGAATTCACGCTTGACGACATCTATGCGTTTGAAAGCGAGCTACAAAAGCTGCATCCCGACAACCGGCATGTGCGCGATAAGATACGCCAACAGTTACAAATTCTTCGAGACAGAGGGTATCTCGATTTCACTGCGCGCGGGCGATATCAACTAGCGAGTTAACGAGGGGCTTGATCTTAAATTGATTCCGATCAAGGATCGGGATTACATGGACATAACCCGAGAACTTGCGATTCAAATCCTGAAATACCTAAACAAACACCCGGGGTACTATTTTCCGTTTTTGGTCATGTGCAAAGAATATTCCGACGAGGATGACGATTTTGTTGAGATTGAACCGGATGAGTGGAAACTTATGAAATCGGATAAGAAATATCAGACTTTCCAACTGTGGGAAAATTTGCAAAATCTAGATGAAGAAACACTCGACCTTATGTCGAGAGGGTTTATCGAGAAGATAACGGACGCCTCATTAGAGGCGCATGTCGCAACGCTGGCGAAGAGTTATCGGAATGAGTGGAAAAAGCATTTGCCAGAAAACGAGAAAATAGAAGCTTTTGGTCTCAACGAGTTCATCGAAGGCAAGGCCGAGGGCTATGAAGATTGTCTAGATCTAATCAGAAGTTATAGAAGCTAATTACGCAAGAGCATCCCAGAGAACCGGCTAACAGGATATACTTATATGTATGCAATATAAGGCGCTGGTATTCGATTTTTTCGGAGTAGTTTGTTCGGAGATATCGCCTTTCTGGTTCGAAGAGCATTTTGCAGAGAAAGGAGAGGAGTTGCGCCGTCAGTATCTGCGCCCTGCCGATCGCGGGGACATTTCGCAAGAGGATCTTTTCCGCCAGCTCTCAATGACGGCGGGAGTCCCTGCGGCGGAAATAGAGAAAGATTGGGAAGCGCATATCCGTTTCAATACCGAGCTGATAACTTTCATAAAGGAGATACGTACCCGCTACAAAACCGGTCTCCTCTCGAATGCCACTTCGCCATTTTTCCATACCGTCATGGCACTGTCCGGGACGGCGGGACTTTTCGACCATGTTGTTGTTTCGAGCGAGATAGGGTACGCGAAGCCCGAACCGGAAATTTATAGGGCCATTCTTTCAGATATGAAACTCTCTTCGAGCGATGCGCTCATGATCGACGATAGCCAAGTAAATCTCGATGGCGCAAAAAAAGTGGGCATGCCCGGCCACCTCTATACTTCCGTTCAGGAACTCAGAGATTTCTTGTTGAAATAGGTTCCCACGTCGTACCATGCGGCCAGCTAGCTTGTGTTAGCACGAGATACGTGTTGTAATCTATAACTAGAGCTAGCTCTAAATACGTTCGAATTGCAGCCCCTCGCTAATTCTGGTTGCAATTTGACCGTGCTTGTGGCAGGTCTATACTCTGGCTGTTAACAGCACTAATAAATCACCATGAGAAATATCGAAAAGGTATTGCTAGGTGCGGGAGTAAGTGCACTTTTGCTAGGGGGAATGGCCGCTACGGCATTCGCCGCCGGAGGATTCGATCAGTATGGCTATAACGATACAGCACGAATTTTCAATGGAACAGTTTCGCAGTGGTGCGCGGCGGAGGGCATCACTGATCCGACAACCTGCGGCTCATACGGGTTTGGATC
>JAGXBE010000019.1 GCA_018971265.1 Patescibacteria group bacterium
CCCCAGCCCCAACCGTAACCCTCTCCGCTTCTCCCACCTCAATCACGAGCGGCTCCTCCTCCACCCTCACCTGGAGCTCCAGTAACGCGACCTCTTGTACCGGCACCGGTTTCTCGACCGGGGGCGCTACCTCGAATACCGCAGTCGTGTATCCCTCAACAACCACAACATACTCCGTCTCCTGCACGGGCTCCGGCGGGACCAGCAGCTCGAGCGCTACCGTTACAGTTACCACCACCACCCCAGCCCCAACCGTAACCCTCTCCGCTTCTCCCACCTCAATCACGAGCGGCTCCTCCTCCACCCTCACCTGGAGTTCTAAGAATGCAACCTCTTGTACCGGTCTTGGTTTCTCGACCGGGGGCGCTACCTCGAATACCGCCACGGTAAGTCCTTCCACAACGACAACCTATAAAGTTTCCTGCACGGGCTCCGGCGGGACCAGCAGTTCGAGCGCTACTGTTACCGTTACCACCACCTCAGCATCGGGCACTCTCAGTTTGTCACCCACTAGCTGCACCATCGCTAGCGGCGCAAGCACCTGCAGCACTGTTTATGCGACATGGAGTACAACAAATGCAACGTCTCCGGCGTTGGTGGACGGCAACACAGGAACAACACTTTCGACTCTCGCCAGTGAGACGACACCGGGACTTCAAGTGTGGGTTGCCTATCCTCAAACGGTATTTAATCTCAATAACAGCGGTACTCTATTAAGTACGCAAACAGCAACGGCCAGTTGTGCGTCAGGAACCTCTTGGAACGGAAGTATTTGCGCCGCCTCTGCAGCAAATGACTCGCAATGCGTCAGCATCACCGGAGTACCTTCCACCATCGTCGCCGGAGGCACCTTCACCGCGCAGGTGACGATGAAGAATACCGGCACCAATACCTGGGTTTCTGGAGGAACAAATGCTTATAAACTTGGTTCACAAAATCCGCAAGACAACACGAACTGGGGGGTCAGCCGCTTTCTGCTCGCTACAAATGTGGCTCCAGGCAGCACATACACATTTAATATGAATGCGACAGCACCAACAACTCCCGGCACCTATGCGTTTGACTGGGAGATGCTCGAAGAGTTCGTTACGTGGTTTGGCCAGACCTGCAGCGCGCCGGCTGTTACGGTTACCTCTCCTCCTCCCGTCCCTACCGTAACTCTCTCTGCTTCTCCCACCACCATCAACAACGGTCAGAGCTCTACGCTCATCTGGAGTTCTACAAACGCAACCACCTGCACCGGTGTTGGTTTCTCAGCCGGAAACGCACCATCGGGTAACGCCGTCGTGAGCCCGTCGACAACTTCAAACTACCAGGTCTCCTGCACGGGCTCCGGCGGAACCGGATGGTCGCCCATCACCACCGTGACCGTCAACGTTCCCGCCGCTTCCATCACCGCCAGTCCGAACCGCGTCCTCACTGGCGGCTCCACTACGGTCTCCTGGAATGCAAGCAGCGTCAGCAGCTGCACCATCACGAAAAACAATTCTCTTTGGAAGAGTCTCTCCGCGGATTCCAACGGCAATGTATCCAGCTCAAGCCCCGACACTATCGCTTCCCAGACCACGTATCTCTTATCCTGTACCACCGGCGCCAACTCGACCGTATCCGCCTCGCAAATAGTGAACGTCGTGCAGAGCTTCCAAGAGTTTTAGGGGTGTGTTATCATCGGGCGATATGAAAAAGGACATCCATCCGGGGAACTATCGCCCCGTCGTTTTTGAAGACCTCGCCTCGGGCGCGCAGTTTCTTATCGGGTCGACTATCGCGACCACGGAAACGGCCACCTTTGAAGGGAAAGAGTATCCGAAGACAATCGTCGAGATTTCCAGCAAATCGCATCCTTTCTACACGGGCGAAGACCGCATGCTCGACAAGACCGGTCGCGTGGAGCGTTTTAAGCAGCGGGCTGCGAAGAAACAATAGGGCGCGCTCGACGGGCAGTGCGTTTTCGGAGTACGGAATATTTCCTGCTGGAAAATTTCCTCCTGCTCGACACCTGCGTGCCTACGCAGGATTTCCGAAAACGCACTGCCGTCTTGTTCGGGATGGTAGAGTAAGTAACGATATGGAATACTCGCCCGAATTCAAGAAAAATTTTGCGACCGCGTATCTTGCGGAGGAATATGAGCGTCTCGAAGAAGAGGTGGCGGGTGCGATAGGCGCGGCCGGCTCTGACCCCGACCTCCTTCGGCTCGCCAAAGAAGACGAACACCGCGCCCATGCGCGGCAAGCCGCAATACTATCGGAGATAGAACGAATCCTTGCCAAAGAGGAGGAAGAAGAGGTACGACCGCGCTCGCTCGTCCTTGAGCTGCGCGCCGGCGCGGGCGGCGACGAGGCAACTATCTTTGCCCGCGAGCTGAAAGAAATGTATCAAAAATACGCCGGGGGCAAGGGCTGGAAAACACACATCATTGATGACCTCACGCTTGAAATAACTGGCGAAGGCGCATACGACGCGCTGCGGTACGAGACCGGCGTACACCGGGTGCAACGCGTTCCGCTCACCGAAAAATCAGGCCGCATACATACCTCGACGGCTTCGGTAGCCGTACTTCCTTTGCGCGACAAGTCGAAAAAGGAGGTCAACCCCGCCGATATAGAGATGGAGTTCTCAAGAAGCGGCGGGGCAGGAGGACAGAACGTAAATAAGGTGGAGACAGCGGTGCGGCTCATACATACACCGACCGGCATCGATGTACGATCCTCTTCCGAGCGCAGCCAGCAGGCAAACCGCGAAAAAGCCATGCAGATTCTCATCGCGAAACTCGAATTCCTGCACGAAGAGGAAGAACAGAAGAAGCATGCGGCGGCTCGCAAGGCGCAAATAGGCACGGCAGACCGTTCGGAAAAAATCCGCACCTACAACTATCTTCAAGACCGCGTTACCGACCACCGGTTGAAGGAGTCCTGGCATAACTTGCCGAAAATCCTTGAAGGCGGGATAGACGACATTATTACAGCCCTCCGCGACGCTTCTCGCTTGCGTACCGGCGAGGATTCGGATACAGTGGCAGGAAATGACCGCGATAAGTAACACGACGGAAGTAAAGCGCCTTTTTGATACGGGCGCGCATTTTGCGCAGGTAAAGAGCCGCCGGCATCCCTCGATGAAGCCGTATCTTATAGGCACGAAGGGGCGGCAAGAGATCATCGACCTGGTGAAGACATCGGAACAGCTTGAGGCGGCGAAAACTGTCATGGCCGCGCTTGCAAAAGAAGGTAAAACCGTCCTCTTTGTGGGCGGGAAAGTCGAGATTGCCGCACTCGTGAAGAAAGCGGCGCAAGACATTTCTGCGCCGTATGTGGCCACCCGCTGGCTTGGCGGTACTATTTCCAACTGGAGCGAAATAAAAAAGCGCGTCGATCGGCTCGCGGAACTCCAGGAAATGGCAGCGTCAGGTGCGCTTGCCAAACAGCACACGAAGCTTGAGCTCGTGAAAATGGAACGGGAGAAGAAGCGGCTCATGGAGCGTCTTGACGGTCTTACCACACTCACCAAGCGGCCGGACGCGCTCCTTGTCGTGGACACTAAGCACGAGAAACATGCGGTAAAAGAGGCGATTGAAGCCGGGATTCCCATTATCGCGCTTATGAGTTCGGACTGTGACCTGAGAGAGGCGACGTATCCGATAGTTGCGAACGACACGTCCCGCGAGACGGTCGGGCTTGTCCTTACCGAGCTCACCGAAGCGTTCAAGAAGGGACAGACCGCATAAGCCCTTTCGTCGACGGAACGAAAAAAGAGGATGCTCAGGGCCACTAGGCCAAGTCCCACCCTCTTTTTCGACCCGTTGGCTCTCTGCAGGCGTGTTATTATTTTTTGAATCATTATGGAAATCACCACCGATGCCATCAAGGAATTGCGGGATATGACGGGAGTGTCCGTCATGCAGTGCAAAAAAGCCCTTCTCGAGGCGGATGGAGATATTCGCAAGGCCGAAGTCATTCTCAAAAAACATTCGGCGGCATCCGCCTTGAAGAAAGCGGATCGCAATCTTGCCGCCGGTACCATAGGAAACTATACTCACGATGGCAGCATCGGCGCTCTGGTGCTCCTTTCCTGCGAAACCGACTTCGTCGCTAAGAATCCGGAATTTGCGGCGCTCGCCCGAGAGCTGGCGATGCATGTTGCAGCGATGAACCCGCGCTATACGACGGCCGATGAAATCCCTGAAGAAGCGAGACGTGCCGCAACCGCTGTCTTTGAAAAAGAGGTCACCGGCAAACCGGCCGCCATGCAAGAGAAGATTCTTGAGGGGAAACTCGCCGCACACTTTCGCGACCAGGTGCTTCTCGAGCAGCCGTTCGTCAAGGATGAAGGCAAAACGATACGCGACCTTTTGAACGAGGCGTCGCAGAAGTTCGGCGAACGCGTCGAGGTGGGCGGCTTCGCACGTCTCTCCGCACGTTAATTATTCTTATGGCGTACCTCGTCTTCATTCTCGCGGCACTCGCACTCTTCATAGGGTTCTTTGTGCTTACGCAGTACGAGGGCCGCCGTTCTGTGCGGTTTTTCGAATCCACCCGTGCGCGTCTCGACCGAAGCGTCAGACAGATCGAATTCGTTTTTACGCACGTTGATCTTGGTGCGTTCTTGCGCGCTGAAACGGGGCGCGTAGCAAGCCGCGTCGGACACGATATCGCGCACCTCTCGCTCAGAACAGTGCGCACCGTCGAGCGACTCCTCACGCGACTCGTCCGGCACTTGCGTCCTCGGCATACCGTTGATACGGTACCGCCACGCGAGAGTTCGCGAGAGTTCGTAAAGACATTGTCGGACTTTAAGGACCATCTTGAGGCGAATCGTCCCGAGGTGCCCGAGGTGCAGTAAGATACGACAAGTCACGCCGCCTTAGCTCAGTTGGTAGAGCAACTCACTTGTAACGAGTAGGTCCCCAGTTCAAATCTGGGAGGCGGCTCCACCGGAGAACCGGTCCTGTTGCCGGTTAGAATTTTGGGCCGATTGTTGCCGTCGAGGTCGCGAGAGCGCCTTTTGGGAACTGTTTCTCGAGGTCGGTGAGAGAGGTAAAGCCGTACGATTGTTTGCCATTCACGACGAAGGCGGGCAGAGAATCCTTGACCTTCATGATAGCGATAAGCGTTTTCAGCGCGCCAAGGTCAAGCAGATAGTCGAAAGAATAAACACGGAGCGCAGGGTAAGTATTTCGCAGGTAAGAAAGCGCGTAGCCCGCCTTGTCGCAGTTCCCGCAATCACCGGCGTTGCTATAGAAATAAAGGACGGTTACGGGTTTCGTGCCGCAAGCGGCGGCAAGCTGTTTGGTGATGAGGTAGTCTCGAATCTCCAGCAGGGAGTACTGCTTCTTCAGTCGTACCACCTGCGCATTGTCGCTCCCGAGCTGGCTCTCGGTAGAAGAAAGGCGTCCGCCCAGGTCCGCGAGTTCGCCGGTCAGCGCGGTCGATGAAGCGCTACTGTCGCACGGTGCCGCTTCCAGGAGCGAAAACTGCGTGTCCAGGGAAAGCGTGTCAATCGAAATCTGGTCCTCTATCGCCGAAAGGTCGTTCACGCGTGCTCGATTCAGGTAATTGACGGCATACGCAACCGTTCCTGCAAGCGCAATGGTAATAAAAAAAGCTATGAGTGCGTTTCTTGCGGCGAGCGACATATACAGACAGTATAAACTAACGCCAACGACGCTGTATGCCGAAGGCGACATCGGCGGTCGCGCGCAAAAGCCACAAGGGCGCGATAAATCCGTAAAGGAATGTATACGAAACAAGACCGAGCACAAGATTTCCCGGCGCCCTCGAAAGGCGTTGGCCGACTATCATTAAGAATAATGACGCAAACAAGACGACGCTTGCGAGGAGCAAAATAAAGCTGGTAGGGAAGAAATACATCCAGTTGAATGGTCCATGCGGAACAAGAGCGTAGGAGAGTGGAATACCCACCCGTATTTCAAAGGCCGCGACAATGCTACGAGTGGCGGTAAAGAGCGTGAAAAAAAAGAGCAGTATACCGCTTGCGATTGCAACCAAAGCTACGGGGAGCACGAGCATCCCGAGCGCCCCGTAGCGGCGATTCACTATGAGCTGGCGATATTCACCGAGCACATTGCGAAGGAAACCGGTCGTCCAGCGCGTGCGCTGTTTTATGAGTTTCGCAACCGTATTCGGTGCCTTTGTGTAGACGCGCGCGCGCGGTGCATTTTCGATCGTATATCCCGCCCGCTGGATCCGGAGCGCCATTTCCATGTCTTCGGTCTGGTGGCCTCGCCGGAAACCCCCGATTTTTTCGATAACGCTGCTCCGGTAAAAAGAGAAAGGACCGGGCGTAACGTATATACCGTTCACCGAAGCGATAGCGTGCCGAAGCGTGATGCCGAATATATATTCGGCGTTCTGCATATGCTCGATAAAATTGTTCGGACGATGCACCGACATTGCCGCGGTGGTCGCCGCCACTTCAGGACGCTCGAAACCAGGCACAATTTCCCGGAGCGCATTCGGCTCGATGAAAGAATCCGCATCAAGACATCCAATGATTTCCGCGCGCGTTGCAGCGATGCCCGCATTGAGCGCAGTGTGTTTCCCGCCGTTTTCTTTGTGGATGATGCGCACCTGCGGGTGGCCGTTGAAGCGTGCCATCGCGTCTGCCGTTCCATCGGTGGAACCGTCGTTGACGAGGATAATCTCAAGTCTTTCTTTCGGGTAGTCGAGCGCGAGCAAGGAATCGCAAGTGCCGGCGACCGTGGCGGCTTCGTTGTAGCATGGCACGATAACGGCGACCGTCGGGGTAGTCGCGCCGGGCCCTTGCGCGCGCGTAGCGCGCGCGGGCTTCGAGAGAAGCGTTACGAGAACGAACGACTCGAAGAATATCGCGATGAAGAGGAAGGGGTACGCTATCATATCGGGACTCATAGCGCAGAGCATAGCATTTTGCTATTCTTTTTGCATGGATACCGACTCTCCGCACAAAGGGCGTCTACACCCAATCTCCATCGCCATTCGCGACATTGCGGACATCTTTGCGCCAATGGGGTTCGGCATTGCGTATGGCCCCGAACTTGAGGATGACTTCCATAATTTCACCGGGTTGAATATTCCGCCAAATCATCCGGCGCGAAGCATGCAGGACACCTTTTGGGTCGGAAGTCAGAAGGACCGCGTACTGCGCACGCACACCACTTCCGTCTCTCTGCGCGAGCTCGAGCGGCTTGCAAGAGAGGGCGGGACGGAGTTGCGCTGCATTGCGCCCGGGAAAACCTTCCGCAACGAGGCGACCGACATGACGCATGAGGCGCAGTTCTATCAGATCGACGGTTTCGCGGTTGGTCCGACCGGCTCGGTAACGCTCGCCCACCTGAAAGGGACGCTGACGCGTTTCTATCGCGAGTATCTGGGAGAAGATGCCGTCATCCGTTTCCGCCCGAGCTTCTTCGGATTCACCGAGCCCTCGGTTGAGGTGGATGTGTGGTTCGTCCCGCCCGGCAAAGAAGGACGCTGGCTTGAAATGTGCGGCGGCGGCATGCTGCATCCGAACGTGCTCAAGAATGCCGGTCTCGATCCCGAAAAGACACAGGGTTTCGCCTTTGGCGGCGGGCTCGAGCGACTCCTTATGGTGAAATACGGGATACCGGACGTGCGGCTTTTTCACTCCGGCGACATCCGTTTCGTGTACGGTTTCGACGAGAAGGAGATATGAATGCCGTTAGAGATAACAAAGGTTTTACATATGTGTATGTCCTTGCAAGCAAGAAGGACGGCAAATGGTATACCGGCTGCACCAATGATTTACGGAAGCGCCTTAAACAACATCAAGATGGCAAGGCAACATCTACAAAAAATCGTGGCCCGCTTGTCCTTATATATTACGAAGCATCACGTTCCGATGAGGATGCCTTCAATCGAGAGATTTATCTCAAAACAGGCATGGGCAAGCGGTATCTTAGAAACCGCCTTAGGCGCTTCCTATCTCTAACGGTATGAAAATCTCCCGCGAAGAGCTGCAAAACTATTTTGAAGCGCCGTTGCCAGAGGTCGCCGCTCTCGCCGACGCGTTCACCTTCCACGCGTTTGAGATAGAGAGCGTCGAAGGCGACCTGCTCGATATAAAATTGTTGCCGAACCGTGCCGCCGACTGTGCGACGCCTGAAGGCCTCGCGCACGAGCTTGCCGCTATTCTCGACTTGCCGCTCAAGGGCATTCCCGCACCGGAATACGCGGGTGCCGGTGTCGCGGTAACGGTTGCGGGTCTAAACGCGATTCTCGGCGCCGACTTCTCGCGCGAGGAGGTACTCGATGTGCTGCGCCGGCTGCAGTTTCGCGTTCAGGCCGACGGAGAGAATCTCCATGTAACGGCGCCCCTGCCGCGCACGGACATTGCGATACGTGAAGACGTTGCCGAAGAAGTCGCGCAGATTTTGGGCTATGATCGCATTCCATTGATTGAGCTCCCGCCGCTTTCCGGCGCGGTTGACCAGGCGCGCTTTCGCGGCATTGAACGAATGAAAGACCAGCTTGTCGAACAGGGGTTTGTCGAGGTCTCGACGCAGTCGTTCGCAAAGAAAGGGGAAGTCGCGCTCGCGAATCCGCTCGACCAGGCAAAACCGTGGCTGCGCACCTCGCTTGAAGAAAACCTGCATGAAGCGCTTGTACAGGCGAAGCACTACGCGCCGCTCGTGCTCGCACCGGGCCGGAAGCCGAAGCTTTTCGAAGTCGGCGCCGTCTTCCCGAAAGAAGGGGAGCACCTCGAGCTGCGAATGACCGAGCGCGTACCGGCATGGGGGGATGCGGTCGGGACTGTGGACAACCTCTCGGTAGCGAAGCTTGAAGCATACGGCAAGGACTATACGCCGGTGCGGTACGCGCTTGGCGCCTACAAACCGTTTTCTCTTTATCCTTTCACCACGCGCGACATTGCGCTGTGGGTATCGACGGGAACGGAGGCGGGCGAGATTGAGCAGGCCATCCGCGAACATGCAGGCGAATTACTCATCCGCCTCGATCAATTCGATAAGTTTAAAAAGGAGGAAAGGGTTTCCTATGCGTACCGGCTCGTTTTTCAATCCACAGAACGTACGCTCACCGACGATGAGGTGAACGGCATTATGGAGAAAGTTTCCGCGGCGCTTCGCGCCGCGGGCTGTGCGGTGCGCTAAAAACACGCAACCGCTCATAAGGGCAGTCGCGCGTTTGTGCTATGTTTGACAGCAAGATGAGTAAAGACTCGAGAGAAAAGAGAGAGGAGATTCCTAGTACCATACCCGCGCAGGGGTTGCTGCACTCCCCAATAACCGCTCTCGTTCTCCTCAGCGTCCTCCTCCTTAGCGTCCTCGCCGCATTCTCCCCGTTCCTCCCCGTACACCCCGCCCTCGCCTCCACTATCAGTTCCTCGCTCTCCATGCCCCCGAACAACCTCGGCCTCGTCGGCTGGTGGACCTTCGACGGAGCAAACATGGTCTCAAACGTCGCCGACTCAAGCGGCCAAGGCAACAATGGCAACCTCGTCGGCTATACCTCCACCACCACCCTCCCGGGTCCTGTCGGGCAGGCGCTTTCTTTTAACGGTTCGAGTCAGTATGTGAACGTCCCGACATCCTCTAGTCTTGCCATAACCGGAGATATGACCGTTGTCGCTTGGGTATACCTTAACAGCTACGCAAACTATAATGGCATCGTCTCAAAGACGGGAAGTGGCGCAAACCAAAATGAGCCAGCACCATTTGATGTCTACACAAACCAGTCCACCGGCTATGTCAGTTTTTACCGCGGGAATGGCACCACCCCTGGGTTTGTTGTTTCCACCAGCCCAGTCCCCTTGGGGAAATGGCAACAGATAGCCATTACACAGCAAGGCACAACCGTAACCCACTACCTTAACGGTGTGCCTAATGGAACAGGGACACTTAGCGCGAGCATAGCGGATGCCGGACAGCCCATGCTCATTGGTTATCGCACTGATAATGCAACTAAGATGAATGGAAAAATGGACGACGTCCGCATATACAATAGGGCACTCTCGGCAAGCGAAATAATCCAGATGTACAACACCGGACTGGGCTCGCACATCAACACCTCCATCAATCCCCCCAACCTCCAAAACGGCCTCGTGGGCTGGTGGACCTTCGACGGAGCAAACATGGTCTCAAACGTCGCCGACTCAAG
>JAGXBE010000020.1 GCA_018971265.1 Patescibacteria group bacterium
GGAACGTCGTGTCGAGAGTTTCCGATGCGTATTCGACATGCTGAGGATCGTTCGTATACAGAAGAATGATGAAGCGCGGATTATAAGACGGGAAGAACCCGACAAATGAGTGGAAGAAGCGGTTCGTATAATATCCTCCGCCGGGGTTCGTAAGCTGCGCCGTACCGGTTTTCACCGCTACCGACATGGTGGGAATCTTTGCTTTCCCGCCGTACAAGACCTGATCATCGAGTGCATCCATCATCTGGACTGTTTCGCGTGTCGCGGCCGCAGAAAAAACCTGCGTCTTTTGGCTCCAATCAAGCTTTCGCTCTATGCCGGAATTGAGAAGAACGGCATTCACAAGGTGTGGTTCTACCATCGCTCCGCCATTCGCGAGAGCTCCGAGAGCGCGTATCATCTGAATGGGCGTCACCGCGATACCCTGTCCGAAAGCGGCCGTATCATACGAAACCTGCTGCGGTTTTGAGAGATTCCCGATTAACGCTCCCGTTTCGCTCGGCACATCAATACCTGTCTTTTGTCCGAAAAGGTTTGTGAAATATGCGTGGAATTTTTCCTGTCCCAGCTTGGTCGCGATCCACGCCGCACCAACGTTCAGAGATTGCACAATAACTTGCTGCATGGGAATAATCCCCCGCGCTTTATGATCCCAATTACAAATGCGCTCCGTATCTACCACGAGACAGCCTGTATCATCGTACGTGGTCGCGGGTGTGATCACGCCCGCGTCAAGCGCTGAGGTCATCGTGAGGGGCTTCATGATGGAACCAAATTCGTACACATGCTCGACCAGCGGGTTGCCAAGCACCGTTGGATTGACGTTTTGGAGACTGTTCTCGTCGTACGTCGGGTATGCCGTAAGAGCGAGAATGGCTCCGGTGGCAGGGTCCATGATGATACCCCCCGACTCTTTGCTTGAGTAGCGTTGATTTATCTTTGCGATGTCGCTGGCAAGACGGGTCTGGACCTCCGGTTCGATTGTCGTCACGATATCACCTTCGCGCGCATCTTTCGCGGAAACAAGCAGGTTGCCGACATTCGAAAAAAGTTCGGCAAAAAAGTTTTTATACAGAGAGTCTCCCGAGCGCGAGAGCGTGCCGTCATAGGATGCCTCGAGACCTGTCTGGCCGGTAAGCGTATCGCCGGAGCCGTACGAAACAATCCCGATCGACTGTGCGGCGAGAGTATTGCCCGGATAGTAGCGCCAGCGCTCACGCAGTACCTGCACGCCGGGAATGGCAAGCGCCGCGAGCGCCTGTCCGCTCTCCTGCGAGAGGTGATGTGCGACCTCGATGTATACCTGCGATTTCTTTGCGGCCGCGGCGAAGAAACTTGCACGGTCAAAGGACGAAGAGGCGACGGCATTCATTGCGGTATACGCCGCCTCAGGGTCGGCGAGTGTTTGGGGATTTATCGCAACCAGAAATCCGGACGCTAAGGTCGCCGCTGAAATGAGCGTACCGTCCTTACGGGTGAAATAAATTGAACCCCTATCGAAAAGGCCGCTGCTGTTGGACGCGAACTGTCGATCGGCCTTTTGCGCATATTCTTCTCCATGAACGACTTGAACGAAATAGAGGCGCATGAGGATGAGCAGCGCCGCGAAGATGATGAGCGCGAGAATGAAACGGATGCGGGTTCGGAACTGCGCGCGCATGAATCCTGGGCTATCGTAACGCCGTCACGCTCTGAGTCGGTACGAATGCCTCAGCAACGGGCTTTGCATACCCGGCCGTCGCATAATCCGTATTTGTTATACGCGAGACGTTCGCAAAGTATTGTGATTCGAGCAGTGCGACCGCTGCCTCATCGTTTCTAACCGATTGCGAGAACTCAACCGTAAGCACGGCATAACTCATGACCACCGCAATGAGACCGATGTATACGACCGCAAGAATCGCAACGACGCCCGAACAAAGCGAAAGCACGGAAAACCGCGGGCGATGGAAAAGACTGCGCGTGCCAGACGACGACGTCTTTTGGGGGGCGGCGGAAGAGTTATAGGATATGCGAAGAATATTCTTGCTCATGATTGTTTAGCGGGCATATGAAAAGAGCGAGGCCTGCGCATCGACGGGGTCGGGACGCGCCGCAACGGCAATCCGTTCGAAAATGCGGAGTTTCGCGCTGCGCGCGCGCCGATTCGCGAGAACCTCCTTCCGTCCGGGCACAATGGGTTTTTTCGGCGAAATCGACCCACGGCCCGCGTGCACCGCATCGCGTAACGCGACTTTGACGATGCGGTCTTCGATGCTGTGGAAGGAGATAATCGCCAACCGGCCACACGGGGCGAGCGCATCGATCGCGGCGGCAAGCCCCAAGCGAAGGGTTTCAAGTTCGTCGTTTACCGCGATGCGAAGTGCTTGGAAGGTTTTGGTTGCCGGGTGGGTTTTTCGTTTTTGATACCAGGCCGGCGTACCGGCAAGGATCGCCGCCACAAGCTTTCCGGTCGTGAGAATACGCTCCTTGGAACGTGCAAGGACAATCGAACGGGCGATGCTGCGAGCGAAACGTTCTTCGCCGTAGGTGAAGATAAGGTTGGCGAGTGTCTCCTCGGAAGAGGAGTTGACGATGCGGGCTGCCGTCTCCGCGTCCTCGCCGTAGTTCATGAGGAGTGGCTCGTCTCTTTGAAAAGAAAACCCGCGCGGGGCGGCTACCTGATAACCGCTCCAACCAAGATCAAAGAGTATCTTGTTGACCGGTGCGATGCCGAGCCGTTCCAATATGCGCGGAAGGTTGCGGAAATTATCGTTCACCAAATGCGCAACGGGACGATCGCTTCGGCGATCGCGGGCGTATGCTTCGCGCCCGCGTTCAACCGCCGCCGGATCGGCGTCGATTCCGACAATAACTCCCCCTTCGCCAAGCGCGGCAAGAAGCGCGGCAAAGTGCCCGGCTCCGCCGAGCGTCGCGTCAACGACCGTGTCGTCCGGCTTTACGGCGAGTGCCGCAAGCACCTCATCCATAAGCACGCTGTCGTGGTGGGCCTTCATATCAAGTTGCGTTACCGCTACCGAGCTTTTCGGCAAAAGCATCGGCATCCCGCTCAATGGCGGTGGTATACCTCTTCCATGCCGTCTCGTCCCAGATTTCAATACGGTCCGCCACGCCGGCGATGACTGTTTTCGCTTTCAGACCGGCGAAGTTTTTGAGATGGTCCGGAACGAGCACGCGCCCGACAGCATCGACCTCTGCCTCCATAGCGCCGGCGAGAAAAAGACGCGCAAGGCCGCGCTCAGCAGCGGTACCGCCCGCATGCGCCGCGCGGCTCCCGGCCTCTTTCGCCCACGCCTTTTTCGGATATACGAAGAGGCAATGGTCAAGGCCGCGCGTCAGAACGACAGCGCGGCCAAGATCTTTCCGGAACTTTGCCGGAAGCGAGATACGATTTTTCGGGTCGAGAGTGTGCAGGTATTCGCCGATAAACATGACAAAATGAGTGAGTAGAACTCGAGAAACAGGCCACCATTCCCGTTTCTCACTTCATCCCACTAGTATGTCATACTACACCACTATCCCCCACTTTACCTATTTTGGTTATCCCCAGCCTTTCATAGGAAAACCGGCGCGAGCAGGAGCTCGCGCCGGTTTTCCTCTCCCGCTACCGCGGACGCATAAGGGGGAATAGTTGCCCCTCGCGGATCGATATATCCTCGAAGAAATCGAAAAGGCGCTCGGAAACGCCGAAACCAAAGGCTGGCGGCATGCCATACTCGAGCGCTTCGACGAATTCGGCGTCGGGCATCTGTGCTTCCTCGTCGCCCGCTGCGCGCAACTCGCCCTGACGCGCGAAACGCTCGGCCTGATCGAGAGGGTCATTCAGTTCGCTGAAACCCTTGCCCATTTCGCTTCCGGCGAGAATGATTTGGAAACGCTCCACAACCCGCGGGTCCCGGACGCTTTTCTTTGCGAGCGGTTCCATGTACACCGGCACATTGGTAAGAAAGCCGGGTCCTGACAATGTCTTCCTGATCTGCTTCCATGCGATGTCGACGAGCCGCCCGAAATCGACACCCTGTTCGAACGAAATACCCCTCTCTGCAAGCGCTGCCGCCCAATCGGCGTGCTCATCGAGCGGGTCCAGTCCGTATTCCTTTTTCAAAAGCGCACAATAGTCATACGCGTCCCATTCTTTCCCAAGATCGATGGAAAACCCTTTCACTGAAAAAATGCGCGTGTCATAGACTTTGTCAGCGATGGTTCGATAGAGATCGGTGATCATTTCTTTCCCCGCCTCGTAGTCCTTAAACGCCTCGTAGAACTCCATCGCGGTATAGTCCTGAGCGTGTTCTGCCGACATTCCTTCATTGCGAAATACGCGACCAATTTCAAACACCTTCGGCAAGCCGGCGATTATGAGCCTTTTTTGCCACAACTCGCCGACCGAAATGCGCAGATATACGTCCATATCGAGTGCGTTGTGACGGGTCACGAACGGGCGCGCTTCAGCACCGCCGGTCGTTGTCTCAAGGACGGGCGTCTCGACTTCGATAAAATCCCGACCCAGAAGATAGGAACGGATGACATTCCAGAACATCGAGCGGCGCTCGAAACGTTCGACAAGATCTTTTGAGAGAAGAATGTCGAGATAGCGTTTCCGATATCGCTCGTCTTCGTCCTTGATGCCGTACCATGCCTCCGGCAAGGGACGGAGCGATTTGGTGAGCATGCGCCATCCTGTCGCGTCGAGCGAAGGCATTCCGCGCTTCGTCGAAAACGCAGTCCCGACAACCTCGATGATGTCGCCATGGTCGACCGTGCCGACAAAAAGATCGTATGGCGCTTCTCCGAGCTTATCGCGCTGCACGTAGCACTGCCCTTTCGTTCCGTCGAAAAGGTCGATGAAAAGCGAGCCGCCATGCTCTCGCACAGACATGACGCGTCCGGCAAGCGCGACCTGTTCGCTATTTTTTTCGAGGACCCCGTGGTTTTCGAGAAACTGGCCGATCGTGTGCGTGCGGCCAGTTCGCGCCGGGTACGCGTCCATGCCCGCTTCTTTAAGTCGAGCTATCTTCGCAATTCTTTCTGCTTGCACCGTTTCAAGCAAAGCCATGAGAACACTATATCATCCGGCCCGCGGGCGGCTAGCTCACCTTCTCGATCGTATACGTTTGTTTGCCCGCAGGGGTCTGGAACGTAAACACGTCGCCCTTCTTCTTCCCCATCAAAGCGGCCCCCAGAGGCGAAATATGCGATAGTTTTTTGACACGCATGTCGACTTCCTCGCTTCCCACGATGGTATATTCGTGCAAATTCGAGTCTCCCTCCTTCCTAATCGATACTTTAGAACCGAAACCGACCTCGTTCTTTTTCTTGCCTTCAGTGATGATTTTCGAGTATTTCACGAACTCCTCCAACTTCTTGATGCGTTCCTCGGTCGCGGCCTGCAGGTCCCGCGCCTCTTGGTATTCCGCGTTTTCCGAAAGGTCGCCAAGCGAACGGGCGTACTCGAGATTTTTTGCAATCTCGGTACGACGCACCGTTTTGAGATGCTCGAGTTCTTTTACCATTTCGTCAAACTTCTCTTGCGAGACGACGGGATCTTGTGCGTTGGGCATATGGATATGCTGGTCGTACCATTGTACGTGAGGACTTTCGGAGTGCAAGTGATGCTTCGCTATTGGGGGGCCGTGACTGCAATTCCGTTGATATAGGATGAATTCATGGTATGGAGCGCATCAAAGAGGTCCCTCATGACATTCACCGCCTGTTCGCCCACACCGGAAGGCCCTCGTTCGAGCACGACCGCGAAAGCGTATTGCGGATTGTCGTAGGGGAAAAACCCTTCAACCCACGCGTTGTCATACTGGTTGCGTACGCCTGTCTGTGCGGTGCCGGTTTTCGCCGCGACACTTATATAAGGGAGATCGATTGCGGTTGCGAGGGCTCCCGTTACTCCAGCGCGCATACCTTCGCGCACGACCGCAAGAGCGGAGGCGTTGACCGGAACGCGCGTATACGAAGGCGTCTGCCCCGCGAGCATGGTGGGCGTATAAAGCAGGCCCCCATTCGCCACGGCGGCGGTTGCGCGCGCCATCTGTATCGGCGTTACCTGCATCGAATATTGTCCGATCGCCGTGAAGTACGTGTCACCGAGGTACCATGGTTCCTCGAAAATATTTTCTTTCCATGCGGGAGTCGGTATGAGTCCGCCCGCTTCTTCCGGGAGGTCGATACCGGTTGTGCTCCCCAGGCCGAACTGCCGGTACCAGTAATCGAGTCGATCGATACCGAGACCTTTTTGGTTTTGGAAACCTCCGCCGATCGTATAGAAAAACACGTCTGAAGACCATGCAATCGCTTTCCGCACATCGACAATGCCGAGCGCCTTCCATCCTTTATAGATAAATGTCTTGCCCGCATGATAGGGATCGGGCAGCGAAAGAAACCCGGGATCATCGATTGTCGTGTCCGGTGTAATGATTCCGTCGGTGAGCGCCCCCGAAGCGACAAACGGCTTCACGATGGAGCCGGGTGTATAGATACCCTGCACGGCATGATCGAGGAAGGGGCGTCCGGGATCGCTATTGTAGCCGGCGATGATATTTGAGGGACCGCCATTTGCCATGACATTCGGGTCGTAACTCGGATACGAAACGATAGCGCGCACAGCGCCGGTATGAACATCGAGAATGACGCCGGCGCCGGCGATGAAGTTCTGGCTCTGCACGACGTCCTTGATTGCCTGCGCAAAAGGAACCTCGAGCGAGTTGTCGATGGAAAGCCTGAGCGTTTCTCCCTCTCTCGCGGGAACGATAATGCCGGTCGAGCGAACATTCCCGAGTGCATCTTTTTCCGTGAGGATTTGACCGTTTGTGCCCGCAAGAAACGAATTATATTTCGCTTCGAGACCGGCAATGCCGGTCTCGCTCGTGTCGTAATATACTCCGTGTGCGTCTTTTTTCGGATACGAAACATACCCTATGATTTGGCCGAGAGCGGGCACGGGGTAATTGCGTTTTATGCTGCCGTCTCCTCCCTCGATATTTTCTGCAAGCACTACCCCGTTGCGATCGGTGATGACGCCGCGCGGAGCAAGTAACAAAGCGGTCTCGAGAACGTTATGCGCACTTTCTGCGGCAAAAGCGGCGCCGTTGGTAAGTTCAAGGTTCCACGAACGAACAACGAGAGTGCCGATGAGGAGCGCGATTGCAATAGATATCCCGAAAAACGTCCCTCTCGAAAGAGGTTTCTCAAGCCGTCCCTCGAAACGCGCACGATCGTATTCAGGAACATTCGATGCGTCTAAAAATATTTCATCCGGAGCAATTTCAGGATCTCGTCGCCTTCGCGTGCGTCGCCATTTCAACTTCATTCCTTAATGATACCCGTCCGGAGCCGACTGCGCACGAACAGCGCGCCGAAAGTCGCAATGACACCCGCAAGGGTGAAGATCGGCACCACCCCTGCGTGAGGCGTGTAGTAGAGCGTATCGGCGAAGATACCGACCGCGAGCGGTACGAGCGGTTCAACGAGCGAAGAAACGAACGCGAAGGTGACCGTAAGCGGCCACGGGAAAAATATGGCGGAAACGAAAGAAAGGAGAACGAGTGTCCCGCGCATCATGAGGTCGAAGTCGCGACGAGAGAAGTCCCGACATTGCGTATTACTACCCATGTAACCGAGAAAGGATTCAGCAAAGGAAGGATGCGCAGCGTCACCGATGGAGATGAGGGGTCGCTATCGACGCGCGTGACGCTGCCGATGGGGAGCATCCCCGGACCCGGCACAAACACGCTGTCACCGACAACAATACCCGCGGAGCGCGGGACCGACGCATTCATCGTTCCCGCTCCTGCGCCGGTGATTGTAACGGGTATGGTTGCGTGCGCCCCGACCCACCCATAAGTCAACATTCCCGGTGCTGAGAAAAGCGTCGCGCGCGAAAAATCGTCGAGAACGTCGGTAACGATGCCGAGTGGCACGCCGCCCGCTCCATACGCCTCCATACCGCGCACGACTCCTGTGCTCTTGCCTGCGGCAAGTACGAGCGTGTCGTAGGGGCTTTCCGGCGGCCGAGCAAGAACACCGGCGAGAATTCCCGGATCGCCCTTCTGTGGCGCCGAGAAACCGAGAAGCGCCGAGACGTCGTTTACTTTCTTGAGAAGCGTCTTGTTTTCGTCCGCAAGAGCCGCATTTTCCTTCGCAAGGTTGTCGTTTTGTAGAGAAAGCGCTGCCGCATTGCCGAGACTATCGGAAAGAAAGCGGATTTCTCCGGCAAACGTGTCGGCAACACGGAAAGTCGGCGCAAAAACCTGCCAAAAAAGATTTGGTGCGACAAGCCGCACGAGCAACGCGCAAAGCGCGAACGCGAGCGCGAGCGTACCCCACGAGAAATTCGCGAGCGATAAAAGCGCGTTACGCTTCGCTGAGAATATCTTCCTCATCGATAAAGAAGTCTGCGTAGGGTGCCGGGTTCTCAGTGACGATGCCAGCTCCTCGCACGACCGCCGTGAGCGGATCGGGAGTGACCCTGACCGGAACGCCCAGCATTTTCGCAAGCGCTTGCGGCAGACCGCGCAGAAGAGCACCGCCTCCAAAGACGGTAACCCCGTGCTCAAGAACATCAGAAAGGAGTTCGGGCGGTGTCGCCTCAATGACCTCCTTTATCGTGTCCATCAGCGCATCAAGAGAGGGTGCGATGGCCTCGCGGACATGCGCGTCGGTAAGCGCAATCTCGCGCGGAAGCCCCGTTGCAAAGTCGCGGCCTCGCACGCTTCGGGTGAGTGTCTCCGTAAGCGGCGTAACTGCGCCGATCGCTATTTTGACTTCCTCGGCCGTACGTTCTCCGATGCCGAGCTTGAATTCGCTGCGCACGAAATCAATTATGTTCTCGTTCAAACGGTCGCCCGCGATGTGCGAACTCTTGGCGGCAACCGTGCCTCCAAGCGCAATGACGGCAATATCGGTCGTACCGCCGCCGATATCGAGCACCATCGTGCCTATCGATTCGGAAACCGGAAGTTTTGCGCCGATGGCGCCCGCGACGGGTTCCTCGAGGATAATCGCTTCGCGCGCACCCGCGTTCTTCGCGGCGTCACGCACGGCTCGACTCTGCACGTTGGTTACGCCGGTCGGCACCCCGATGACAACCCGCGGACCGAAAAGCCGAGCGCGGCCGCCCTGCGCCTTGCTAATGAAATACGTGAGCAGCTCTTCGGTCACTTCGAAATCGGAAATGACGCCGTGCGACAAAGGGCGTACGGTGCGGATATGCAGAGGCGTCTTTCCGATCATCGCTTTTGCCGATTTTCCCACCGCCACGACCTGGTTGGTCTTATCGTTGACCGCCACCACCGAGGGTTCGTTTATAACGACACCGCGGCCGCGTACGTACACGAGCGTGTTCGCAGTTCCGAGGTCGATCGCTATGTCACTGCTAAAGAACGGGTTTTTTGAAAATCGCGCCATATTATTTCGCGAGGAGTTTCTCGCGCGACTCTCTCGAAACCGCGCCGGTTGCGCGGTCAACCACCTCAAAGATACCGTTTGCGGCCGCATCTTTGCCGACCACGATGCGCTTCGGGATGCCGATGAGGTCGCTTTCCGCGAATTTTTCTCCGGCGCGGAAGTCGCGGTCATCGTAAAGAACATCCTTTCCCGCCTTCACTAAATCGTCATACAGCGCATCCGCCGCGCGCGAGACCTCGTCACCGTCCTTTCCGAGAGAAACAAGGTGGAGCGCAAACGGCGCGATGCTTTCGGGCCACACGAGTCCTTTCTCATCGGAGAGCGCTTCAACCACGGTTCCCATGAGCCGCGTAATGCCGATGCCGTATGAACCGAGATGTACCGGGACTTCCTCGCCTACGTCGTTCTTATAGAAAAGTCCGAGCTGTTTTGATTTCACGCCGCCGAAGTCGAAAATATTCCCCACTTCTATGGCCTTCACCTCCTCGAGCTCCCCGCGCGCGACGCCAAGCTGGGTGAGGACCTCGTCGGTAAGCACTTCTTTGTTAATCGCGATTTTTTTCGCGCGATGCAAATACACCGTGTCTTCGCCCGCGTCCGAAAGCGTCTGGAATTCGTGCGAGAACTGCGTGAACGCGCCGCCCGAAGCGAATGTAAGGAAGG
>JAGXBE010000021.1 GCA_018971265.1 Patescibacteria group bacterium
GCAAAGCCGGACACCCGGTGTCCGGCTTTGCGCGGCTCGTCCATATCGACGCGTACCGGCTTGAAAAAGGAAGCGACCTTGCTGCGCTCGGCTTCGACGAGCTTATGCAGGACGCCCAAAATCTTGTTTTTCTCGAGTGGCCGGAAAAAGTTCTTGACGCGCTCCCGAAACCGGCAGCGCGTATTTCGATCGAGGCACTTCCCGATGGCGCTCGCACCATTTCCTATGGCTAAAACAGCACAAAAGAAACGCATTGTGCTTCTCGACACGCATGCGATTATCCACCGCGCGTACCATGCGCTCCCGGAGTTTACGGGCCCCACCGGCGCGCCAACCGGCGCGCTCTATGGCCTTGTCGCAATGCTGCTTAAGATCATCACCGATCTCTCGCCCGACTACCTTGCCGCCTGTTTCGATTTGCCGAAACCGACCATCCGCCATGAGGCATATGAGGGCTATAAAGCAACACGCGTAAAGACCGACGATGCGCTTGCGCTCCAGATACGAGAATCGCGGAAAGTCTTTGAGGCATTTGGGGTTCCGCTTTACGAGCGGGAAGGGTTCGAGGCCGACGACCTTCTCGGCACCATCGCGCACGAGCTGCGAAAAGAAAAGAGCATAGATGTCATCATTGCCTCGGGCGATATGGACACGCTCCAGCTCGTCGACGACGAGCGCGTGCGCGTCTACACCCTAAAAAAGGGAATTACCGACACTATCCTGTACGACGAGAAAGCGGTGCTTGCGCGTTTCGGCTTTCTTCCCACGCTCATCCCCGATTGGAAGGGCTTGCGCGGCGACCCCTCCGACAACATAAAAGGCATAAAAGGCATTGGTGAGAAAAGCGCGACCGCACTCATCTCGAACTTCGGCTCAATTGAAAAGATATACGCGGCGCTCAAGAAAGACGACGGGACATTTCTGAAAAAAGGCATAAAAGCCCGCACCATTATGCTCTTGAAAGAAAACGAAGAAGACGCCCGTTTCTCCAAGTCGCTTGCGACGATACGGCTCGATGCACCGATCGCTTTCGCGCTGCCGGGACGGCCGTGGCGCGAAAGTGTCGATATACAAAAGGTGCTGGCGCTCTTTGATGAATTCGGGTTCCGCTCATTGCGGGAGCGGGCTCGGAGTGTCCTCATAAAATCGGCCGGCAGCACCGACGCCCGGGCGGGACTTCTCGAGTCCTCGGATCTCGCCTCTGCTGTCGTAGAGTCGCTGGACTCGGAAATTCCGTCCGGGCGTCTCGCCGAAGCTCAAATGATGCTCTGGCTCATTTCCTCCGAGTTCACAAACCCGTCTCCGGACGATATCCTCGCTTTTACCAAAGAACGGACGTTCGACGCTGCATACGCGGCGCTCGAGAAACGACTAATCGAGCAAGGAAGGGTGCACGACGTATATGAGCGTATAGAAAAACCGCTCATTCCCATCATTCGCAATATGGAAGCAAGAGGAGTCCTTATTGACCCAGCGGTGCTCAGTGTGCTCGCTTTGAAATATCGCTCTGAGCTTGAAGAGATAGAGAGGCGCATTCACAGGGCTGCCGGGCGCGCATTCAACGTGAGCTCGCCCAAACAGCTCGGCGAAGTGCTTTTCGACGAACTCAAGCTCGTCCCAGAGCGGCAGAAGAAAACCGCAGGAGGCGCGCGCTCCACACGCGAAAGTGAGCTCGAAAAGATTCGCAGCACACACCCCATTGTCGACGATATCATCGAATATCGCGAGCTGAAGAAGCTTCTCTCAACCTACATCGAAACCCTCCCGCCCATGCTCGATGCCGAGAACCGACTCCACGCCGAATTTCTCCAAACCGGTACCACAACCGGCCGTCTTGCGTCGCAAAATCCGAACCTTCAAAACATCCCGCTTCACAGCGAGCGCGGCCGGGCGATACGCCGCGCCTTCATCGCGGCGCCAGGGTTCATCCTTGTCGCACTCGACTATTCGCAGATAGAACTGCGCCTGGCAGCAATTCTCTCTGGTGACGAAAAGCTGTGCGAAATTTTTCGGAACGGCCGCGATGTGCACCGAGAGGTCGCGTCGCAAGTGTTTCATGTCGCGCCGGAAGAGGTCGATCAAGAAATGCGGCGGCGAGCGAAAGTCATCAATTTCGGCATTCTCTATGGCATGGGCGTGAACGCGCTGCGGCAACAGCTCGGCACCACGACCGCCGAAGCGCACGCCTTCTACGAGGAGTATTTTGGACAGTTCAAGACACTCTCGGAGTATCTGGAAAAAACAAAGGGCTTCGCGCGCAAGCACGGCTACACCGAGACGCTTTTCGGACGCCGCCGCCAATTCCCAGAGATGAAATCGTCGTTGCCGTATGTACGGGCACAGGCCGAGCGCATGGCGGTCAACGCACCCATCCAAGGTACGCAGGCGGACATTATTAAGCTTGCGATGGTTCGTGTGGACGAGATGTTGGAGAAGGAGCTCGCAAGCACGGACGCGCACTTATTGCTGCAGGTGCACGACGAGCTCGTCTATGAGATCAAAACTACCCGCGCAACCGAGCTCAGTGCGCGCATCAAGAAAATAATGGAATCCGTTCTGCCGAGCGAGGAGACGCGCGGCGTACCTGTCCTCGCGATGATAAAATCAGGTCCCGATTGGGGCGCTATGCACGCATAATGATTTATCTCTTTCATGGAACGGATGTCGAGAAGGCGCGCGCGAAAGCGTTCGAGTGGGTTGCGAAAGCGCGCGCGAAAGAGCCAAACCTCACGTATTTGCGTCTTTCACGCGAAGAATTGACCGGCTCTGCGCTCGAGGATGCGTCTCTATCGGGCGGACTTTTTATCAGACGACTTCTCGTGCTCATCGACGACCCGTTCCCGAGCGCACGCACGGCCGACGATACAGAGGAGGGCGGGGGAGACGATAGCGCATCAAGTATTTTCGAAGAGCGGTTTGATGTGCTCGCCGCTTCTGACAATGCAATCGTCATCCTCGCACCCAAGCTCGCATCGGCGAAAGCAAAAAAGCTCGCAGCGAAAGCGAAAGTAGAGTACAAGTACGATAAACCCGTCACGCGCGACGCCGCACACGGCTTCAATACTGGTTTAGTAAACGCTCTTGCCGAGCGAAGTCGCGGGAAACTCTGGTTGGAAATCAATCGCGCGCTCCGCACCGGCGACGCGCCCGAGATGCTCCACGGCCTTCTCCACTGGAAAGCTCGCAACCTGATGGAAAAAGGCAGTCGCGCATGGAAACCGCAAGAATCGCGGCAACTCTCGCTAATGCTCCTAAAGCTTCTGCAAGACTCTCGCCGCGGCGGCCTCGACCTCTCCCTTTCGCTCGAACGTTTCGCGCTCTCGATATAAGGATAGGGCAAGTCATTTAGACAAACCAGAGTTTTTCTACGTGGTGCGCCCGGCAGGGAACGATCCTGCGACCTTCTCCTTAAAAGGGAGCTGCTCTACCAGCTGAGCTACGGGCGCGAGTGAGGTAGAAAGAAACGAGCTCGCTCGACTTCTTTCCCGCCGAACGAGCGCACAGTATGGCAATCCATACGGGCGCGACGCGCATGTCCGACGTATTGATATTTCTACCACTTACAGCCCGTTTCTTCTAGTAGCCAAACGCATCGACGGTTTTGCCTTGCGCGTCGAGGAGCTTCACCACCTCGTGCCGAGTACGCCACATCGAGTTTGTGCGGCCAAGATAAATGCGCCAGGTGTCGCCCTTGAAATCCGCATCACCCCCATGCGCGTCGACACAACCATTGTAATTGAGATACTTTACCAGAAAACTCTGGCAGGCGCTTGATGCGCCAACGGGCGGCGAAAGGGCGACCTGACAGCGGGAAAGAGTGTCGACATAGTCAATGCAGGCGGCATCGCGAATATAGCCGGTGCCGTAGCGGGAGGCGAGTTCGTCGGAGGGTACGGGACAATTTTGCGGCAGCGGCGGCGAGAAGTGCTGAAAAGTGCTGAAATAGCCGATGCATTTATTTTCTCGGAAGGATGCCCCGATGGGCGATTGACCGGAGATAACAAGCGCCCGTTCTCCCGGAGTAAGAACGATATCTTGTGCAGCGTTCACGATGCCGGAGGTAGGAACCTCGGTTCCTTTTGGGATAATGCTGGCAGCGCCAGTCGCATCGCTCTCGAGCGTCCATCCGGAAAGATCAACCGGGACGCCCGCGCTGCCCGAGACCGTGATCTCGACGTATTCGTCCTCGGGATTTTCCGCCCCTGCACCCGACACATAGTGATTCATCGAAACAACAGTACGATAGGGCGAAACAGAGCCGAAGCCGCTGCCGATGAAAGAGGGCAGCAACGTTTCCGTGTTGCTCGGAACGCTTTCTCCGTTTGAAGAGCCGGGCAAAGAAACATTTGAGTCGCCAATACCATAGGGCGCCCGCGGAAGCGACAGATAAGTTCCACCGCCAGACGTACTCGGCTGCGGAAGCGCCGGGACGGAAAAAGCAATCGGTCGCGTCGGGCCGCCAATAGCGACCCAAATGATGAATATGAAGAGGAATACGCCGAAGAAAAACCATGCCTCATGCTTCATACAAAGGGATAGTACCAGCAAACGTCCGTATTACGCCAGAAGCCGTTCGAGTTCCTCGCGAACAACCTGCGCATCACTCCATGGTGTTTTTGCGCCATGCGCACCCATAATAAAAGGATCGGTACCTTTGCCGGAGATGAGAACCGCGTCACCCGAACGTGCTGCGCGTAGCGCCGCGCGGATAGCCGCGCGCCGGTCCACGATAATTTCAGGCGGACGCCGCATCCCCAGCGCGATTTCGTCGATGATGCCGTACGGATCCTCGTCGTACGGATCCTCGTTCGTAAGGATGACTTTCTCACACGCTTCGTCTGCAATTTGCCCCATCAAGGAGCGTTTCCACCGGTCACGTCCGCCGCCGGTGTTCCCGAGCACGCAAATTTTCCGGCGATTCGGAAACGCGGCGTAAAGTGCGCGGAGCGAATCCGGCGTATGCGCGTAGTCGACAATCGCGAGGAAATCTTGTCCGGAGTCGATTCGTTCCGTGCGCCCGGGAATGCGCGCGAGTCCCGCAAGCGCCTTCGCGCAGACCGCAAGCGGTACGCCGAGCCACTCGGCCGTTTTAACGGCCGCAAGCGCATTCAGTATAGAAAAATCCCCGGGCTGGGGAATCGAGAAGGGCACACCCTTATAGTGGAACGAGACTCTTTCTTCGGAAATCGCGGTTTCTCGAGCGTCCGCAAAAGAAAAGGGAATGTGCGCCTCGACCGGAAGCGCAAGATACGGCGGCGCATACGGGGAGTCGGCGTTCGCGATAATCGCTCGCGGGCGTTTGGGAGAGGTCGCGAGGGACTCGCCGATTTTGAATTTCGCGCGTGCATAATTCTCCATCGAGCCGTGCGACTCGACATGTTCTTTTTGGAGGTTCGTGAAAACAAGCGCATCGAGATCGAGCAGGAGATGTCGATACTGAAGAACGGCCTCGCTGGTAATCTCGATAATGGTGTGCGTACACGCTTTCGCCCGCGCCTCGGCGAGGAACTTTTGAATAAAACCCCGCCCGGGCAAAGTCATTTTGAAAAGATTCGGCCGGGACTCCTCGGCGGCCGCGAAGCGGATGGTGCCGGCGAGCGCGGTGCGGTGTCCCGCCATTGTGAGTATTGCAAAGAGCATTTCCGCGACCGAGGATTTGCCTTTGGTGCCGGTGATTCCGACCACAACAAAACTCCGGGCCGGGAATCTATACCAGGCAGCTGCGAGCACCGCCCATAGGTAGTGGTAGGGCGCAAGCAGTCGCCGACGCAAGTACTTCATGGGCGCGCCGAAAGTGCCGCCTTGAGCCGCGCCTCTTTGCCATCGACACTATCCGGAACCGCCTGAAGGGCATTGCGCGCCTCGCGCTCGGTATAACCGAGCGCGACAAGCGTATCGAAAACTTCGCCGTCCGCGTCATCGTGTGCCGCTGCGCCAACTTTTTCCGAAAGTTCGACCAACATTTTCTCCGCGCTTTTTTTGCCGAGCCCGACGACCTTGGTGAGGTACGCAAGGTCACGCTTGCCGATAGCGCCTTCAAGCGCCGTGCGCGGAGCTCGCCGAAGGATAGAGAGCGCGGTCTTCGGACCCACGCCCGAGACCGAAAGTATGAGCTCAAAGAAATCACGGTCCAGTACGTCAACAAAACCATAGAGCTCCATTCCGTCTTGTTTCAGCGCCAGATGTGTCGCGAGGCGCGCCTCGCCGCCCACTGAAAGCGTTTCAGGCACGCTCATGCGCACCTCAATACCGAGACCGGCGACCTCGATGACGGCGCTCGTCACCCCGACAGAAAGCACTTGTCCGCGAATTTGCCGAATCATTGCCATATCCTATCACTCTTGCGTATATGCGCCGCATACATTAGATTAGCCAGACATGGCTATCACCAGTTCCGCAAAGAAAGCGATACGCTCTTCAAAGAAGAAGCGCGTCTTTAACCTGCGCCGCAAGGCCGCGCTCTATGATGCGACCAAGGCGCTTACCAAAGCGATCATCGCCAAAGACGTGTCCGGAGCAGAGAAGCTGCTTCCTGCGGCTTATGCTGCTATCGACAAGGCGAAGAAGCGCGGCGTCGTCAAGAGCAATACCGCCGCTCGCAAGAAGTCGCGTCTTGCCGCAGTACTCAAAAAGGCAAAGGCGTAGCTCAAGCCACAGCACACTAAAAGAATCGGCGCCACAAAGCGGCGCCGATTCTTTTAGTGTGCTTCCGACTGGAGTCGAACCAGTATCATCTCCTTCGGAGGGAGATATCCTGTCCGTTGAACGACGGAAGCCATATCATCAGACCCACTTGTTATACACTGCCGCAAAGCCGAAGGCGAGGAGCAAGAATACAACAATACCAAGCACTATTGCCCGCGCGACGCCGATGCGCGGAGCGAAATAGTAGATGATGAACATATACGGCATCCATGCGACAAGCGTCCCGAGCATGACAAAATGCGCATGTCGCGAAACGGCTAGGGCGCCGTCGATGTGCCCGATGAAAAGATACGAGAGCCACGTGACAACCGGAAAGAGAGCCGCCACGCGCGAGAGCGTCGGAAAGCCGTAAATCTCAAGCACAGTCACCAGCAGTGTGAATGTACCGCCCGCAAGAAACGCAAAAATGTATTCGATCATTTGAAAGTAGTGTAGCAGACCGGCGCACATTTCTTGGCATGTTTCCTATTGCGCAAACACCCGATACTTCTTGAAGTAGCGGTACTCGTGCCAAGTAAGCCAGATGACCACCAGGTCAAGCGCAGTAAAGAATATGAGAAAGAGCGAGTGCGTGAACGCATAGCGATAGATTTGATAGATGATAAACAGAGTAAATACGATGATGGCAGACGGGTACGCCCACAACCGGTCGCGCAAAAGACCGATGACCAAGACTATTTTTATGACGCCGTGGCTGAAGAGATACGCTGCGGCAAACCATCCGGAGTGCGCGAGAAACGAAGGCAATGCATGCTGAAAGTATGTTGCGAGGAAGTCGTGCGGATCTTCAATAAGTTCGTCTCGGACAAGGGTCATGGCAAGCTCGGTAAGCGCTCCAGTGAAAAGGAGCGCGATGCCACCCAGTATCTCGAGTACACCGTCGAACGCCTTGAGCAAGACGCCCCACACGAACACCCTATGAATTATTTTTTCCCGTTGTGTTTCTTGCGGCATAAATCTCGGCCCCATTCTAACGTATTTACGGGCGGTGTATAATACTGCAACCAGCCTGTCACGACTACTACACATGAACGAGACCATCGTTTTTATCGGCTCATACGTCTACCTTGCTTCTGTTGCGATATTCATCAGCTACTTCTTTTATGCGAAACGCGCGCAGCGAAGACGATTCCTGCTCATCTCTGTTTTTACGCTCCCTCTCAGCTATCTTTCCGGTTTGCTCGCCGGCACTCTCTACTACGATCCGCGGCCGTTCGTCGTGCTCCACATAACACCGCTTCTTCCTCACGCTGCGGATAATGGATTTCCATCCGATCACGCGCTCCTTATGGGGACAATCGCAGCGATTGTGACGGTATTCAGCAAGCGGCTCGGTATCGTGCTGTGGATCTTGGCAATCCTCGTCGGCGCCGCCCGCGTCCTTGCTGGCGTGCACCATATCCTGGATATTCTCGGTTCGTTTATCATCGCCATCGGCGCAACCACGATAATATACGGGCTGATCAAACGCTATTTACCCGCTCTCGGCGCTGCTGAGCCGCAAGCGGGAGAATAAGGCCAACATCTCATTTATATCGCGGAACACAAATCTCGAGGGCCAAAAACGCCCCGCATTTCTTTTGTGCTCTCGAGAGGAATCGAACCTCTATTGCCGGCTCCGCAAGCCGGTGTCCTATCCGTTGAACGACGAGAGCAAATTCAATCGCGATCCCTCATGGGGCCGTGAACTGACTCTACCGCGTGCACGTGTTTTTTCAAAATCCGAGCCACGCCGCAACCAAATCGTTGAGCGTGTGCGTGTGCTCGCCCTCATCAACATGGTGGAGAAAGTACGCGTAGACCGTTTCCGCGTCAACACCCTCAAGCGGGACAAGCAGGTGCGGCGACAGCCAGCTCTCATTTTTGATGGAGAGCAGGGGAGGGAGTTCGCCGTCGATGTCTTCAAGAACCGAGAAAGAAAGCATTCGGCTGAAAGGATGAAGTTCGTCGCCGATGAGAAGCCCTTGCTCGACAAGACGAAAGCGGTGTAGGGGAGGATGTTTCGCGGCGTGGAGTGCAAGCGCTATTGCCGCAACGACAACCATGACCGCAACTAAGTAATCGCCAAAGAGCACCAGGGCTACGACAATGGCGGCACCAACAATGCCAAGCACCCAATACCAATCCGCGCTTTTCGGATTGCGGTTGTGTTCCCGTCCCTCCCACTCAAAAATAACGCCGCTAGGCATATAGGAATGATACCAGAGTGTGCGGTGCGACTGTGCGTTTATACACCCGCGCCTGCGGGCAGCTTTTGTTATACTCGATGCGGTCAACTGCTCTTTAGGAGAAACGGCTATGGATACGGTACTGGGGATTCTTTCCGGAGTATTTCGTCTGTCATGGTGGGGGTGCGTGGCAATTGTCCTCGTCACCACGCACATCACCATCGCGGCGGTGACGATATTTCTACACCGCTACAGCGCACACCGCGCGCTCGAACTGCATCCCGCCGTACGCCACTTTTTCCGCTTTTGGTTGTGGCTTACCACGGGGATGAAAACGAAAGTGTGGGCCGCGATTCATCGCGAGCACCACGCAGAATGCGAGACCGCGAAAGATCCGCACAGCCCGCAAGTCCTAGGGCTCGGAAAAGTCCTTTTTGAAGGCGCCGAGCTTTACCGCAGGGCGGCAAAGGATACAGTTCTTATTGCGCGCCGCGGGTACGGCATTCCGGACGATTGGATTGAGCGGAAACTGTACACACCGCACGAGAAACTCGGTATCGGCATACTGCTTGTTATCGAGGCCCTCCTCTTCGGACCGATCGGTATCACTCTCTGGGCGGTGCAGATGCTCTGGATCCCTTTTTGGGCGGCGGGGGTG